>JBDTOD010000045.1:0-29129 GCA_039933415.1 bacterium
GGCGCGAGATTCTCCTCGAGCACGGTCCAGCCGCGCTTCCACATCTCGTCCATCTCGGCGCGCGTGAACGGCCGTTCGTCGAACTCGCGGTCGCGATCGCGGTCCGGCTTCTCGCCGTCCTCCGTGAGGAAGTTCGTGAAGCGTGAGACGAGGTTGCCGCTCATGTGTCGCACGAGCATCGCGACCGAGTTGCCGTCCGGCACTGGAACACGGTTCAGCGACTCGTCGGGCATCTGGTCGAGCGCCTTCTCGGCGAGCAGCCGGTAGCGCTCGTACTCGGAGCGGAAGTCTTCGATCATGGGAGTGAGTGCGCGGAATTCGAGGAGAGGCGCGCGAGCACCGCCGAAGCGGCGAAGGCGACAACGAATGCGGGGATGGCGAGCAGGACTGGCCAGAGCACGATCGCCAGCAACATCACCGGGCGAACGGGATGTCCGCCAGCAAGGTCCTGGAGCGTCGCCGCGAGCGCGAGCGCGGCGGCAGCGATCGCGACGGCGATGGCCGCATGCGTCGCCGTCGCGCGAGCGCTGCTTCGCCGTTTGAAGTGCTCGAAGGCGATGTGCCCGGCGAACACGACGGCACTGGCTACCCACGCGCCGCGCCGCCATGCGAGCACGTTCGCGGTCGGCAGCGTGAACAGCTTCCCCATGATGGCGTACGACGCGCCAACGAGCAGCGTCGCTGGCATCCAGTTGCCGCTCGGACGACGCGTGCTCACGGCGCGAACCCGAGCGCGCGCTTGGCCGAGTCGTTCGCGATCGGATGCACGCCGGCCCGATCGAGTCGCCAGCGATCCATGTACTGCGTGGGGCGCACGAGACGGACGCCGTTGCTCGCGAGCCATGCCTCGAGCGCGGAGTCGGCGTAGGGTGCGGGCACGCCGCCGAAGAAGGGCGCGAACAGTCCGTCCCAGTGCACGGGGAGATACGCGCGCGGCTTGAGCACCGGCAGCACGAGCGTCGCGATCGGGACGCCGCCTGTCGCGATCCACAGATCCACCGAGTCGATCCGGGCGTCGCGCATGGCGGCGCGAAGATTCTCGAGCGGCGCACCGTAGCTCACGCCGTCCACGACGATCGGCCGCTCGAGATCCACTGGGCTCGCCGAGTTCTGGTACAACCAGCTCAATCGTCCGCCGGCCGTCTCCATCGTGAACAGGTAGGCGCGGCCTCCACCGCCGTTGGGGAAGTCGTCCGCGAGCCCTGGCCGCAGTCCTCCCGTGAGCGCATCCGGATGCGGTGGGGCCGCGAGCTCCGACGGGTTGTGCTGCTCGGGGTTCACCGCCGGGTCGCCGCTGTGATTCCACCGCACGACGCGCATCGTGACGCCATCGCCGAGCGGGATCGTCTCGCCGCCCTGCACCGGCATGCAGCGCGACGCGGGAACACTCTGCGCGATCGCCTGGAAGCAGGTCGTCTTCGGACCGATGATCCGCGCGCCGGTGAGGCGCGACCAGAGCGCGGTGTCGAAGGCGTGGTCGAAGTGGCTGTGGCCGGTGAGCAGGAGCTGGATGCGAGACGGGCCGCCGAGCGCGGCGAGCACCCGCGCCACGGCGACGGTATCGGGGTGGAAGGCGCCGGTCGAGCGCACCAACGTCTGATCGGCGAATGCGCTCTGAGGGAGGCGGGTGACGTAGCCGTCGGCGAGGATGCCGAGCGGGCCGGCCTGGAAGTGGACGTTGGCGATGGAGAGCCAGGTGAGGTCCACGTGGGGTACGGGGGTGCGCTTGCCCGACGTCGCCGTCACTGAGCGGCCGCTGGCGCATGCGGCTTCCGTGAGTAGCGCGACGGTGAACGCGACGCGACGTGCGCAGCTCGGAATGGACATGGTCACCGGTGGCTAGAACCTGAACATTCGGATCCCGACGGATTTCTTGCCGACGCTCTGTTGCAGCGCGGGCACCCAGGGCGCCATGCGCATCTGGAGCGGTGAGAGGATCCGCGCGAGCGTGGGAAGCTCGTCTCGATCGAGGATCCATGCCTGTTCGGTCGCGTCGTCGATGAGATGCATCGCGCGGTTGGCATCGTAGTCGTCATCCATCGCAGCGAGCTGCGTCGTGCTCGCCATCCACAGGGAATCCATGCGAACGCGATAGCGCGAGCCTGCCGCCTTCAGTGAATCCATCTGGTCGCGAGAGATAAGCAGAGAATCACTTTCGCGCATGATCCTCTCGTAGATATCGACGACCTGACCGTCGAGGAACTTCGCCATCGAGTCGGCACGCAGCCGAGGGCCAGACTCTTTGCCGCGGCCGGGACGCAGCAGCTTGATCGCTTGCTGTTTGACGATGGGGACGCCGAGATCGAACTGCATGTCGAGCGTGACGCGAAATGGCGCCCGCGCGAGCTGCGCCGAGGAGGCAGCGCTGCCGAACCGTTGGTTGACCTCGTAGCGGAACCGGCGCGCCGCGGGATCGAAGCCGCGCACGACGAGCAGAGTCGGGTCTGGCAGCGCCGAGCTCCCCCAGCCTCGGAGGTCGCTCCCGCCGTGCAGGAGCTGATCGAGACCACCAAGCGGATTCGTCAGATTGAGTGCGGCCGAGATGCGGCGCTTCGTGTTGCCGTAGCGGTTGTACAATCCGACGCGGGCGTTGACCATCGCGGTCCAGGGTCCACGGCAGCTGTTGCGCGCCGCGGCGTGCCCCAGTTGCTCGCGAAGGCACGCGCGCGCCTGATCGGGTGCACCGTCGAGCAGGGTATGCATTCCGGCGGCGAGCGACGCATCGGAGGTCGCGACAGGGTCGAACACGAAGGCGCGATCGTTTAAAAGACCGTCGCCATTTGGGTCTCCGCTCACCCGGGGAGTGTAGGGAATACCAGATGACATACGCGCGAACAGTGAGATGTTCGTTCCCTTGAAGAGATCTGCGCCGAGCGAAGCAATGATTTGGTGACGCACGTCGAAATTGCCCGGCCCTCGGTCCAGGCGAGTGGGATCGTCGAATGCGGCGCCATCGAAGCCCCTCGCGTCGGACCGCATGTCACCAAGCGTATAGGCCAGGCTGTAGTACAACCTGCCGAAGTAGTCCGGGGCCATCGTCACGGTGAGCTGGCGGCTCGTCGACCGGAGGTCGCTGCGGCTGCTGACGACGCGTCCGAAATCCGGCCGCGTGCGAGACTCGACGGGCGACACGATACCGGTGCCGGCGACGATCGACGACGGGCTCACGAATACCGGTCGCTCTCCCTCATCCGCGAGCACGAACTTCGGAGTGCCACCGAAGTTGAGATCGACGATTCCCGGCTGATTCAGGTTGAGCGAATACACTCCCTCCACCGAGACGCCGAAGTTGCCGATGCTCCTCCCCCAATAGATGTTCGCCCGCCAGCTGCGAGCGGCGTCGAACGTTCGATCGAACAGGCGAATCGTCGGCGCAGCGTCAGTGAACGTCGATGGCGCGCCCCCGGCGCAGGTAGTTGGAATGTTCTGAGGGTCGGAGAGAAAGCCATCCCACGATGGCGCGGGCACCGCCGTGCCGATGCAGGTGAGTCGCGCCAGCCCATTCGCGAGGCCGTTCGCGACGCTAGCCTCCGAGAGGAGTGAGGGAGCCAGCAGCCCTCTGAACTCCCCGATTCCGCCGCGCAGCACCATCGTGGGTGCGAAGTTCCTCAGCGCGACGGAGCTCACGCGCATTCCCATCCCGCGCGGCGTCTTGCCAAAGTACCAGGTGAATCCGAGCCGAGGACTCGCGTGGACATGCTCGGGTGCGTGCGCCGTGGACGCGCCGAACGCGCTCGCGATCGCCGTGTTCTCTGCCAGGTCCGTCAAATAGCGGTTCCCCTCCAACCGTGCGCCGAACATCAGCGACAGACTTCTCGTGGCACGCCAGTAGTCTCCGAGCGCGACGAAGCCACTCCATTCCCCGCCCTCACGCGTCGGTGCGGCGAGCGTGCGCGAGAAGGAGGACGGCTGCCCCGCGGCGAGGTCGGCGAGCGAGGCGTACCCATAGCTGCCTAGCAGGTCCTCGGGCGCACTGCGAGAGTATCCGTCGAAGCGCGAGCTGAGGGTCAGCTTGAGGCGGTGCGATTTGGTGGTCGGATACCAGTGTGTCTCGTTGATCGTTTCCCATGTCCACGCGCGCCGCGCGACGTCGAGCGCGCCATTGCCACCGAAGGCGACCGTGGTGAATGCGGCGGCGTTCGACGGCAGCAGCGAGGACACGAGCACAGTTCCACTGGGTAGCCGGAGGTACGGCGTACCTGCCTCACGCTCGACACTCAGCCCGGTGCGCGTGTCGTTGAGCACGTTCCGAACGAAGCGCGAGTAGTTCGCCTGGACGCCGAGCGAGAGTGCGGTCCGCTCGCCCCCGCGCGACGGCGCACTCACGACAGAGAGCCCTTCCGCTCGCTCGCCAACGTGGTTGCCATAGAGTGTGACGTTCCACGTGCTCGGCGCCGGCTCGTAGCTGTTCCCCTTGAATCGCGCGTGGTCGATCCGCGAGACGAAGCTCAGCGCCTGCGTGATGGCGCTGCCGGGGACGCGTGAGTCGCCGAGCGGGACGTGCGCGTCCGTCAGCAGCTGCCGCAATCGAAGGACGGAGTCTGGCGCGACGCCGGCGGCGCGCAGCGCATCAGCCCCAACGCTCAGCAGCGATGCGACGTCCGACTGTCGGCGCGAGATCTGGAGCGCATTGTTGTAGTACCACCGGTTCTCGACGAGTTCACCCGATCCGCCGATGCTCGCGTTCACGGAGGCGTAACGTTTGCCGAGCTGCTCGCCGACGGGACCAACAGCCTGGAGCTGCGGAGCGTCCAGCGTGAGATGGGAGTTGCGGCGGTAGAAGCGACTGCCTGGCGAAAGCTCGATCGAAGACTGTGCGCCGCTGAAGCCTCCGCGAGCCGGATCGTAGCTGGACGTGGCGACCCTCACCGACATCTGCGCATCGCGCGGCAGGCCCGGGCCGCTGAACGCCATTCCGTTCAGTGTCGCGTTGCTCTGGTCTCCACCCAGACCGAGCACCGAGACACCATCGGCATGCGACGTGGCGCCAGGCACGGCGTTGGCGATCGCGGCGAGATTCCCTTCGTCCCCCGGTGCGAGCGCGGAGTACACCCCTTCGACCTGCTGCTCGGATGCTCCGACCGTGCGTCCGGCATCGTCGTCTCTCGCGGGTCGCTGCGCTCTGGCCACGACCTTCACGGCACCGAGCTGCGTCACCGTTGGCGTGAGCTTGAGCTCAATCGTGAGGGCGGCGTCGCCGGCAGCGCGGGTGAGTCGCTTTCGCGACGCCTTGTAGCCGACAGCTGTTGCATGGATGAGGTAGTCTCCCGTTCCACTGTCGAAGCGGATCGAGAATCGCCCGGCGGTGTCCGTCCTCGCCTGCAGAAACATCCTGTCGGGCGCTCGCGTCGCGGACACGGTGGCGTCCCGCACGGGGAAGCCGGAGTCCGACGTCACCCGGCCGCGAATCGTCTCCGGACGCACCTGCGCGGCGACGCGACCGGGCGCGGCCGAGACCATGAGCAGTGCGACGAGTAGGACGATTCGATCGCGCACTCGCTTCTCCGAGAGGGGGACCGGCGGCATTCCCCACCAATATGGGCGCGGTCCGCATGGCGTCGTCAACCCGCGCGTCGCAGATCGGTCGCGCTAGCGTTCGTCCTGCTCCACCTCCTTCAGCACTACGGCCTGGGTGAGCACCTTCGAGAGCGCGGTGTATCGGAAGCGGATGCGACCGCGCGGATCGACGATGAAATACTCTGGCGTGCCGAAGTCCTGAAAGGCGCGGCCCGCCTCACCCCACGTGTCGTGATAAAGTGGCAGCGCGACGCGCGCCTGCTGTACGAACGACCGCAGCTCGCTTGATGGCGCCTCGCGCGTGATCGTCACGAGCCTGATCCCCTCCTGCTCCAACCGCGCCGCGAGAGCCGGCAGCATGGCGAGCTCCTGGCGCGACGGCGCGCAGAATCGCGAGAAAAAGACGACGACCGTAGTGCGTTTTTTCGAGAGCTCGGCCAGATTCGTGGTGTGACCGGCGCTGTCCTGAAGGTGCGGTGACTTGCCGATCGGCACGAGTCGCGCGTCCTCGAGCACCGTGGTGCGCATCGTCTCCCGCGCGTCGCGTTGCGCGTTCGTCCATGCGGCCGGCGTCATGAACCGTGTGGCGACGCGCGCGAGCGAGTCGGCTGCGGCCTGCGTCGTCGCGGGGTCCACGCTCACCCGTGCGAGCAATGGCAGCGCGCGCGCGGTGTCGCCAATCCTGAACGTCGCGGCGGCGACGCGACGGTAGAGCTCCGGCTCCCAACCGCCGCGCGTCGCGAGGTTGAGTGTATCGAGCCCGGCGGCGACCTTTCCGTCATCGAGCAGCGCGTTGCCGATCAGCATGAGAATTCGCCGCGCCGTCGCGCTGTCGAGCCGGACCTGCTCGATCACGCTGTGCTCGAGTGGACGCAGGGAGTCCTGCCGGGTGCGGAATCGGCGAAGCGTTTCGCGGAGCCGGCCGAGCGCCGCTTGACGCACGAGCGGTTGGCGCAGGAGCATGGAATAACTGCCTGACGCTACGCCCGGCGCGTGCGCTGCATTGCGATCGGCCCACCGCAGCATGGCGGCGCTGTCCTTCGCGGCGACGGCGAAGTTGAGTCCGTTGTTATAGATCACCGGAGCGGTCTCGACCCTCGGCGGCCAGAACTCTTCCGCGAGCGCCAGAGCATGCGCTGGCTGCGTCCCGATCGCTTTCAGCCGCTCGGCGTAGCGCATCGAGAGCGACGCGGGCGCCCCGGTGGTGTCGTGCGCCAGAACTGCACGCAAGGAGCTCGCGATCTCCTGTGCCTGCGGACACGCGCGATCATCGAGCTGGACGGCGTAGGAGCGGATCGCTGACACCTGCGCCATATCGAGCGTCGCGCGAGCGCGGAGCAGCGACTCGAAGTGCACGAGACGCTCGCAGTGCGCCGCAGTCGTGCTGTCGGCATGCGCGTCGCCCAGCATGAAGCGCTCGATCGCGGCGACCGCACCCCAGGCCTCTGCACGTTCGCCGTACAGGCGCGCCAGACCCTGGAGTTCGTGCATCGAGAGCTCGATGTTCTCGCCCATGAGATCGTTCGCCCGCTGCCACACGGCATCGTACGTCGGTCGGCCGTCGCGCTCGTGGGTCATCAGATACCAGAGCTTGTGCCCATTGTCGTCGACGCGACCGCCATCTTCGCTCTCGATCGCGAAGGCGGCGTAGACGACCGAGTCGGGCACGCGCAGCGTCGTATGGAAGTCGCCGCCGTTGCCGCGCGCGAGCGTGGCTACCGACCACTGCTTGGAGGCAGAGTTGTACGACTCGTCGTTCTTCGTGCGGAACCTCGCGCGCAGAGTCAGGCGCTTCGCCCCGCTGAAGAGCCCGACGTCCCGATAGGTCACTTCGATCGGTCCACTCACGAGCTGCTCAGGCGCGAATCGCAGCTCGCCCGAGGTGGCGTCAGCGCGAAGGTCTCTCGCCGACGAGGCGACCCACAGCGTCGCGACGACCAGGAGCACGGCCGCCGCGACGAGCCACGATGCCCGGCGTGGGCTGCGCGCCGGTGCGTCCACCGGAAGGATGACTCGATCCTTCCTAGCGAGTCGCCCCTGAATGCGCTCGAGCAGGGTGTCGTCGGCCTCGGGAGCGCCGAGCCCCGCGAGTCGCTCCGGCAGGGCACGAAGGAAGGCGATATGATCGCGGCACGTCTGGCACGACGCGAGGTGTTCCCGCAACCGAGTAGACGCGTCGTTCGATTCAGGTGATTCAGCGAACCGGGCGAGCGCGGAATCGCTCGGATGCAGCAGGCGAGTGATCATCGATCGTTCTCCAGGTGTGCTCGCAGCCGCCGGACCGCGCGATGCAGACGCACCTCGGCGGTGCCCCGCCTGATGCCGAGCATCTGCGCGATCTCCGCGTGCGAAAAGCGTTCGATGTGATAGAGCACAAAGACGTCGCGAAGCGCTTCCGGGAGCGCGGCGATCGCTGCCTCGAGCACCATGCGATCGATGAGCGGCTCGGGCGCGGTCGCGCGTCCTCGTGCGTCCGGTGCGTCGAGGGGCGTCTGCCGCCGACGCGCGCTGCTCCGACGGTGCATGAGCGCGGTCCGCACGGTGACCAGCTTCAACCAGGCGGCGAATGCGCCCTGCTCGTTGTATCGACGAAGCGCGAGCGGGAGCCCGACGAACACATCCTGCACCACGTCTTCAGCTTCATCGCGCGAGCCGAGCAGTCGATGGGCGAGACCCAACAGGGGCGTGGCAAACCGGGCGTACAGAATACCGATCGCGATGCCGTCGCTTCGCCTGAGACGCGCGATCAGTTCGGCATCGCTGAGGTCTGTCACTCGAGTTGCGGTCGGCGGCATCAGCACGGGAGGAGGGGTTCATCGTGAGGAATGCCGGTGACGCGCGGAATCTTACCGTAACGGCTCAGACGCCGGTCCGCGCGCGAGCCGGTGTGACTACTGGCGTGATGCCATCGCCCCGACGGCTCAACGACCTCGACCCCGCGGAGACATCTGCCAGGATCGTCCAAACGCCCCGCAAGGCTCCACCGTAGCTTCCAGCATGATCATTCACACTCGGCTGGCCGTCGCCGTCTCGCTCTCGACCATCCTCGCCGCCACCCCCGCCTCTTCCCAGGTCCGCCGCAACGAGCAGCAGCGACCGCCTTCGATGAGCATCGAGGACTACGAGCCGCGCTCGATGCTCGTCACCACCGAGACCGTCGTTAAGCGCGCGAAGTACCCCTTCGTGGACATTCACGGACATCAGAATCTTTCGATGCCGGACGCGGAGCTCGCCGCGCTCGTGGCGCAGATGGATCACATGGGCCTCCGCACCATGAACAACCTGAGCGGCGGATCGGGCGCGTCGCTCAAGGCGCAGGTGGCGAACGTCCGCGCGAAATATCCGGGGCGCTTCACCGTGTTCGCCAACATCGACTGGGGCCGCATCAACGAGCCCAACTTCGCCCGCAACGCGGCCGATCAGCTCGAGCGCGACGTCAAGGACGGAGGCGCGGTCGGGCTCAAGATCTTCAAGAACCTCGGCATGGACACCTACTGGGCCGACGGCTCGCGCGTGCGCACCGACGATCCGCGGCTCGCGCCGATCTGGGACAAGTGCGGCGAGCTCGGAATCCCCGTGCTCATCCACACGGCGGAGCCGCCGGCGTTCTTCCTTTCGATCGACAAGCACAACGAGCGCTACCTCGAGCTCGAGCAATATCCGTCGCGCGCGCGGCCGGCGAGCAAGTATCCGCCGTTCGACTCGCTGATCGCCGAGCAGCACCGCATGTTCAAGCGCCACGCGAAGACGCAGTTCATCAGCGCGCATCTGTCATGGCTCGGCCAGGACCTCGCTCGGCTCGGCCGCACGATGGACAGCATTCCGAACATGAATGTCGAAGTGGCCGCGGCGTTGTACGAGATCGGGCGCCAGCCGCGCGCCGGCCGCGCCTTCTTCCTCAAGTACCAGGACCGCATCCTGATGGGGAAAGACACCTTCGGCGGCGAGGACGAGTACGCGGTGTACTTCCGCATCTTCGAGACGAACGACGAGTATTTCCCGTGGTACCGCCGCCGGCATGCGTTCTGGGGGATGTACGGGCTCGGGCTACCCGACTCCGTGCTGCAGAAGGTCTACTTCAGAAACGCGCTGCGGATCGTGAAGGGGATGGACGCGAGCGGGTTCCCGAAGTGATCGCGTCACGCCGCTGATCAGGGTAACGTCTCCGGCGGCGTAAACTCGTCGGATCGCGCTGCCGAGAGTCCGTACTGTTTGAGCTTTCGCCACAAGGTGGTCCTGCTCATACCGAGCAGGTCCGCGGTCTTCGCGAGCGCGCCGCTCGTCTCGTCGAGCGCGGCGGCGATCGCGGCGCGTTCGTCACCTTCCTCCTCGAGCGAGCGATAGCGCGCGTCGTGCTCCGGCTCGCTCATGGCGGGCCGAGCGACGCGACGGATCTCCTCGGGCAGATGCTGCGCCTCGATGCGCCCGAAGTCGGCGTGGATCGCCGCCGCCTCGAGCACGGAGAAGAGTTGGCGCACGTTTCCCGGCCAGGCGAACTCGCGCAGCATCCGCATGGCGAAGGGCGAACAGGCGAGGCCCTCCCGTCCGGGACCCCGCGCACGCAGTCCGGCCAGCGCATGCATGGCGAGGAGCGGGATGTCGGCGCGACGCTCGCGCAGCGGAGGAAGCGTGAGCGGGAACACCGCCAGCCGGTACAGCAGGTCGTCACGAAAGCGTCCGGCGGCGACGAGCGCACCGAGATCACGATTGGTCGCCGCCACCACGCGCGCGTCGACCTTCGATGGGTGAGACGCGCCGACGCGCGTGACCTCGCGCTCCTGCAGCACGCGCAGCAGCCGTTGCTGGAGCGACGGCGACACCTCGCCCACCTCGTCGAGGAAGATCGTGCCTCCGCTCGCGGCTTCGAACAGTCCGGCGCGGTCGCGGATCGCACCGGTGAACGCGCCGCGCACGTGACCGAACAGCTCGCTCTCGAGCACTCCCTCACCGAGTGCGGCGCAGTTCACGGCGATGAACGGCTTGGCGCTGCGCGGCGAGAGATCGTGCACGGCGCGCGCCGCCAGCTCCTTCCCCGTCCCTGTCTCACCCACGACGAGCACGGTCGTATCGGTTGGTGCGACGCGGCGCAACGCGTCGAAGAATGGCCGCATCGCGGGCGCACGCCCAACGATGCCACTCGGATTGCCCGCCTGCGCCGATTCGACATCCGGGCGCCGCTCCAGCAGATCGGCGACACGCGCGGCGAGCACTTCGGGCTCCACGGGCTTGGTGAGGAAGTCGTCGGCACCCAGGTGCATCGCGCGAACCGCGCTGTCCACGGTCCCGACGCCGCTGATGATGAGGATCGGCACGCGCTCGCCCCACACCCGCAACGACTCGACGACGCCGAGCCCGTCGATGCCAGGCATGCGAAGATCGAGCAGGAGGAGATCGAACCGCGCGCCACGCGTGCCGGCGTCCCGCAGCGCGGCAACGGCGCTCGCCCCATCCTCCACTGCGCTCACCTCGTGCCCCTCGGCGCGAAGCAGTGCGGCGGTGGACAGCCGGAAGGCGCGATCGTCGTCGACGACGAGCAGGCGTGCAGGTCGGTTCAGCGCTGGAATCACGTGGCGTGCACCGTCGATGCGGCGTGAGCGGACGACAGCGGCCGCTGACCCCGCGTCTCGTCGCCAGTGCTGGAGCGCGAGGCGATGGAGGCGACGGTGCGAGGGAGCGTGACGAGAAACGCCGCTCCGCCGCGCACGACGCCTCCATCCTGCTCTTCACTCTCGAGCCGCAGCCGCCCGCCGGCCTGGCGGATCAACCCCTCCGCGATCGAGAGGCCCAGGCCCACACCGCGCATGTCCGGTTTCGTCGTGAAGAACGGGTCGAAGATCTTCGCGAGAATATCGGGAGCGATGCCGGGTCCGTCGTCGCGCACCTCGATCTCGACCTCCGTCTCGCTGGCGCGCACGAGCATGTGAACGCCGGGATGGGGCACGGTCGACGCCGGCCTCGGCGCGGGCGCCGAGATGGCGTCGCGACCATTCTGCGCGAGGTTGAGCAATACCTGTTTCAGCGAGTCCGCGGAGATCGCCGCGACCTCGCCCCCCGACGTCCCGTCGGCGAGGGACCAGGTGATTGGCACCGTGTCGGGGCGCGTGCCCGCCATGAGCAGAGCGGCCACGTCGCGCACGGTCTCCGCCGGCCGACAGTGCGCGCCCCCACCGTCGCGCGGTCGATTGACGTCGAGCATCTGCTCCGCAAGCTCGTGCATCCGCAACAGCTCATCGATGGCGAGATCGGCGAACTCGCGACCTTCCGGATCATCCGTCAGTCGACGGCGGATCAGCTCGAGACAGTTGCGCAGGCTCGCCACCGGATTGCGGATCTCGTGCGCGAGCTGCGTCACGAGCCGTCCCGTGGCCACGAGCCGCTCACGCTGCACGAGGTCGGCCTGGAGCGCGGTGAGACGGGCATTCCGATCGCCCAACGCGTCATTCGCGTCGTGCAGCTCGGCGATGCGAGCGGCGAGTGCCGCGCGCATCGTCGCGAACGCCGTCGCGAGCTGCCTGACCTCCCGAACCGCGATGTGGCTGGAGTCGGGAAGCGGCGCGCCGAAGTCGCCGCGCGCCAACGCGTCGGAGGCGTCGGCGAGCGCGCGCATTGGACGCGCGATCCGCGCGGCCAGCGCGAAGCCGAGCACGAGCGCCAGCACCAGCGCGGCCACGGCGCTCCAGAAGGCGAGCCGTCGCAGACGCGGAAGCACCGACAGCTCGGCGCCGAGATCGCGGATGAGCGCCACGCTCCCCGCCGATCCGACCGGCGCGATCACCGCGATGAAGCGTCGACCGCCGGAGGTCAGCTCGTGGACCGGTGCGCTGCGATCTTCCGCGGCGCCTCGTGCTGGCGGGGTGGGTGCGACGTCGAGCGACCACGCTTGCAGCGTACCTCCGAGCGCTCGGGTGCTCGCGGTGTCGAGCGTCGTCGCCACGATGTGGACGTCCGAGTCGACGGCGTCGGGCGTGGGCGCGACGAAGACGATCACGTCCGCCCGAGTCAGCCCGGCGATCGCGGCGGTGCGCTGTTCGTCGAGCATCGTGGCGAGACCGGCGGCGCCGACCCATTTCCCCCCGGACTGCACGGGCGCGAGCGCCACATCCATGAGAGTGAGGCTGTCGGCAACCGTGGCGACCGGCATGTCGCCACGCCGCGTTCGAGGCACCAGCTCAGCCAGTGAGGACGCTGCGGCCGGTCCGGTCCACACGTCCTCGTCCGGACCGACGACGATCGGCTCACCGCCCAGCGCCGCCCGGGCGTCTTCGGCGATTCGCCGCACGCGCGCACGATCGCCTTTCGCCAGCGCGTCGGCGAGATCGGCTGAATGCGCGAACTCCTTGGCGTGCATCATCCTCGCGTCGCCGCTCGAGGTCTGGCGATCCAGGAAGACGGCTGGCGCGAGCGCCAGGTCGGAACGCGCGCGCGCCTCGAGCGCGCCAGCGAGCTGGCGGTCGAGGATCAGGCCGGCCGGCACGACCCCGGCCAACAGTGCGAGGGCGATCGCGCCGAGCAGCGCACGTCGGAAGGTGAGCGCGGATGCCACGGCGTGAACATGGTCGCCGACTGGTGGCGTCGCCAGGCGGGCGCGACTTCGCTCGCTTGGCGACGCCGTGCCAGTCATCGCGCCGCGAGTCCGACCGAGCCGGCCGGTAGCGCAGGGGAGACCCCGACAGCGGTGAGTGCCCCGCTCCCGTTGATCGCGAACGCAGAGACGAGATGTGTACTGCTGGCGAGCACGTAGAGGAACTGTCCATTCCGGCTGATCGCGTCGTCGGTCGGCGAGCTGCCGGCGCCGACCACGCCCGTGACGCCACCGGCATCGAGCAGCACGAGGCGACCTTCGTTCGTGACGCGGTAGCCCGAGACGGTGCCGCTGCCCGTATTGGTGGCGTAGGCGTACTGGCCGTTGGGCGTGACGGCAAACCAGCACGCCGCCGTCTCCGTGTCGGGCACGGACGCGCTACGAAGCATCAGGCTCGCACCATTGGTGCGGTACGACGATGCGGCGCTCGCGTCCACCGCTCCGCCGAACGCTTCGGATACGATGAGCGTGCCACGGAGGCCGAAGGCAAAGCCGAACGGCGTCTGGCCGGCGGATGGCGTGACCGACGGCCCGTGGGCGCGGCCGATCGCGTCGACGGAATACGTCACGATGGCGTTCTCCGCCTTCTCCGTGACGACGAGCGCGCTGCCATCGGGAGTGAACGAGATCTGCGCCGGCCCAGCAGCGGAGGAGCTGAGTGGACGACGCCCGTCACGGATGGCGGCGAGTCCACTGGTGCCGAGCGTGAAGCCGGCTATTCCGCCGGTACCGCCGCCGTTGAGCACGTAGACGACGCCGCCGTGCACGGTGACACTGATCGGCATGATGCCACCGGACGGCACGGTGTTGAGCTTGTTGAGCACGTTGCCGGAAACGCGGAAGGCGGTGACCTCGTTGCTGCCGGCGTTGACGGCCAGGAGATATTGCCCGTCGTCGCTCAGCGTGACCGCGCCCTGTGAGCCGAGCCCCGCGCCGGTGCCGGTGCCGCCCGTGGCGTACGAGCCCGCACTCGTGAGCGTGCCATCGGCGGCGCGACCGAAGACGAGGACCTTGTTGCCCGCGGTCGCGTTGTTCTGGGTGAAGACGGTGCCACCGCCTTCGGCGGTGCGGATGAGCGAAGGCTGATCGTCGGCGCTGAGTGGCGAGGTGGGTGTCGGCCGATCCATACCGCCGCTGCAAGCGACGATGGACGCGAGCAGGCCGGCGGTCGCGATACGTGAGAGCATTGAGGTTCTCCGAAGGGTGGCACCGCACGTCGTGCGCGGCGAATCACCCATCTGCGAAGAGAAGGCCCTCGTGCATCATGCAGCGTGGTGGAGCGCAAGCCGAGTCGCCGCTTCGACATACGTGTTCGTCGCGCCGATGAGCACGCGAGATGATCGCGTTCATGCAACGATGCCGCCGGTGGATGAAACGCGTGGATGAAACGTGACGCGGGGCATGGAGCGACGATCCGCTCCATGCCCCGCGTGCCCGCACCGGGTCGGTGCGGTCCATTCGACGATCGCCTACTTCAGCGTCGAGTTGATCGTCTCCGCCTTGGTCAGGTGCTCCTGCACCTTGGCCGTCGCCTTCGCGAGCGCGTCCGTGACCGTCTTGTCCGTGTTGTTCTTCGCCGCGTCCGTCATTTTGCTCAGGACGCGCTTGTGAATGTCGATCTGGCTTTCGATGTAGTTCTTGTCCCAATCCGCGCCGGCCGTCTTGGTCGTGAGGTCGGCGAGCTTGTCGCGCCCATCGTCGCCGATGCTCTTGGCGTCGTCCCACGTGCTGTCAATGCTGGCCTTGAGCGTGGCCATCAGCGCGTGCGTCTCCTTCATCATCATCTGGTGATCCGTGACCATCTGCTTGGCGAACGCCTTGACCTGCGGATTCGTCGCCTTGGTCGAGGCGAGCTTGCCGAGCGCCATCTCGCCGTTGTCGGCGTTGTGCGCGTAGCCGAAGAACTTGTCGTTGGACCAGGCAGCGGCGGGATTGGTCATCGCCGCAGCCGAGTCCATCTTCGTGCTCGCGGTCGAGTCGAGTCGGCCGGCGGCGCTGTCGGTGCGCGCGGCGGCGGTGTCCATTGCCGTCTTGTCGCCTTTGCTGCAGGCGCCGACGGCGACAGCGCAGATGAGCGCGAGTGTCTGTGTCGTGAAGCGGTGCGTGTGGCCCATGGGTCGGTCTCCAATTCGTGGGGAGCTTACCAGCAGTCGCGGTACGCTCGAGTCGGGTGAACGCCGGAGTGGCGGCCGCGACAAGGAAGGAACTGGCAAGGGGCAGACCATCGCGCGCGCCGAGCGGGGGAAGTCGTCCCGTTGCACCGGTCGCGCTCGCCACATATTGACCTGGCAGTGCGGTGGCTCACAACAATTGGGGTCAGAGCCCGGGCTCTGACCCCGGGCTCTGACCCCGGGCCTACTTCGGCCGGCTCATCCGGTACGCGTCCATGATCGTTCCGTACTTCACGAGCATGTTCGGCACCTCCCACTCCGGCAGCTTGCCCTCGCGCAGGTAGCGCAGGAAGTCCGACGTCACCTGCGCGAAGTGCGACTCGTGGCCGACGTCGTACCTGGCCGGAACGACCACGGCGAAGTGATCGCCCTCTCGCCGCACAGCGACGCCCGGCCACTTGCCCTGCAACCGCTCGACCGCCGCGGTGAGCGCCGCCTCGTGCGCCGCCGGCGTCACCGACGGATTCCGCTCGACGTACAACACCGGCTTGTACTTCTGCTCGGCGCCCTGCTTGATCACCAGGTTCGCCCTGGTGCCGCGCATGATCGAGAAGTGGGTGTCACCACTCCCCTCCGGTCCCTCGAACTGCCACGCGTCGGACACGCGCACGTGGATTCCGCGCAGAGTGTAGTTCATCTCCCCGTTCGAGAAGACCTGCAGCACACCGTTCTTCACGTCGCGCTGGAGATAGTCAGGGAACTTGTCGGCGCCGGTCACCTTCGCGAACTGCGCGGGCGAGATCGCCGTCGCCCACCGGCGCGCGTTCAGCATCTTCACGTCGCTCGGCACGAGCGTCCGCCCGGGGAACGCCTCCCACTGCACGAGATCCACGAGATGTGTCGTCACATCCACGATGCCTTCGCCCTGCTGCCGGACGTCGAAGAACCACTCCGGCCGCTTGAGCGGCGAGCCGGCGACGATCTTCGAGTAGTTGTGGACGCTCACCTTGGAGATCGCCGGCTCCGCCGTCGTCCCCTTCGTCAGCGTGCCGAACAGCTCCGGTTGCATCGACAGCTCGCGCTGCAGCGCCGTCGTCACCTCGTTGCGCTCGGTCATGATGTCGTACAGCAGCACGTGCTTCTTCTCCGCCGTCCTGAACGCCTGGCGAAGTTTCACAAGATCGTCCGGCGTGCGGACCATCGGCTTGTCAGCCAGCACGTTGAGCCCCGCCTCGATGGAGCGGACGATGTACTCGGTCTTTCGCGCGTTGTTGCCGGCGATGACGACGACGTTCCCCTTCCGGTCGGCGAGCATCCGCTCGAGGTAGTCCTTGCCGACGTAGGTCTTCTCGACCCAGTGCGTCGGCTGGTCGGTGCGACTGTTGAACGTCTGGATGCGCGCGAGATGCTGCGCGAGATCGTCGCCGCCGGCCGAGTACACCCACACGGTCGAATCGACGTCCGGGTACATGAACTTCTGCACCAACGAGGCGTGGAAGTGTCCGGGGTCGAGCGTGAGCAGGCGGAAGCGCGCAGAATCGGCGCGCGGCGCGCCCTGCTGCGCCGATGCGGGAATGGTCGCCACGAGAGCGGAGGCGGCGGCGAAAGCGAAGAGACGAAGCGTGCGAGTCGGAGTCATCCTGTCTTCTGTCGGGTCCTGGAGAGTGTGGCGGCCAACTTGGTCGCACCGTACTTCCCGCGCTCGGGGCGCGAGAGCATCGCGTTGGCCCCCGCGTCGTTCACGAACCGTTCCGCCTTCGCGTCCCACGTGAGCGGCCGGCCGGTCTTCATCGCGATCCAGCTGAGGATGCACGCCGTGTTGGCGCGATGCGCGATCGGCGCCGGCGCCAGCGGCGTGGCGCGGGATTTCACGCACTCGAGCCAGTTCCTGTGGTGCGACAGGCTGTGCGGCATCTGCACCGTCACCCCGCTGGGATCCAGCAGTTTCGGGTCGCTCGCGTCGAGCGACTTGAGCGACGTCGCGCGGCCGGTGGGGTCGCTCGCCGTCTGCGTGGCGTCGCGCGAGACGAAGATCCAGCCGTCGTCGCCGATGAACTTGATTCCGTTCGGCAGCTTGTCCGACACGCGCATGATCACGTTGCCAGGATAGGTGAGCTCGATCTCGTACGCGCCATGCACGTTCCAGATGCGCTCGTGGGGCGGGAACTCACCCTTCCCTTCGATCTTCGACGGACCGCTGAGCTCCACATTCATCCCCCAGTGCGCCGTGTCGAAGTGGTGCGCGCCCCACCCGGTGATCATGCCGAGCGAGTAGTTCTCGTTGCGCAGCCACCCGGGCCGCGACTGGACGTCGGGCTGTCCGTTCGGCAGCACGCGCTGCGGATGGACGCGCTGCTCGGTGTAGTACACCTCAGGCGTCGGGCCGAGCCAGAGATCGTAGTTGAGGTTCTGCGGCACGGGCTGCGGTGGATCGTCGGGCGCCGTGGGATCCGTTGGCAATCCGATCTCCACGTGCCGAAGCTGGCCGACACGCCCGCTGCGCACGAATTCCACCGCTTTCCGGAACTGCTCGTTCGGTCCCCAGGAGCGCTGCTGGCTTCCGACCTGGAGAATGCGCCCCGACCTCGCCACGGCGTCGCGCAGGATGATCCCTTCGGCGTGGGTCATCGTGAACGGCTTCTGGAGATAGACGTCCTTCCCCGCCCGCAACGCCCTCAGTGCAACCTCGGCGTGCTGGTGATCGGGAAGGCTGATCGTCACCGCGTCGATGTCCGTGCGCGCCAGCAGCTCTCGGTAATCCGTGTAGACACCGATGGCCGGCTTCGGTGCGTTGCGAGCCGCGAAAAGCTGCTCGACGCGCGCCTTGCCGCTCGCCGCGCGACGCGAATCGAGATCGCAGACGGCCAGCACGTCGGCCAGATCCGCGCCCGCGACGCCCACCATGTCGTGGCCCTGCGCGATCCGCCCCGCGCCGATGTGCCCCACGCGAACACGATTGCTCGGCGCCGCCGCGCCGAGCAGGCGGGCCGGGATGACGAGCGGTGCGGCGACGGCGGCGGTCGTCGCGGCGGTCTTCTGAAGGAACGAACGACGCGAGATCGCGTCGGCTCCAGGGGGCGTGGTCGTCATTGGTCGATCCGGCTGGCGAAGTGCGTCACGGTGTCCTCGACGTCGAAGAGTAAGTCATCCGATGAGTATGCAACCGCGTCACGACGTCGGCCACCGCACTGGAGCTCACGGCTTGGCAGGCCCCGTCGTGAGACGCGGCTCGGGGGCCACGATTCCCGCGATGAGCAGCCCGGCCACCAGCGACACCGCGGTGAGGATCATCCTGAACGCGGTGTCGATGCCGGCCAACGTGTCGCGCTGCATGAGAGATGACATGCTGAGATAGCCGATGCTCCCCGGCACGAGCAGCAGGATACCGGGCACGAGCACCACCGGGGCCGGCCGCTTGCGCCACCGCTCGAAGGCGCTGCTCGCCAGCGCCACGCCGAACGCTGCGACGAACGTGCCCAGCTCGGCCCCGAGCTTCATCGCGCCGAAGCGGCCGCCGGCCACGCCGAGCACGCCGGCGGCGATGATCCACGGCGCATCGCGCGGGTCGGCGCGAAGGATCGCGAGCGAGGAGGTCGCCGCGAGCAGAATGGCCGCCGGCGCTGCCCAGCCGGGGAGGGGCGCCGCGGCGATCGCTTCCATCGGCGCGCCGAACAACCCCACGCCGAGCCGAGTGCCGAGCGCGACGCCGAACACGATACCGAGCAGCGTCATGAAGGCGCTGCTGAGGCGAAGGGTCCCCGACGCGAGATGTCGCGTCGCCAGCTCGGTGATCGCCGTGGTGAGCAGCAGACCGGGCATGAGGATGATCAGGCCGGCGAGCGTCGCGACGAACACGGAGATCGGGCCGACGAGCCGCGCGAGCCCGATTGCCGCCGCGCTGACGAGAAATGCCGCGAGCGTCTCGAACACGCGGCCCACCCGCTGATGACGCTCCGAGTAGAGCGCGAATACGCCGAGCCCGAGTCCGAGAATCGCGGCGACGAGGATCTCGCGCCATCCGCCGCCGAGAAACTGGCACACGGTACCGGAGAGCACACCGAACGCCAGCGTCGTGAGCGCTGGACCATAGGGCGATGGGGCCGCCGCGATGCGCGCGATCTCCGCCATCCCCTGCTCCGGCGACGAACGACCATTCGCGACGTCGAGTGACACCTGCTCCAGCGAGGCGAGCTTGCTCAGGTTCACCTGGCCGGGCTCGACGCGGAGCAGCGCCGTGCGTTGCCGCGCCTCCGGTCCGAACGCCGCCATGATCAGCGTCGGCATCGTGAAGAAGATGGGTCGGTGCAGGCCCAACCGGAGTGCGGTCGCGCCGAGGATGTTTTCGAGCCGCGGTGCGGAGTAGCCGTGCGCGTGTAGCGAGCGCGCGAGCTGGAGGAGAAATCCGACGGCGATGGGGTCGGGCTCCTCGCGTCGGCGCTCGACGAATGGGTCGGTCAGGTGACGCTCGGCGCGTGTGGTGAGCGAGCTAGCCGTTGAAGAACTCGTCGGGAGAGTCGTCCGCGCGCACGACCACCTCGACGTTGCTCATCACGACGCGGCCGGTGAATCGCACTACGCTGTTCACCCCGCTGGCCGCCGCCCAGCTCACGGCGCGCGGATGGCGGCGATACTCGAACGAGCCGAGCACCGTGCTCACGTGATCCTCGAGGCCGACGTTCGGCGGAAGCTGGATCTCGATGTTGCCCATGAACGCGCTCAGTGCGATCTCGGTGATGCCTGGGGCGAAGCGGGCGCGGGTCAGATCGAGCTCGACGTTCCCGAGGATGGAACGCACTTCGACCCGGTCCGGCACGTCCATCGTCCCCTGCCGTACCACGCTGCCGAGCACCGCGCCGAAGTGCATCGGCGGCGCCGCCGTACGCGAAGAGACCGGTTCGAGGGGGCGCTGAAAATCCGCCGTGAGAAGCGTGAGCTCCGCGGTAGTGGTCGCAGCGTACGCCGCGGTGGCACGGCGCTCGAAGTCGTCGAGCGTGAGATGATCGTGCGCGAAGCGCTCGGTCAGCTCAGCGATGACCCGCTCGCGATCGGCGGGTGACACGCTGGACGTGACCGACTGGCCGGGCGGATCGCGCGGGGGCTGAGTCATGAGGCAGAATGGCGATTCTCCGCCCAACCGGCAACGCCTTGCGACGCGCGGCCGGCCGAGCGCCGTGGGCTCATGCCTCGCCCCTGTCCACGGCAGAGATGCGCCGCACCGCCTCGGCCCATTCGATCGTCGGCGCCACCTCGTCGTCGGCGAGTGCCATCGACTCGGTCGCGCGCTGCACGACCGGAGCGCCGTCGGGGACCGCGAGCCCGAAGTCCAGCTCGGCGCGCCGGCAGATTCGTTCGTGGCGGGCGCGCGCTGCGACGAAGGGGGTGACGCCGTACTTCGCCGAGAGCTCTTCCAGTCGGGCGTGCATCCCCTCGTGGACGAGGCTCGCCGCCACCTGCGAGTCGGAGAACTGCTCGTTCGCCATGAAGGTGAGCTCCAGCATCACCACACGCGTGTCGCCGAAATAGGCGCCGCGGCATGCGTAGCGCTGCACCAGGATGCCGGCGATGTCGCGGCGGATGTGCGCAAGCCGCCAGGGTTGGTACTCGCCGACGCGCCCGATCACCGCCTCGGCGCGACGGAACACGCGCTCCGTGTCGATGTCGTCGCGCGTGTTGATCACGTCGACGCGAATGCCGTCGATGACGCGCGACTCGGCGCGCTGTTCCTCGCCCGAGCCGGCGACGCTGGCGAGGGCGCGCTCGATCCATTGTCTGATCATGGGGCCTCCGTGTGGCTATTGCACGGCCACTGAAGTACGCGGGTAGCACGAGTACCGTCGTATCGGGATTGGCATAATACCCCCCAGAATGCGTGGAGGGCGGTCCGTGGATATGCGCTCTGTCCGTCGCAGCGCCTGGCCGGATTTTTTTTGATGATTTTCAAGAGGTTTTATGGGGTCAGCATCGTTGAATGGCGATGTCGCGTGCGTGGGATTGATCCCGGGCTCTGACCCCGGGCTCTGACCCCGGGCTGGCTTCTTTCTGGCATTGTACGCCGCCATGGCGGCTCCACTCTTTCGCGATGACGGCGGCCGAGCCCGGCAGGCTGCCCATCCGGCGCCCGGCGGGTTCGTCCGCGTGCGCGGCGCACGGCAGCCTCTTTGACCAGATGGGCGTGCCCGACGTCACCGAGATCGACGGCCTGCCGCCCGCCGTCGCGCTCCAGCAGCAGCGCGGCGTGGCGTCGACAGGCAACACGCTCTACGTGCTCGATGAGCCGACGACCGGACTTCATCCCGACGTCGACAAGCTGCTCGCGCAAGCGGCGCGCGCGCGTACGAGCCGAACCGCGCCGTATCTCGCGGCGGCCGTGGCCTGAACCAACTTCTCTCATGACGAACAGACACTCCTTCGCCGCACGCGCGCTGCGCGTTGCTCCGTTGTTCGCGCTACTCTGCGCGCCCGCTGCGTCCGCCGATGCGCAGGCGCTCTACATGCCCCGCGGCGTCAAGAAAGCGTACGAGCACCGAACGCGATTGCCCGACGGCCGGCCCGGTCCGAACTACTGGCAGAACCGGGCGCGCTATACGATCACGCTCACGACGTCACCGCCGAATCGGAACGTCACCGGCAGCGAGCAGATCGTGTACGTGAACAACAGCCCCGACACCCTGCACCGGTTGGCGATGCGATTCATCGTGAACATCCACAAGCCGGGCGCCAATCGCGCCGGCAACGCGAACGAAGCGTATCTCACCGCCGGCGTCACCGTGGACGCCTTCTCCGTGAACGGGCAGAGCACGCCGTGGCGCACGAACGACGGCTACACGGTCCAGGGTTTGAACCTGCCCACGCCGCTCATGCCGCACGACTCGGTGCGTCTGTCCTTCGACTGGCACTACGACATGTCGCGCGAGAGCGGCCGCGAGGGCGCGATCGACTCCACGACCTTCTTTCTCGCGTACGCGTATCCCCGCGTGTCGGTGTACGACGACTACAGCGGATGGGACACGTTTTCGTTCGACGACCAACTCGAGTTCTACAGCGACTTCAACGACTACGACGTCACCGTGAAGGTGCCGGCGAACTTCGTGGTGTGGGGTACGGGCACGCTGCGCAACGCGGCCGAGGTGCTCCAGCCGGCCATTCTCCAGCGCTTCCAGTCGTCGCTCACGGCGACGCAGACGACCAACGTGGCAACTGGCGCGGAGATGAAAGCGCACGCCGTCACCGTGCAGCAGCCGATGAACGCGTGGCATTTCACGGCCACCAACATCGCCGACGCGGCGTTCGCCACGAGCGATCACTATGTGTGGGACGCCGGGAGCGTCGCTGTCGCCGACGGCAGGGCGCGCGTGAGTGTGCAGGCGGCGTACAACGATACGTCGGCGGACTACCGGCACATGGTGCGCTATGCGGGCCACGCGCTCGAGTGGCTGTCGCGTCAGTGGCCCGGCGTGCCGTACCCGTTCGAGAAGACAACCGTCGTGCAGGGACCGGCCGGCATGGAGTATCCCATGATGGCGAACGACGAGAGCTATGGCGCCGATACGGTGTTCGCCCGCTTCGTCGCCGAGCACGAGATCGCGCATTCGTACTTCCCGTTCTACATGGGGATCAACGAGACGCGCTACCCGTTCATGGACGAAGGGATGACGACGGCGACCGAGTATCTCCTCAACATCTCGAACCTCGGCCAGCAGAAGGCCGACTCGTTGTTCAAGGAGTTCCGCGTGTCGGGCTGGGCGGGCAACCCGGCCGCCACCGAGGACCTTCCGATCATCACGCCGAACGCGACCGGCGATCTCGGCTACGGCAGGCCGGCGCTCGGCTATCTCGCGGTGAAGGAGATGCTCGGTGACTCGCTGTATGGCAAAGCGCTACACGCGTTCATGGACCGGTGGCACGGCAAGCATCCCACGCCGTGGGACTACTTCAACACGTACAACGACGTCACCGGCCGCGACCTGAACTGGTTCTGGCAACGCTGGTTCTTCGAGTCCGGCTACATCGACCTGCGCGTCGCGAGCGTGACCAGTACGTCGAACGGATGGCGAGCGGTGATCGAGAACGTGGGCGGGATGCCGGCTCCGTTCAGCGTCGCCGTCACGTACGCCGATGGCACGACCGCGTCGTTGCGCCAGACCGCCGCGGTGTGGAAAGCCGACCGGCAGCGCGTGACAGTGCGTATCCCGGCGCGGAAGCGCGTGCAGTCGGTGGCGCTGGAGCACGGCATCTGGATGGACGCCGACCCGAGCAACGATCGCTGGCCGGTCAAGAGAATGTGATCAGAGCGGAACGACGCGAACGCGGATCTTGGGAATGACGCGGAAACGGCAGGATCGAGACGCTCGGGATGCGTTTTCGTGCCAGCAAACGTTCGGCGAAGGACGGCCCTGACTCTTTAGGGAGTGCGGCGGCGAGATCCGCGCCCCGGACCTCCAGCCGATCGCAGCTCCCGCGGCTCCGCTCCTCCGCGCTCTCCGCGTGGAGGGGTTGCCGTCGCAGTCATCCTGCCGTTTCCGCGTCATCATCGAGATACGCGTTCGCGTCGTTCACACAGCGCGCGGAACGGAACGCCTATTTCAGCACGCCCACCTGGAACACCGTCCGCGAGCGGTAGGTCTGGCCCGGCCGGAGAATCGTCGACGGGAAGGTCGGCCGGTTCGGCGAATCAGGATAGTGCTGCGTCTCCAGCGCGACGCCTGAGCGAAACGCGTAGGCGTGACCGTTCTTTCCCACGACCTTCCCGTCGAGAAAGTTGCCCGAGTAGAACTGCACGCCGGGCTCGGTCGTGTAGATGTCGAGCGTGCGGCCGCTCGTCGGCTCGGACAGCGCCGCAGCGTGGATGAGCACTCCTTCCGCCGCGCGGTTGAGCACGAGGTTGTGATCGTACCCGTTGCCGTTCTTGATCTGTTGATCGTTCGCGCCGACGCGCGCGCCGATCGCCACCGGCGAACGGAAGTCGAACGGCGTCCCCGCCACAGGCGTGATCTTCCCCGTCGGGATGAGCGTCGCGTCCACCGGCGTCATCGAGTCGGCATTGATCATCAGGGCGTGCGAGAGGATGTCGCCGTTCCCTTCGCCCTTCAGGTTCCAGTACGTGTGGTTGGTGAGGTTCACCGGCGTCGCCTTGTCGGTGGTCGCCTCGTACTCGATCGCCAGCTCGTTCTTGTCGTTGAGCAGGTAGGTCACCTTCGCCGTGAGTGTGCCGGGATACCCTTGGTCACCGTCGGGGCTCACGTACGTGAGCGCAACGCCCACCGCGCTGTCGGCCTGCAGCGGCTCGGCTTTCCAGACCACCTTGTCGAACGCCTTGAGCCCGCCGTGGAGGTGATTGGGCGGGTTGTTGATCGCCAGCGTGTACGTCTTTCCGTCGAGGGTGAAGTGCCCGCGCGCGATCCGGTTGCCGTACCGCCCGACGATCACGCCGAAGTAGGGTCCATTCTTGAGGTAGTCGGGCAGGCTGTCGAAGCCGAGCACGATGTCGCCGAACTTTCCCGTGTGATCGGGTGCGCCGAAGTTGGTGAGGGTCGCGCCCCAGGTGATCACCTGCACCACGATGTGATTCCGGTTCCGCATCGTGTACGCGTCGACCACGGTGCCGCCGGGCGCCATGCCGTAGGTGGTCTTGTGCACGCTGAGCGACGCCGTGTCTGCGGGAAGCGGCGCGGCAGCGGTCGACTTCGCCGCCGAGTCGGCGCCCTTCGAGCCGGACTCCGACGAGCAGGCGAGTATGGAGAGCAGCGCGGCGTTCGCCGCGAGCAGGAGCGTTCGGCGTCGAGCGAGAAGCATGGCGTCGTGTGTGAGGAGAAGCGCCGCGACACACCGAGCGCTGGCGCGGGTAACCCCAAAGCAGAGTGGGATCAGAGCCCGGGGTCAGAGCCCGGGCTCTGACCCCACTCTGCTTTCAGGATGCGACAAGATGTCGCGCTCGCGCGGCTCGCGCGAGGAGGCGGCGCGACTCCGGGCTCGTTACGCGCCCGCGAACACTCGCTCCAGCGGCATTCCCTCCGCGCAGCGAGGGCACGTCGCGGGCTCCCAGAGGTCGTACGCATCGCGCGCGCACGCCTCGACGGGGACGCCGCGCTCGGCGAACCAGCTCGAGCCCGCGTCGCCGAGCACGAGCAGCGCACCCGCCGCGACCGTGACGGCGCCGTGTGCGTCGAGCTCGGCGAAGGTGCCGCGGGACGCCGAGCCCGCGCTCATCACGTCGTCCACAATGGCGATGCGTGCGCCTCGCACGTGCGGAGCGAAGGCGTGCGGTAGCCGGTAGCTCGCGCGATACAGGCCGTCACACTCGGCGGGCATCACGCGTTCGGTGAAGCAGAAGCGCAGGTCCAGCTCACGCGCCACGAGCTGGGCCAGAAAAGCGCCGCCGAGGAGCGGACCGCAGATCAACGACGGCCGGTGTCGCGCGAGGACGCCGGCGAGCCGCTCGACGAACGGCGCCACGCGCGCCGGCTCGAGGAAGAGCGGATCGAGGTCGAGCCAGAGTCCGCCGTGATGGCCGGACTCCAGCTCGAAGTGGCCGCGCCGTCCGGAGACGAGCGCGAGAAACGCGGCGACATCGGTGGTTCTCATCCATCGAATATGCGGTACGCCCCGAGCGCTCATCCGCGCGGATTCCACGCTCGAGCTCGTTGGGTCCGCCTTGGATACGACCGGCGCGCGTCACGACCGACTTCGGCAACTTCCGGGCGCTGCCCTGTCGCTCGCCCCGCGCGGCGCCTCTGGTGGAAGGACGGTCAAGTCTCGCGCATCCAGGACTACGTGCACGTGGACTCCCCTGTTCCGATACGCCGACGCGGAGGAGCTCGAGGCGCGATGCCTCGCACGCCCCCGCTCCGCGGCGTTATCATTGTCGCGGAGCGGCGGAGCTATAGCGGCGGTGCAGCCGCGGAGCCACTGGCATCGCTCTCACTAGGATCGTCCTGAACCGCGGTGGCACGTGCGCGCCGATCGCGAGGAGACGTCCTGGATGCGGAGGAACCGACGAGTGCCGCAGCGGGTGCCCTGATGGATCAGGAGACGCCGTCCTCGTCCCGCGACGTCACCGCCGCGCGCCTGACGGCAGCCGGCGCGCTCGTATCGCTGGCGATCGGGACGATCGTGATCACCGGCTGGATGACCGACGTCGATGCCATGCGACGGGGGTTCTTCGGCGGCATTCATATGCTCCCCAACACCGCCACCGGATTCATCGCCGGTGGGTTGGCGCTCTTGCTCCAGTCTCGTCCGGCGCCAACGAGCAGTGTCCGATCGAAAATCGCGCGCGGGTTCGCCCTGTTCGTGCTCGTGCTCGGCCTGGCGACGATGGCCGAACGCGTCTTCGGCTGGAACCTCGGCATCGACGGGCTGCTCTTCCCCAACGCACTGCGTGCCTTTCCGTACCGGCCGTATGGACTGATGGCGACCAACTCGACGGTGGCCTTCACGCTCGCTGGTGCGTCGCTCTTCCTGCTCGACGGAGCCACCGACCGCGTGCGGCAGGTGGGAAATCTGTTCGCCACGATCGGCCTCACGATCGCGACGCTGGCGCTGATTGGGCATCTCTACGGCGCGAGCTCGCTCTACCAGATGGACGTCGCCGCCGGGATGGCGGTCGCCACGTCGCTGGCATTCTTCGCGCTGCAAGCGGGCATTCTCTGCGCGCGGCCGGCGACGTCGTGGGTCGGGCGGATGATGTCGCGCGGGGGCGGCGGCATGCTTGCCCGCCGCATCCTGCTCGCGATCACGCTCGTGCCGATCTTCCTCGGCTGGATGTACGTGCAGGGCCGCGGCTCGGCCCTGGTGAGCCGAGAGGTGGGGATGGCGATCATCGTCGTCGTGATGATGGGCATTCAGCTCACCGTCGTGCTCCGCGCCGCGCGGGCCGTGCAGGCGGGCGAGAAGATCCAGGCCGTCGCGCTCGACAAGGAAGCCGCCGCCCGCGGTGAGGCGGAGAGAGCCAATCGCGCGAAGAACGACTTTCTCGCCGTGATGAGCCACGAGCTCCGCACACCGCTCAACGCGATCATCGGCTATGGCGCGCTGATGCACGAGGGCATTCCTGATCCGCCGACGAAGGGGCAGCGGCATCAGCTCGACCGCATCGGCGCGAGCGCGAAGCATCTCCTCGCGCTGATCGACGAGGTGCTGACCTTGTCGCGGCTCGATCTGGGCGAGGAACGCATCACGCCGACGCCGGTCTCGGTCTCGGCACTCGTCGAGGAAGTCGCCGGCATGATGGAGCTCGAGGCGCGGCGAAAGAGCCTCGAGCTGATGCTGCAGCTCCCGCCGACCGAGATTGCGATCGTCACCGACACGCGAAAGCTGCGTCAGGCGCTGCTCAATCTTGTCGGCAATGCGATCAAGTTCACCGACCGCGGCAGTGTGACCGTGATCGCGTCGGTCGGTCAGGATGGCGACGAGATCGTCTTCACTGTGGAAGACACCGGCCTCGGCATCGCGCCGCAGCATGTGCCGCGCGTGTTCGACGCGTTCTGGCAGGTGGATCAGGCGGCGACCAGGCGCGCCGGAGGGACGGGGCTCGGACTGCACGTCACGCGGCGCCTCATCCGGCTGCTCGGCGGCGACGTGATGGTCGACAGCATCCTCGGCGAGGGCAGCAGCTTCACGATCCGGCTGCCGCGCATCTGGTGGAACCTCACCGACGAACGCGCCGCCCTCGTGGGCAGCGACATCGTGTCGGCGCGGGCCGAGGTGCCGGCGAGACGAACGTCGAGCGCGGTGCCACGGGCCTAGCACACCGGGGTCAGAGCCCGGGGTCAGAGCCCGGGGTCAGAGCCCGGGGTCAGAGCCCGGGGTCAGAGCCGCGACTCTGACCCCTCAGACCCACTCCGTGATCTTGTTCCCTTCCTTGTCGCGAAAGCCCCCCGTCACGATCAGGATCAGATCGACCAGCATCCAGATCCCCAGCCCGCCGAGCGTGAAGAGCTGCAGGAGTCCGGTGCCGATCTTTCCGACATAGAAGCGGTGCGCGCCGAACACGCCGAGGAAGAAGCAGAAGAGTGCGGCGGGGGCGATACGCTTCTCGGTGGCGAACTCGCCGGAATCCATCTGCATCACGCCGCACGATGTGCACACGACCGCCATCGCGTCGATGGTCCGTGAACAGGCGTGACAGTACTTGGTCGGACGTTCGGGTAGGTAGGTGCCCACGGGCGCTCTCTCGAGATGGAGCGCGTAGAATGACGCACCGGCGTTCGCCCGACAAGTGTGCGGGCGCCCGTCGTGCGCCGCCGTTCGTCGCACCGGTTCCACATCTGGTCGAATTGTCCTATCGTCGCGCGCACGCGCTCCGCTTCGTGGTCCGTGTAGGCCGTCCACCACACGCAGACCTCGTCGGAGCGTCGTACGATGATCGGCACCCAGACCGTCCTCACGCGCCAACTTGGCGCGCTGCTCACGTCGTTCGTGCTCGCGACGCCGCTCGCCGCGCAGTCGGGCCCACCGCTCGAGCTCACCCGTCTCGCGCACCCCGTCGCGCTCGACGGGGTTCTCACCGAGGCGGAATGGAGTACGGTCCCCAAGCTCCCCCTCACGCTGTACGCGCCAACCTTCCGCGGCACACCGAAGCAGCGCACGGAGATTCGTGTCGCGTACGACGACGAGTACTTCTACGCCGCAGGATGGTTCTACGACGACGATCCGTCCGGCGTGCGCGTGAACTCGCTGTACCGCGATCGCTGGAACGGCGACGATGCCTTCGCCATCTACGTGGACGCGTTCAACGACAATCAGAACGCCAAGTGGTTCGGCGTCACGCCCGCCGGCATGCGCTTCGACGTCCTGCTCTCCGACGACGGCAACACGAGCAACGGCAGTTGGGACACCTTCTGGGACACCAAAAGCACCGTCACCGACTCGGGCTGGTTCGCCGAGGTCCGCATCCCCTTCTCGAGCCTCGGCTTCCACGC
>JBDTOD010000046.1:0-28697 GCA_039933415.1 bacterium
CCGCTCCCGCTCGACTCGACATTGGAGATGGCCTTGAGCACCACGCCCTTGCGCACCTTGCTGTAGGCCTGGGTGAGCCGCGCCGTGAGCTCGGCCATCGGTCCGGTCGGCGTGCCCGCCGCGACTGGGCGTGCGGTAGGATTCATCGCGCCGTCGAGCTGTGGCGCGATCCAGAGCTCCGTCGTCGTGTGACTGGTCGACCCACGCTTCATTCCCATGACGGAGATGGTCATGGTGAAACCCTCCGTGAGGCGATACTTCACTGTCGAGTAGCCTTCGATGGACTCGCCGGGGCCCAACTCTTCCATGTTGATGGAGATGTCAGAGACTTCCGTCTTGGACAGCCCGCCCATTGCCTGCTGCAACCCAGCAGCGGTCTTCGCGAGCTCGGCCGGATCGAGCACCATGTATTCGCGCTTCGCGGGATCCACGATTGTCGTCGTTCCCTTTGCCGGCTTCGTGATCATGTAGGTTCCGCTGCCCATCATGCCGCCCGGAGGGCTCATGGACTCCGTCACGTCGAGGCGGGACATGCCGCCGGCGAACTGTCCGTGCGCGGCCATCGTCGTGCGCGTCACCGAACCGCCGCTGCGCGGGTCCACTCCGGTCATCGTCGAGCGAAGGTCGTATGAAAGGCCCTGCGCGCTGAGCAAGGGGGCGACGGCGAGCACGAGCGCGAGTGCGCGCACGGTGACATGACCGAAGCCGGATCGCATCTGAATCGTCCGCATGTACGTTCTCCAGGAGTAGGGTGAGTGACGTCTAGACTTTGCCGAGTACTTTGCGCGCGATGGCTTTCTCGTGCTCGGCGAGCGCGATGGCGACGGTGCTGTCGGTCAGCATCGCCATCATGTTGGTCGGGATGATCTGCACCGTGATCGTGTAATCGCCCTTGCGCGCGGTGAGTAGCATCATGCTCATGGTCGCTGCGTCGCCGACGCCTTCTACGGGACCGTTCGTCATGCCGCCGACGGCACCACCGCCCATGCCGCCGGTGAGCTTGCCGGCCATCGCCGCGCCGCCCAGCGCCGCCTTCTGCAAGGCGGCGTGCTCGGCGGGATTCGAGTAGTCGCGCGGCGTGATCCATTGCACTTCGAGCGACGCACCGGCGGGATTCGACGGCGACTCGTAGTGGCAGGACGAGTGCGAGGAGCGACCATCGTCCTCGGCTTTGGCGGTGGTGTAGGACTCGCCAGTGATGCCATTGATCTCCTCGACGGGCATCAGCGCGCAGGCGCTGACACGGGAAGCAGTCGCCGCCGAGCCATCAGTCATTTTCGCGATCTCCCCTCCGGCGTCCGCGGTCTTGCTGCGGCACGCCGTCAGCGTGAGCGCGAGGGTGGCCGACAACGCGAACGCATTGAGCGCGCGAAGCGATGGTCTCCGTGTGATCGCGGTGCAGGGCAAAGCATTCGTTCGGGTCATCAGTCGTTCTCCAGCGAAGAGAGTGGGCGAGTGCCCGATCAACGAACCGGGAGCGAGAGCAACGGGAATCCGACGAAGCGTGCGGCGACGGCTCCGCCGACGAGGAAGAGCACCGCGGCGCAGGCGATGACGGCCGCGGCGTAGCCGAGTGCGCGGTCGCGTGGCGCGCCCATGACGGCGGGAAGCGCGAGGAAGACGAGGTAGAGTGAATACAGACCAAGCAGCTCGAGCCCGGAGAGCAGGGGCACCGCGGCGAAGGCACCGGCGACCCAACTCGGCGTGCTCGCGTACGCGGCGACTTTGAGCGCCCGGATCGGGCTCCGTGTCCCGCCGAAGGTGGGCGCGAGCGCGTCGATGACGAGCGCGAGCACGTACGTGATGACGAGGGCCACCGCGTACCGCACGACGGCACTCGATGCGGCGGACGCGACGGGCACGCGGTAGATGCCTCCGTAGGGTAGCCGGATTCCGAACACGCTCGCCTCGATCACCGACGCGAGTGGGGCGAGCGCCGCGAGCCAGAGGATGTATCCGGCGTACAGTCCGCCGACGGTCGCCGGCTCGGCAGCGATCGTCGCCCATTCCGATCGTGGTTGTACCAGGATCGCTCGAACGCGCGCGATGAGCGGCGGCGATCGCGGGTCGGAGATCACGGGTGGCGCCATCACGGTCATGCGAACCTCCTTCAGGAGTGCGGTGCCGGCGGACGAGCCCTTGCTGCTCATCGTTCCGGTCCGTAGGGTTGGAGCAAGATCGTGGTCGCGCGTTATCGCGCCGCGTCGACGCTGTTACCACAGGCGGTAACGGCACATCACCGATGCCGCGTGGGCATCGGCCTCGCCTTCAGCAGCATCTTCGTGGCACACCTCCGGACGTTCGGTCGCCTCGAGCTCGTCCGTGGAGAGTCGCCCGCGGCGCAGGTGCTGCCCATGCAGCCGAAGCGTCTCGCCCTGCTCGCGTATCTCGCCCTCGCCTCACCGCGCGGCGCGCACCGCCGAGACGCGCTGCTCGCGCTGTTCTGGCCGGAGCTGAACGCCGAGGACGGCCGACGCGCGCTGCGGCAGGCGCTGCACGGATTGCGGCACCAGTTGGGCGACGGTGTGCTCGAGTCCACCGCGGACGACCGCATTGGCATCGCGGACGGAGAGTTCTCGTGCGACGCGATCATGTTCGACCGCGCGATCGAGGAGCGCCGTTTCGCCGACGCGCTCGCACTCTATCACGGCGATTGCCTGGATGGCGTGTTCGTCTCCGACGTGTCGCCCGAGTTCGAGCAATGGGTGGATGCGACGCGCGCGCGTGCGCGGACTCAGGCCGCGGTGGCGGCGAGCGCGCTTGCCGACGAGGCACGACGTACCGCTGACCGAGCGGCCGAACTCCGGTTTGCGGGCGAGGCGAGCCGGCTCGCGCCGGACGACGAGGTGCGCGTCCGTGCGTGGATGCGCGCGCTGCACGGCGCGGGCGATCGCGCGGGCGCCATTCGCGAGTTTCAGCGGTTCGAGCGGCGCATGGCGGAGGAGTACGACGCCGAGCCGGCGCAGGAGACGCGCGCGCTCGCCGATGAGCTGCGCGTCGCCCCGCTCCCTCTCGAGGCGCCAATCGCTCCTGTCGTCGCCTCGTCGGCGCCGATGCCGCCGGTCATCCCAGCGGTCGAGACGCCAGGCGCGATGCCGCGTGATCCGTCTGCGCCGCTGTCGGGACCGGACGCGGGTCGCGCCGAACACGCATCACCGCACCGGCGACGGCGGATTCTGTTGGGGGCGACGCTCGTCCTCGCGTTTGCGGCTGGGCTTGTCGCGCGCATGACGGCGCGTTCCGTCACCGGTGTCGAAGGGATCCTGGTCGCGCAGTTCGACAATCACACGCGCGATTCACTGCTTTCGGGAGCGGTGACCGAGGCGTTGCGCGCCGATCTCTCACAATCGCGGCGGACGCGCGTGATGAGCCGATCGCAGGTGCAGGCGATCCTCGTGCTCATGCGTCATCCGCCGGGCGAGCTCGTGTCGGACGCGACGGTGCGAGAGGTGGCGGAACGATCGGGAGTGAAGGCGTTCGTCACCGGCGACGTGTCCTCACTCGGCAGTGGCTACTCAGTGTCGGCGGAGCTCATCTCGGCGAAGGGTGGCGAGATCATGGTCTCGGTGCGCGAGAACGCGCCCGATTCCACAAAGCTCCTCGAGGCGGTGGATCGTGTCTCGGCCCAGCTCCGCCGGGGCATCGGCGAGTCGCTGTGGACGATCCACGCGAGTCCGTCACTGGAGCACGTGACCACGTCCTCGCTGCAGGCGCTGCGTCTCTACTCCGAGGCGATTCGCTTGGGCGACCAGGAGAGCGACGGTCATCCGGCCGTGGCACTGCTGCAGAAAGCGGTCATCCTCGACACCGGTTTTGCCATGGCGTATCGGAAGCTCGGGACCTACCTGAGCTATTTCGGCGACCAGGCTGGCGCCGACGCGGCGCTCACGAAAGCGTTCCGACTGCGAAGCCGCCTCCCCGAGCTCGAAGGGCTGCACATCGCGGGATCGTACTATCTCGGGGCGAACCTTCCCGACAGCGCGGCAGCAACGTATCGCGTGCTGCTGTCGCTCTATCCGAATGACATGCGCGCGCTGAACAATCTGGCAGACGCGTACGAGAACATGAAGGAATACACTCGTGCGGAAACGCTCTTTCATCGCGCGATCGAGACCGATTCCTCCGTCTCGCTGCTGTTCAATCATCTCGCCACCGATCAGTTCAACGCGTCGCGGTACGACGCGGCAGAGCAGACACTGGCGGCGCGCGCGCTGAAGTATCCGCCGCAGGTAGATGCCGACATCATCGGCGTGTCAATCATGATGATGCGCGGTGAGCTCAAGGGCGCGCGGGCAAAAACCGAGCAGCTGCTCGCGTCGGCCACTCCCGACCTCGATGGGCGGCTGGAGCTGCTCAAGATCCGCGCGACGCTGTCGATCATCGACGGCCACCTGCTCGAGTCGGATCGCGATCAACGCGCGATACAGAAGATGCAGGTCGCCGCGGGGCTCGGCGGCAGCTATCTCACCGCGGCCATCGCGCTGGCGCTCACGGACATCTGGTACCGTCGAGAAGCGGCGGCGGGGATCGCGCTGCTGGACTCGAGCGTCGCGCGTTTTCCGCTGGCGGGACTGGTGCCGCTCGACCGGAACTACGCGATGCTCGCGTACACCTACGCACTCGGCGGGCGCCCCCTGCGAGCGCGCGAGCTGCTCGCCGAGCTGCGAGCGAACGAATCCCTGCCCTTCGCCACTCCGGGCGGCTTGAGCCTTCGCGACGAGGGCGGATACCTCCGCGCACTCGGCGCAACGGAGCTCGCCGAGGGAAAGCCGGCCGCCGCGGTAGCGACGCTGCAGCGCGCGACCGAGCTGCACTTCTGTCCAACGTGCGCGTTGCCAGACCTGGCGCGTGCGCTCGAGCTGACCGGTGCGCACGACTCCGCGATCGTCGTCTATCAACGGTATGTCACGACGCCCTGGTCCGAGTGGCAGAATGCCGGAGGTGAGTATCGCGTCTCCGCGTATCGCCGACTTGGTGCGTTGCACGACGCGCGCGGCGACACCGCCATCGCGATCGCTGCGTACGACAAGGTCGTCGATCTCTGGAGCACCGCCGATCCGGAGCTCCAGTCGGCCGTCGCGGACGCTCGACAGCGGGCGGCCGCGCTGCGTGGGGCGACGAGGCGCGTGTCGGTGCACTGATAGCGTCGCCCAGCGCCGCTCACGGTGCGGGCTTGTCGGCGCAGCTGGCCGGATACGTATCGGTCTTGTCCATCAGCTCTTCCGAGTTCTGAATGCCGCCCTCGCTGAGAATGGGCTGAATGTTGAGCGCGTGGAGGAAGAAGTTGATGGCATTCGTGACCAGCTGTGGCATCTGATATCCGACACCGTAGCGCACGGCGGTCGTGAGTCGGGCCGAACGGCACGGCGGCATCGCGGCCACCGTCATGCTGGATCCTTTCTCCAGTGACACGACCGTGTTGTAGCCGAGGTACGGTCCGGTGACGAAGCCAAAGGCTCCGATGCCGACGATGACCTTGGCGCCGTATCCGAAGACGAGCCCATTCACCCCCATCGACGAACCCGACAGGGTGTTCGCGAGGCTCTCCTTCACGACCGGACTTCTCGGACCCCAGGCACCCCACGCACCGCTGTTCTGTTTGCCCGCCTTGAGCAGCACCCCGCCGAAGTCGTACTCCCCCGTTGCCTCGAGTGTACCGGTCTGCGCGGTGAACATCGTGGTGAGCGTCAGCGTCTGGCGGAACACGACCGACAACGGAACGGCGAGCCCGGTGATCGGGAACGACGCGTCCACCGGCACGAAGAAGTTCTGGTGAATGTTGCCGGTGACGCCCGCATCCGTGCCCGCGGCCAGGTGAACTCTGAATCCGGCCGCGCCATGGAGCTCGACGAGCGCCGTGACGACGGCGCCGTTGTGGATGACGAGATCGAAGTGCACCGAGGGCTGCTTCAACAGGAGTGATGCGGTCGCCAGCATCTGCACGCCCTGCCCCTCGTGCGCGATCGTGACGCCGATGCCGGAGCAGCAGACGGGCACGATCCTGAAGTTGTCGAGGAGGATCTCTTTCGGGGCACCGATGACGGGTAGGCCAGCGCCCGGAGCGGGTTGCGTGTAGTTCGCGAGGAATGCCGGAGCGCCCCAGTCCGCGCTTGCGCCCTGTGAAGGCTCGTCGTGTGTCGTGGCGCCGGGATAGTCGGGAGCGGTGTACACGACCATCGCCCCGAGATCGAGCGGCTGATCCGACGTGAGGGTCGCTTCCTTGATCACGTCCGTGATCGCGACTGGACCGAGTGTGACCGCGAGTCCGTCTCCAACGCGTTCGACGGCCAGCACGCGTCCCACCACGCGTCCCGTGGCGAAGAGGACCTTGTCTGGCGTGATCTCGCCGGCCTGTGGCGCGTTCGCATCGATTGTCCAGGTGAGGCCGTTCGCCGCCATGTCGCGGATGGCGTCCGAGCCGCGCTCCATGACGATCACGTCGTCCTGGTAGGTGACTTTGTCGTTGCGGGTCGGCGAGATGCCCCATCGCAGCTCGTTGGGCGTGAGCTTGGCCAGCCGCGCCGGCAGCGAGGCGGTCGTAGCGGATCTGGCCGTGCGGGCGGACGGGGGTGCACCGACCGCATCCGGTTTACCACACGCGATCGCCGACACGAGAGCGAGCGACACCGCGAGCTGCGTGATCCTTGTCATGAGGGCCGTCACGGGAAAATGAAGACAGGCAATGAGGCGAATCTCGAGCGTATCGAGGCCCCGTTACCACCGTGACGCGAGGGCGTTACTGCTCGTGTAGCGCTTCACCCCGTCCCAACCTTCCCGCCTTCCAGGGCCGACGCAAACTCACAGCGCAGCACCACGTGCCCGAACAGCCTCGACCACCTCGCGCGTCACGCGAATCACCACGTCAGGCCGATCGAACTGGATGTAGTGCGTTGCGTCGGGCACGACCTCATGCCGACCGTGCTGCGTCCAGGAGGTCTGGTCGTCATGCAGGACCCACGAGGCGTCACGAAGGCGCATGCCCTGTTCGCGCGTCACACCCATCGATTGCAAGGCTGTCGACGGCTGCTCCCTCCCCGCCGTGAGCACGACGAGTGGCCGATCGCCGAGGTGGCGCATCGCGCGCACTGCGGCGAGCGTCGCAGGAATCGCCTCCGTCTCGTTCGCCAGCCCGCCGACCGACAGGGGGAGGAACGCGGGAGCAACGCGCCACGTCTCGACCGGCCATGTCTTCGGTATGGCGCCGACTGGCAACAGTCGTACGAGTCCCGTCCAGGCGAGCGCCGCGCCGAGCTTCACCTCACCTGGGGGCGGCACCAATGACTTGCCAGTGATCTCGCGAAAGCGATCGAACTGATCGGGGTGCGACGCGTCGACGAAGACGAGCCCCTTCACCTCCGACGGGTACGCATGGGTGAAGCCCATGACGTAGGGCCCGCCGATCGAGTGTCCCACCATCACGTAGGGTGCACGTTCGCCTGCGGCACTGAGCGCGCTGTGTAGATCGCGCGCCACCGAAGTCACGTCGAACGCACCGTTCGACGCGTCGCTCCACATGATGCCCGCGCGGCTGTAGGCACACACACGCGTGGTGCGCGCAATGGAGTCATGCACCGACGCCCAGCTCAGCGAGCCGAGATTGTCGAGTCCGGATTCAAGGACGACGGTTGGCAAGCCCGTGCCCCGACAATCAATCTGCATGTGACGTCCGCCTCCCACATCGACGAGCCGTCCCGGCACCGGATACGATTGCCGTGTCTGGCGCCGCATCAACTGCTCGTAGCTTGCACCAGTGAGCAACGCGATCCCGCCAAGCGCGGCGAGGCCAACTACGATGCGCTTCAACCAGCGCAGCGGATGGATGTTCACACGCCGATCCTCGCGCCGAAGCGCACGATGACGAGATGCGTTGCACTCTCGAGCGGCGTGACGGAGATCTGCGCGGCCGGCAGATCGGTGATGCTCCCGGGCGCGAGATAGCGCGCGCGTCCGCCGTTGAAGTACTGCACGCCGAGGTCGAGCTGTACATTCGTCTTCCCGTAATAGATGGGCATGTACACACCGCCTCCCATGCCCCACGCGGATGCGAACGACGAGTGATTGGTCGTACTGGCGAAGGCGGAGTTATCGCTGATGCCTTCGAGATGACTCTCGGTGAAGAACGCCTGCCCACCGACGCCGGCATTGACGTATGGCCGGAACCACCCGCTCGGCCAGGTGAGCTGCGGACCGACGCTCAGGGGCGCGATGTAGTTGCTGGTCTTCACATCCACCAGCACGCGTCCGCCGACCGACTCGCTCAGCGCAGTGCGTCTCGACTCATCGCCGTAGCTGACGATGCCGGCGCTCACGCGGAGGCTCACGATTCCCGCGTCGTCGAGCCGGAGCAAGTACGCGCCATCGACGCCGTAGCCGAGACCGACGTTCTGACCAAATGCGCCCTGTGGGCGGCTCTGAATGAAGGTGAGGCTCGCCGCGCTGCGCTTGGCCAGCTCCGACGGGCCGTGGTCGACCGGCTCGCGTGCGGTGGAATCCTGCGCGGCGGCGGTGACTGTCGTCAGCGCGAGAAAGAGTACGGCCCGCGCGACCGATGATGCGAACGATGACGTAGACATTGTGTGCTCCGGAAGTGAGTCGGCGAACGACGAGAGATGAAGACCGCATGCGCGCTCCTTCTTCGCAGTGCGCACCTCAAGCTCGCGGAGTTCAGTCCAATGCACTTGAACGCAACGGCTGACTTCCTGGAACCAACGTTCTGTCCCGCGCACGGGCCGCGCCGTAGTATGTGGGTAACCAACACACGGCGGGCCGCCTGGCCACTCTATATGGAGATACGCAGCTGTTCCTCTGGAACGGTGGCTGCCTGTTCATCGGGAACTGGGCCGCCCGGTTCGCGGTGCACGCGCACCAAGCCATTCAGATCTGCGCGGGGAGCTCTGGCGAGCTCCGGCTCCGGCCGACTGATGATGACGCATGGACGAGCTACGAGCTCGCCATCATCCCGTCACGCCAGCCACATGCGTTCGACGCGACCGAGATCAGCCAGACCTTCGTTCTGTTCGTCGAACCCGAGACGCGCGAAGGACGTGCGCTGACGGAGCTCTATCTCGCGCAGGGCATCGCATCACTCGACCGACGTTCCGTCGCCGAGTCGCTGGACACACTCTTCACTGCGTTTCGCGCCCGCTCCGGCGACGCCGCCGTCACACTGGCCGCGCGAGGACTCGTCGGAGCGCTCACTCGGGGCGTCGATCCGTCCGAAGCGAGCGACGACCGCATCCTGCGCGCGATCGCCTATGTCAATTCGCACCTCGACCGAGCGATCACACTCGACCAGGTCGCGTCGGAGGCGTGTCTCTCGCCAGACCGCTTCCGGCACCTCTTCGTCGAGCAGACGGGGATGGGGCTGCGACCATTCATCCTCTGGCGGCGCTTCATGCTGACCTGGCAGCTCCTCATGGACGGTGTCGTGCTGTCGCACGTCGCGCATCGCGCGGGCTTCGCCGATTCGGCGCACCTGTCGCGAACCTGTAAGCGCATGATTGGCGTGGCGCCGTCGATGTTCCGCGTCTCAGCGAATCCAGCCGCGTTGACTCGCCCCGGGCAGACGAGCACGCCCCTCGCGTGAGCTGGTGCCGGCGACAAAAACACAATAGCCGCTGCGTTCAAGCCCTGGTCGCAGGGCCGGCGTATCCTGAAGCCACGTCCACCGGACGTGGCTCTTCTCGTTCACCGGCATACTTCGAGGTCGTCATGTTCCCCTCTATTCGCTTGCGGCTCGGCGCGACGATGGCGCGCGCACTCACGGTCGTCGTCACTCGTACGCCGCGTCGCGGCGCCGCGCTTACCCTCGCTGTCGTCTCGTTGATGACCGGGTGCATGCACGGCATGCGCGCGCCGTCCAATCTCGACTACAGTCGCACTCGTGCGAGCGAGCACGGACTCTATCGTGCGGCGATCAAGCCGGAAGGCGACAGCATCCCGCAGGGCAAGCTCCAGAAGTGGACGCTGCACCTCGACGCGGCGAACGGGACGCCGGTGAGCGCGGCGAGCGTCGCCATCGACGGCGGCATGCCCCAGCACGGCCATGGGCTACCGACCACGCCGCGCGTCACGCGCGAGCTGGGCAACGGCGACTATCTCGTCGAGGGGATGAAGTTCACCATGGGCGGCTGGTGGGTGGTGAAGTTCCGCGTCAACTCCACCGTCGGCGCCGATTCACTCGTGTTCAACCTGAACCTCTAGGTCACGACCATGAGCCGGAGAGCCCGCATGCGCTTCTTCATCACACTGACAACGTTCACTACCGCGCTTGCCGCATCGCTCGGAGCGTCGTTCGGTGCGCTGTCACGCTCTGGACTGACGCCCGCGCGGATGCAGCACGAGGGGTGGACGAAGGAAGAGCGCGCGATGATGCGCTCGCTGTCGCTCGCGAGTCTCGCACCGCTCGCGCCGGATCCGTCGAATCGCTTCTCCGAGGACACTGCGGCGGCGCGTCTCGGACAGCGTCTCTTCTTCGACACGCGGCTGAGCGGCAACGGGAAGGTCTCGTGCGCGACCTGCCACGTGCCACACCAGGACTTTCAGGATGGCCGTCCCCTGGGCGTTGGCGTCGGTACCGCGGGTAGGCGCACGATGCCGGTGGCCGGCACCGCGCACAGCCCATGGCAGTTCTGGGACGGCCGCGCCGACAGCCAGTGGGGCCAGGCGCTCGGTCCGCTCGAGAATCCGGCGGAGCATGGAGGCGACCGCGTACAGTACGCGCATGTGATCGCGACGGAGTATCGCTCGGCGTATGAAGCGGTGTTCGGTCGTGTACCCGATGTGCGGGGGTTGCCGGAGCGCGCCGGTCCGGTGCCCGACACGACGCGCGCGGCCGCGTGGGCGCGCATCGCGCCCGTGGGACAGGAGGGGATCTCGCGCATGTACGCGAACATCGGAAAAGCGATTGCCGCGTACGAACGGAAGATCGAGTTCGCGCCCGCCCGATTCGACCGTTTCGTCGAAGAAGAGCTTGCGGCGCGGCCGCACACGGCGGAGAGCGCCTTCAGCGATGACGAGCGCGCCGGGCTCCGGCTGTTCATCGGCAAGGCCAACTGCGCGACATGTCACAACGGTGCGCTGTTTACCGACAATCACTTCCACAATACCGGTGTCCCGCAGACGGCGGCGGGACTCCAGAGCGACAGCGGGCGAGCGGTGGGCGCGCGCGGCGTGATCGCGGCGGAGTTCAACTGCGTGAGCCGGTACAGCGACGCGAAGCCGGAGCAGTGCGACGAGCTGCGGTTCGCCGTGACGGAAGGGCCGGAGCTCGTGCGCGCGTTCAAGACACCGTCGCTGCGCGACGTCGCACTCCGTCCGCCGTTCATGCACGCGGGACAGTTCACGTCGCTCAGCGCGGTGATGGCGCACTACAATGCCGCGGCGGCGGCACCCGCGGGCAAGAGCGAGCTGAAGCCACTACATCTCTCCCAGAAGGAGCTCGGTCAGCTCGAGACATTCCTGCACACGCTGACTGGATCGCTCGCGACGGCGCCCGAGCTCCTGGCCTCGCCGGACACGCCACGCACGACCACGAAGCCGGCCGGCCGATGAGCTACGCGATTGGCATTCTGCTGGCGGTCCTGACGATTGTCCTGGGCGTATCGGCCCGCTTCGAGCGGCGGACGTTCGTCGCGATCATGGCCTGCGTGAACGCGACGTACTACGTGCTCTTCGCCGTCATCGACGGTGCGAGTCGCGCGATACTCGTTGAGACGGCGCTCTCACTCGGGTTCATGGCACTGGCGCTCGTGGGGTTCCGGCGTGATCTGCGTGTGCTCGCTGCAGTGCTGGCCGGACACGGTGTCCTGGATCTGGTGCATCCGCACCTCGTGGCCAACACCGGCGTCCCGGTGTGGTGGCCGTCGTTCTGTCTGACCTTCGACGTGACGGCTGCTCTGCTCGTGCTCCTGCTCGTCCACCGAGCGAAGAACAGCGAGGTCCCTGCCGCCGGTACGGAGCTGACGGATTTCATGATCCCTCACGCGATGCTGACCGAGTCGGGGGTCGCCCGCGTCGTGAGTGTGGCGCCTCACGCCGGCCGCATCCGCCTTCGGCCTGGCACGGTCTCCATCGAGCCCGACTTGACCATGGCGGCATTCGATGCCGCCAACCCCAAGGGGGCCGACTACGTCATCGTGCCCGCGCTCCTCGACCACGAGAATCTCGCCATCGCGGCGTGGATTCGGGCGCAGGCCGCGTGCGGAGCCACCATCATGTCGATCTGCGAGGGGGCGAGAACCGCGGCGAAGGCCGGTGTTCTCGCGGGGCGCAGAGCGACGACACATTGGTCGGCGCTCGAAGAATTGTCCAAGAAGTATCCTGGCATCACGTAGGTTCGCAATCGGCGCTACGTCGTCGACGACCACGTCATGTCGACCACTGGTGTGAGCGCGGCGCTGCCGGCGTCCATCGTCCTCATTGACCGGATCGCTGGACGCGCCGTCGCGAACTCGATGGCGCGCCGCGTTGGACTGGCCTCCTGGGATCCGACGCACGACACCGATGCCCTTCACATCACCTGGTGGATGTACGTGAAGGGGGCATGGAACACGCTTGCCCCGTGACGTCACGAAGCCATCGGCATACCGGTGGCTCAAGGGTTCGACGAGATCGCGACCGGCCTCACTCCGCGGTGGAAGCCGGCACTCGCGAGATCGCCCTTCCGTCGTCATCGCGCTCTCCTGCCAGCGCGCTCTCCTGCCAGCGCGCTGGACTCGGTGATCGTTCGCCTCACGAGCTGGTACGGCAAGGATGCGGCGGACCTCATCGCGCTCGGGATGGAGTATCCGCTCGACCACCGTCCGGTTCCGCGACGGTGAGCGCTTCGACATGCGCGTATTCCCGTGCGTAGAGGCCTCCGTGATGGCGACGTGCGCATGCTCGCCTACGACGACACCACGGCGGAGTGTCGTGATGCTATCGAATGAGGGGGCGAGGCGCGCGCGGCGCTGCGACGTACGTCGCATCGCGACTGCGCACCGCGTGTGTGGGAGGCTCGACGGCGCCCGATCGTAGCGGCGCCGCGATCTGGAGCGCCGACGGAGGAAAGCCGAACATCCGGTAGCATGTACGCGTCAGGTGCGGTGCGTCGGCAAAGCCCGCCGAGTGTGCGGCGGTGGAGAGCGATGCACCTTCCATGATGAGCTCCCACACGCGGAGGAACCGGCGCCAGAGCACGTACGGGCGCAGGGCCATCCCTGTCTGCTCGACGAAGAGGTGTCGAAAGCGACTCGGTGAGAGACACGCCACTGCGGCAACCGCCTCCAGCGTCAACGTCGCGCTCAAGTCGCTACGGATGTAGGCGGTCGCGCGAAGGATTCGTTCGTCGGACACGATCAACGGCTCGACGCCGGCCGTGAGCGATCTCACAACGAGTCTCGCCGCCGCCTCTACGGAGGCGACGCTGCGCTCGCCCTGCCAACTCGCGAACAATGCTGGGCCCACGTCCGCAAGCAGGCCAGCGGGTAGCGCGGTGATTCCACTCGAATTGAAACGCTCGCTCAGCGCGCGTCCTTCGCGCGTCTCGGGCTCGACGAACAGGACGGCGTGAAATGGGACCGTGGTCGCGTCCATCGAGTGCGGCTGGCGCGACGCGATGACGACGCCATCGTAGGCCGTCCACGGCTCGCGCTCGCTCTGGCGAAAACGGATGCCAGGCGCCGCGCCGAACGCAATCTGGATGGCGTAGTGCGCATGCATGGGAGTGATCCCCGCCGCGCTCCCGATGACGAGAAAGCCACCCTCCCAGGACACGAAGTGCCCCGTTCCGAGCGTGACACTCATAAATCCTCTTGTGCCGGATTCTCGAAGGGTACACCCCGTTCACCGCGACGGCGAATGGCTCGCCTGCGTCGAGCACGCGTCACTCGGCTACCTCATGCTGGCACGAGTGCCTCGGACCGAAGCGCCACCTGCTCGCCCACAAAGGCGGCGTCCTCGCCCACACCACCGATCAATGAGGAGCGAAGCCGGTGCTGGAACCGCAGGCCGACGTAGAAGAGCCCCGGCACGTCAGCGGCCACGCCACGATGGTGCGTCGGATATCCGTCGCCGCCGAGCACGGGCAAATCGATCCACGAGTAGTCTGGCTCAAACCCCGTACACCACACGACGATGCGCGGAGTGACCACGGTGCTCGCGCAGACCGGGAAACCCGCCCGCACGTCATCCAGCCGCCCCACGCGCGTAACCCCCGCTTGGGTCAGGCTTCGTTCGGGCATGCCGATCAACGCGTCCCCGCTGCCGCGCACATCCTTCCGCAGTCTCCGGCCAAATCGGGTGTCAGCTGTGGCCCGCGTCATCAGTGGCCAGAGCCAGTCGAAGACATCTCGCCCAAGTAGCCGCCGAGGAAGATGACCGGTGTTCCGGCCGGCGAGCCACACCTTGCGATAGCGCGCGAGCTCGAGCGCGATCTGCGCCCCCGAGTTGCCCGCACCGACGACGAGCACGGCACCGTCGGGAAGTTCGAACGGATTGCGGTACTCGCTCGAGTGCAGCTGGAGAATCGTTGACGCGAGACGAGTCGAGATAGCCGGAACGCGAGGCCGCTGGAATGCACCGGTCGCGATGACAACGTTGTCCGCCTCGAGGACGGACTCGGTCCCTGGCAGGCGAATGACGAAATGCTCGCCGTCATGCGTCAGTGAGCTCACGTGCGTATTCAGACGGACTGGCAGGTCGTTACGGTCCGCGTACCGCTCCAAATAGTCGCCGACTTCCTCCTTGTCGGCGAGATGGTCGGGAGGGGCGGGGAAGGGCATGCCCGGAAGCCCACTGTACCGGGCCGGGGTAAAAAGCCGTAACGAATCCCAGCGCTTGCGCCAATTGTCGCCAAGCCGTGCTTCATCGCTCAGGATCAGGAAGTCGACATCGCGCGCCGCGAGATGATGCCCGACGGCGAGGCCAGCCTGTCCGCCACCGATCACGATCGTGTTGAAGCGCTCCACGCGTGTCGACGACGATGGACGAACGTTCGAGATGCTCATGGGATGACTCGCGAGATGAGTAGCGGCGACGGGATCGGGCAGTTGTGCCGCGTGCAGCGCAGGATGGCGGATCGCCCACGCGGGTCGCTTGAACGCATGGGCTATCTTCGTCGTGCGTCGATCCCGGCAGGCAAGGCGTGGCGCGACTGCCCGATGTCTGTCGCGTCTCTGCGCGCGCTCGCCGCCTCGGGCCGGGCGATCATTCCACAACAAGGAAGAAACCGTGCATCCCACTGCATGACAGATCAACGACGTTGCGCGTGGGCCGAGGGTGACGCGCTCATGCGCGCCTACCATGATGAGGAATGGGGCATCCCGCAGCACGATTCGCGCATGCTGTGGGAGATGCTGATGCTGGAGGGATTCCAGGCCGGCCTGGCCTGGATCACCGTCCTGCGAAAGCGAGAAGCCTTTCGTCGAGCGTTCGCCGGCTTCGATCCGGAACGCATCGCTCGCTTTGGAGCGAAGGACATCGAACGTCTGATGAACGACGCGGGCATCATCCGCGCCCGCGCCAAGATCGAGGCGACGATCCGTGGCGCGCAGATCTACTGCGAGATGGCGGAGCGAGGCGAGACCTTCGATGCGTTCTGCTGGTCGTTCACCGACGGCAAAGTGCTGCACGGCGATGGACGTACCGCTATCGCAACGTCGCCGCTCTCCGAGCAGATCTCCAAGGAGATGAAACGTCGCGGTTTCAAGTTCGTCGGTCCGACGATCGTCTACGCGTGGATGCAGGCGATCGGGATCGTCGACGACCACTCCTTGCAGTGTTTTCGGCGCAGTCGCCCGCGTTCGTGACCCGGCGGGCTTTCGACGACGCCCCCCATCTCGACGCGGTCGTGACGTAGGCGGGACGAAGACGGCTTGACTGAGTACCACTGTACCATTACTCTGGTACTCAGATGCTCTTCGCGCTCAACCCCTCCGCCGGCGTGCCGGTCTACCTGCAGATCATGCAGCAGGTCCGACATGCCATCGACACCGGCGTCCTCCAGCACGGCGACGTGCTCCCGGGGATCCGGACGCTCGCGCAAGAGCTCGTCGTCAGCCACAACACGGTCGCCAAGGCGTACTCCGAGCTGCAGCACGAAGGGCTCATCGAGATGCGCCATGGGTCGGGAGCCTTTGTCCTGGCGCGTCATCGTTCGACGCCAGACACCGAGACGATCCGCCTCGCCCAACAGCGCGTCCGCACCCTCGTTGCGTCGCTGCGACGCGATGGGATTTCGGAAAACGCAATCCGGCGGCTGATCGAGGCGGAGCTGCTGATCGCCCTCCCCGCGCGATCGCCGACCCCGAGGTAGCCATGCCGGACACCCACGTCATCGAAACCCATCAGCTCACGAAGCGCTTCGGCGATTTCCATGCAGTCGAGGCACTCGACCTGAACGTGCGGTCGAACCAGATCACCGGCTTTCTGGGTCGAAACGGTGCCGGAAAGAGCACGACGATCAAGATGCTCCTCGGCATGACGCATCCCACGAGTGGAACCGGCGCGCTGCTCGGCCGCTCCATCGACGATCCGCGAGCCAATCGCGAAGCGCGCCGACACGTCGCGTACGTTGCCGAAGACAAGCAGTTGTACGGGTACCTGACGGTGGAGGAGCTCATCCGCTTCACGCGCTCCTTCTATGCGGATTGGCGCCCGGATGTGGCGGCACGACTGCTCGCGACGTATCAGCTGCCGCCACAGCGAAAGGTGCGCGCGCTCTCGAAGGGGATGCGCACCAAACTGGCATTGCTGCTCGCGCTGTCACGTCAGCCAGAGCTCCTGATCCTCGACGAGCCGAGCGAAGGGCTCGACCCCGTGGGCATCGAGGAGCTGCTGCAGACGCTGGTTGGAGCGGCGAGCGAGGGCACGACGATCTTCTTCTCGTCGCATCAGCTGCCGGAGGTGGAGCGCATCGCGGATCGCGTGTGCATCGTCGATCACGGCGTGCTGGTAGAAGACTTCGCGCTCGACGCGCTGCGTGAGGACTACCGCCGCATCACGTTCGGATTCGCCGCGGCCGCGCCGGACGACGAGCTCCTGATCCCGGGCATTCGGCGTGTACGCCGCGCCGGCCGCCAACTCTCTCTCGTCGTCTCGGGGAACGCGGAGGCGGTTGCCGCGCGCGGGCGCAGCATGAACGCGGTCACGGTGGACGTCGCGCCGATCAGCTTGCGCGAAGTGTTCCTCGAGTCCGTGCAGGATGACGCATGATGCTCTGGTACAAGGCGTGGCGTGAAAGCCGGGTGCGATTTCTGGCCAGCAGTGTCGCGCTGGCGGTCATCTGTGCCTCATTCGTGTTTCTGCATCGAGACGTGAGCCCCGGTATGAGCGACGAGCCACTCACGTATCCCGTCTACATCTGGCACATCACGTACAAAGGCTATCTACGCGAACTGTTTCTGTTCCTGACGATCTTCCTCGGGCTTGGTGGCCTCACGCGCGAGCGCGACCTCCACACGATCGGCTACACGCTCGCGCTCCCCGTCAGCCGTTTCCGGCTGCTCGCGGTGCGGAGCGCCGTCGGCGCTGTGGAGGTCGTGCTGCTCGCGACGCTGCCCGCGATCCTGCTTCCCGTGCTCTCGCCTCTCGTTGGACAGACATATCCACCGTCGCAAGCGTGGGGGTTCGCGATCCTCTGGGCGACGGTTGGCACGTTGACCTACGCGATGGGCCTGCTCGCATCCGTGCTGTTCGGTGGCGAGTTCACTGCCCCGGTCGCCGCGTGCTCCGGCCTGCTCGGCTACTCGCTGCTCGCCGACATGTCGGGGGCGAAGCGATATCTCTCCGACATCCACGACGTCATGAGTGGACTCGACATGCCGTACTTCACGGAGCAGACCGGCCTGCTCAGCGGTCCGCTTCCGTGGGCCACACTGTTGGCGGTAACGCTCGGCACTGCACTGCTCGTCGTCATCGGCCTATGCGTGACCAATCGGCAGGATTTCTGATGACAGAGCCGAGCGTCATGCGGCCACTGGTGTTCAAGGCGTGGATGGAGAGCCGCATGCGCTTTCTCCTGAGCGCTGGCACCATCACGACGATATGCGCGGTGGTGGTGCTCTTCAACGCTCAGATGCAGGCCAATCCAGGACAGGTGCCGCATGGCTTTCGTGCGGCCACCTACAACGAGCACATCTACCATTTCATCTACAGCGGCACGGCGAAAGGGCTCTTCGCAATGCTGGTCCTCTTCAATGGACTCGGTGGCCTGCTGCGGGAACGGCAGCGCGGTACGGTGACGTTCACACTTGCCCTGCCAGTCTCACGCACGCAGCTGATCCTCTCGCAGATCGTGGTGGGATGGGGTGAGATCGTCACGATGGCCGCGCTTCCGCTTCTGATCATCCCGGCGCTCTCGGCGGTCGTGCACCAGTCCTATCCCGTAGCCGTGTCACTGCACTTCGCCCTGCTCTGGACCGCGGGCGGTCTGATGATCTTCAGCCTGGCGTTTCTCTCCTCGGTTCTGTTCGCGGGCGACTACACTGGATTGACGATCGCGTTCCTGACGCTGTTCGGCATTCCGCTCGTCGCTCGGCTGCCGGCGCTGGAACCGTATCAGGTGAACTTCCTGATGACGATGGGTGAGTTCGGCACGATGCACTGGAACATGGAGCACACGATGTTCCTGCCATCACCAATGCCATGGCTGAGGCTCGCGGTGTTCTGCGGCATCGCGCTGGCATTGGTCGGAACGGCGCTCACCGTGAGCGAGCGTCAGGACTTCTGACCTTCACGTCGATCGACACCGCGCATGCTGGCCGCCTGGAGGACCGTGCGTACATTCGACGCATCAATCTCAGCTCCCGCCAACCGAGACCATGCGCACGACTCTGATCACCAGCCTCCTCGCCGTCGCCATGCTGGCCTGCAGCACGACTCCAGCGGCGCGTCCGGTCACCGCATCACTTCCCGCCAACGCCGTGCGCCACGTGGTCGTGTTCAAGTTCAAGCCCGACGCGGATCCGGCGAAGATCCGTCAGATCACGGACGCCTTCGCGGCATTGAAGGATCAGATCCCGAATGTGCTCGCCTTCGAGCACGGGGTGAACAACAGCCCGGAGAAGCTCAACCAGGGGTTCACGCACGTGTATCAGCTGACGTTCACGAACGCGGCGGCGCGCGACGTCTACCTCGTCCACCCGGCGCACAAGGCGTTCGGCAGCCTGCTTGCCAGCTCAGGCGTGTTCGATGGCGCGTTCGTAGTGGACTATGCCCCTGTGCCCTAAAGCGAACGCTGCGCTGACCCGGCGATCGCGATCGCCTCGACGGCCTGCTCGACTCGCCCCAATCGTTGCTCGAGCCCAGCAACGCCGCTCTTCGCCAGGGAGAGCTCCTTCATCCGTTCGCGGTGCGTCAGATACGTCTTCAGCATCCAACCCGTGATGGCGAACACGATCGCGATGGCAATGTCTTTCATGAGATGGAGCCGGTGGGGTCATGAGGAACGTCTACGGCAGCAGCACCACCTCGTACGCGTCGGAAGCGCAATCGTTTCGGAGTGATTGGCTCAGCGCCGTGGCGTCGCCTGAGGATCCCACACCGCCACGCCGACGCGCGAGTCCGCCGTTCCGTAGTACAGGTACCAGCGCCCCTTGAACGGCACGAGCCCCTCCACGAACGTCGTACCCTCCACGTACTGGCCGGTCCGCTCGTAGTCTTCGGTGGGCTTGATGAATGGCTCGCTCGAGCGCGCGAGCAGCTTGATGGGATTCCTCGCGTCGAACAGCGCCTGGCCACCTGTGTACATGCGCTGCGGGAGTCCCGGCTCACCATACCGGCCGCTGTTGCCCGCGTTGTACAGGACGACGATGCCATGCTCCGTGATGAGCGCCGGCGGTCCCGCCTCCACCAGCCAGGAGTCGAAGTAGCCGGCGCGTGGTGACAGCACCTTCACCAGCCGTCCATCCGAATCCGCGAGCGGCGTCCAGTTCACGAGATCGTCGGAGGTCGCGATGAGAATGTCGGGGACGTTGAAGTACATCCAGTATTTCCCGTTCACCTTCGTCGCGACGACGCGATCTCCCACCACTCGGCTCAGGATCGCGCCGGACTTGCACTCGAGCTTCTGATACTTGCCGCTATCGGCCGCGGCGAAGGCCGGCCCGTGCTTGGTCCAGTGCACGAGATCGCGCGACGTCGCGATGGCGAGCCGAGGGATGTCGCGATTCCACTGGGTGTACGTCAGGACGTAGCGGCCATCGTCGGTCGCGACGATGCGCGGATCCTCGACACCACCCGTCCACTCGTATCGTGCCTGCGCGTCCTTGTCGGGGTAGAGCACGGGCGACGCGTGACGCGTGAAGCGCAGTCCGTCCGTGCTCTCGGCGAGCCCGATGCGTGACGTATGATCGCCGATGATCTGTCGTCCGGTCGCGTCTTCGGCGCGATAGAGGACGTAGACCTTGCCGTCCTTCACCACCGCGGCGGGGTTGAACGTCGCATAGGCCTCCCAGCGCACGATGCTGTCGTTCACGGGCGAGAGAAATGTGCGCTCGCCCGCGGGCGTGATGATCGGATTGACGACCTTCGGCTTCTCGAAGGGGCCGAGCATCCATGACTGCCACTGCGCTCGCGCGGCCTGGGTCGCGATGGTACAGAGGGCGAGTGCCAGCACAACGATGACGCTGAGTCGTTTCATGCCGAGGAGACATCCTGAGGAAGGCGGATAGAGAGTCGGCACAAATAGGGAGGCCGTCGCGGACGCCCGCCACCTGGCTCATGCGTTCACGTCACGCAGGTGAGCTCGTGACCACTGGCTTGCCGCCGGTCTGGAGGAACTCGACGAAGTCTTCGGGAAGGCCAGCGTCTCTCACCCCGGCGATCGTGCGCGCGATGTCGTACTCGACGCGCACGAACTCGATCGTCACCGTGCTCTGGCCGACATCGGCCAGCACATAGCCTGCACGCCAGTTGCCGTCCTTGGGACGCCCGACGCTTCCCGTGTTGACGAAGTGCACGCCCGCGACCTCGCGGTGCCAGGGCCTGTGCGTGTGGCCGAAGGCGATCACGTCTCCCGGCTTCGCACCCACCGCCGTCGTCATGGACTCGAGCATCGAGTCGGGACGATCCTCGAACATGTAGAACGTGTTGAGGACGTGATTGCCGTGAAAGAGCTTGATCGACGGCCCCGATGCATGGCCGCCGAACGGACGGATGTCGAGGCGAAACGGGAGTGCACCGAGCACGCGCTTGGCCGCCGGTGACGTGTTGGCCAGCGTCCACTCGAAGCTGATGTGTGCGAGCTCCTCCTGCCGTGGACTCTCCGACCGGCAGCCGCAGTGTTTGTAGTGGGCCGCTACCGTCGAGTCGTAGTTGCCCGCGACGCCGGCGATCCCGGCGGCGACGATGCGCTCGACGACTTCCGTCGGCTGGCTCGAGTATCCGACGAGATCGCCGAGATGGTACGTCGCGCTCACGTCGGAACGCGCGGCGATGTCCGCCAGCACTGCGTCGAGCGCGGGCAGGTTCGCGTGGACGTCCGAGATGAGCGCGTACTTCATGTCAGCCGGAACCGTGGTGTGTGAGACCCAGCGTCATCGCGGTCGCCGATGCGGGGCAGACATTGCAGAACTCGGCCGTCGCCTGAACGGGCGCGGGCACCTCCTCGCGCGGGATGGTCGTGAACCCGAAGCCGGGGAAGTAGCGCTCCGCCGTGGTCGTGAGGAGATAGAGCGCCTTCACCCCCCGGCTCTCTGCGTCGGAGATGGCCCGCTCGACGAGCTGACGCCCGAGTCCTCGACTCCTCCACTCACTATCGACCGCCGTCGAGCGCAGGAGACCGTACTCGCAGCACTCCTCCACACCCACCACTCCGACGATCACGTCGTCATGCTCGGCGACGAGAAAGCGGCACAGCACGTCGGCGATGCCCGCGGTTGGGAGGCTGCTGGCCACGAGAAGCCGCTCGATCTGCGTGAGATCGCTGGGGAGCGCTGCACGAATGGTGGCCGACGCGGCGATCATGTGCAGCAGCCGTCGTCGCAGCCGCACTCGCGCGTGCTGGTGCTCACTGCAGTCGCGGGCCTGGCTTCGAGTGCAACCAACGGCTTCCGGCTCGACGTCCCCGGTTTCGTCGCCCGAACGAACCCGCTCATGATGCGCCCTTGCACTTCGTTGGCGAGCGAGAGATCGAGCCCGGTGCCCTCGAGCAGCGCGACGGCGTCGTCGTGCGTGTAGACGCGCGTCGGCTCGATGCTCGGGTTCTCGAAGCCAACGGCCGTGAGCAGATCGATGAACTCCTGCTCTTCCAACGCGCCGGCGACGCAACCGGTCCAGAGCGGCATGCTGGCCTTGACGGACTCGGGAAGGCCACCGCGCACGATCACGTCGCTCACGGCGAAGCGCCCGCCCGGCTTGAGCACACGAAACGCGTCGGCCAGCACCTTCCGCTTGTCGCCGGAGAGGTTGATGACGCAGTTGGAGATGATGACGTCGACCGTGTTACCGGGCAGTGGGATCTCCTCGATGTGTCCGCGCAGGAACTCGACGTTCGTTGCTCCGGCGCGTGCCTTGTTCTCATTGGCGAGGGCGAGCATGTCGTCCGTCATGTCGAGGCCGTACGCCTTGCCCGTTGGCCCGACGCGCCTGGCGGAGAGGAGCACGTCGATGCCGCCGCCCGAACCGAGATCGAGCACGACATCGCCCTCGCGAAGATCGGCGAGCGCGGTCGGGTTGCCACAGCCGAGCGACGCGAGCAGCGCCTCGACGGGAAGTCCGGCCGCCTCGCCTTCGTCGTAGAGATTGGCCGTGATCGGATCCCACGACTCGGTCGTCGTACCGCAGCAGCCGCTGGACTCGGACGCCGGTCCGCAGCACGAGGCGCGCCCCTGACCTTCAATGACGCGTCGCGCCGCCTCGCCGTAGCGTGCCTGCACGGTCGAGCGAAGCTCGTTGATGCCTGTCTGCGCGGGGGAGCTCATGGGTCCGTCCTTTTGAGCAAGAAAAGTTGATGTATCAGCGAAAAAAATGCACGGTCAGCAGCAGCCGGCCTTGAGCGAGCGGGACGCCCGCGGGCGAAGGGACGCGAGCAGCCCTTCGACTTCGACGAAGGCCTCACGCTCGAGCGTGTAGTAGCACCATCGTCCTTCACGCCGATCCGTCACCAGACCGGCATCCTTGAGCACCTTCAGATGATACGAAAGTCGCGACTGCCCCGTCTCGAGCGCGTCGGTCAGATCGCAGACACACTTCTCGCCATCGAGCAGGCGCGCGACGATCTCGACACGGGCCTCGTCGGCGAGCGCGTTGCAAAGCTGGGCGATGCGGGGGATGTCGTGCGTCGCGGTAGCCATGGAATGAATAGTATCACCTTTTTTTGATGAGTCAAGGATCTGTGGCGTCCGTTCGCGAGCGCCGATGCACCTGGGGCGCGCGAAGTGCACCTGAATCCAAGCCCAGGAGCAGGGCAGACCCGAGCCGAGGCTTCGAGCACCGTGAGAGGTCCGTGTCGATGACAGGTCCGTCCGTGTTCATCAGCGTCGAGGAGCGGGCCGTCGCCGCTCGGCGAGGTACGTGGCTGTCCCGCATCACGCTTGCCTACAACGCGGCCGAAGGCATTCTGTCAATCGGCGCCGGGGTACTCGCGGGCAGCATCGCGCTCGTCGGATTCGGTGCCGACAGTGTGATCGAGGTCGCCTCGAGCCTCGCCTCGTTGTTTCGACTTCATCAGGACGCCGACCTCGATCGCCGCGCACGAGCGGAGCGCATCGCGGTTCGTATCGTCGGCTGGTCGTTTGTCGCGCTCGCGGTCTACATCACGATCGATGCAGGGCATGCGCTGTATCAGCAGGAGGTGCCGAACGCGTCCATTCCGGGCCTCGTCATCACGACGCTCTCCGTGGTCGTTATGCCGTACCTGGCTGGACAGAAGCGTCGAGTGGCCGCGACGCTGGGGAGTCGTGCGCTCACGGCGGACGCCAGGCAGACGAGCCTCTGCGCGTACCTTTCGGTGATCGTGCTCGCCGGGCTTTTCCTGAATGCCACGCTCGGTTGGTGGTGGGCCGATCCCGTCGCCGCGCTGGCCATGGTGCCCATCATCGCCAAAGAGGGACTTGACGGCCTGCGTGGCGAGGCGCACTGCGACGACGACTGCTGCTAGATCAGCCGCACGACGATTCAACGAAGCATCGTGGATTCTGTTGTTCTTCGGAGCGCGGTGGGCTGCGATGGATCAGACATCAGTGTGTATGACCAAGAGTGCCAGTGCCCCCCGCCCGATGATCGTGCCGCTGGAAGGCGATGAACTCGTGCACCGCCGCGAGCGCCGTCTGATCATGCGTGGTGATCCGCACCTCGCCACCGCGTGGCAGCTCCTTCATGACGTACGTGATGGAACCACGCTTCGCCGCCATGACGGTGGTTCCGGGTACCTGCCGCGCGTGGACGAACCCCGGCGTTGTGAAGTCGCCCGCCGCGAACGCCGTCGCGATCTCTCGGAGGTGACGTCTGATCGTCGTCACCTCGGCGGCATCATATACGGCTCGCTGTAGCTCGATGCGGCCACCATCCGGCAACGCGTCGAACCGATGTTGTGACACGTACTGATCGACGCCCATCGCTCGCGCGTCGGCGCCGCGCTTCTGCGATGCAGTGAACGAGCTGTCGGTCGTGGAGGACGCGCTCCGCTTCGTGACGGTCGGAGCACCGGAACGGGCTTCCTGCGCACTTGCCGAGATGGTCGCGGCGATCGAGAGGATCGAGACGAGCATCAACCGCCCGCCTACACGAAAGTACGAGAGGGAACGCATGATGCCTCGGGGTGACAGAGAGACGAGGAATCGCTCGTCGGCGACGTCCACGACTGCAACCTCGCGCCTTGCCAATCACGGCGAAGGAACCAAGGTTCCTCTCATGGTGCTTCCTGCTCCGCTTCCCGAGCTTCCGCTCTTTCAGCGACTCACGCCGGAGTCGCGCCGGATCCTGAGCGCGGCGCCACGGCGTCGGTTCCGGCGCGGCGAGACGCTGTGGATCGCCGGTGCAGAGGCGCGCGGACTCGTCGTCGTCCTGTCGGGGCGCGTGCGGGTGGTACGTGCTCCCGCGGGGCGCCAATACGGCGTGCACACCGAGGAAGCCGGAGGCACGCTCGGGGAGGTGCCATTCTTCGCCGGCGGGCGTTATCCGGCGACGGCGATCGCGACCGAGCCGACGACCTGTCTTCTCCTCGACCGGACGACGCTCGCTCGAGCGGTGGCGGCAGATCCCGAGTTGGCATTCCGCTGGTTGGGCCGACTCGCCGAACGCGTACGAGGTCTGGTCGGGCGCCTGGACCGGCAGACGCGTAGCGTCGAGCAGCGCCTGGCCGAGTTTCTCCTGCAGAGACAGGCCGCGGCACCGTCGGGCCACTTCACGCTCGCGGCCACGCAAGCGGAAGCGGCCGAGGAGCTGGGCACGGTGCGCGAAGTCCTGGTGCGCACACTTCGTCGCTTCCGTGACGCTGGACTCGTCGACGCGCCGAAGCGCGGACACTACGTCATCCGGGATCGCGCGCGCCTCGCGCGGATCGCCGCGTCGTGATCAACGGGCACGCGCGAAACCCCCGCGTTACAGCACCTACTTCGCGAGCCCCATGCGTCGCTCGAGCTCATCGGAGCGGCTCCGGCTCACCTTCAAGGTGATGCCGCCCTTGAGCTGAACGGCATAGTCGCCGCTCGCATTGCGCGTGAACCCTTCGATGAGCTCGAAGCGAACGATCGCCGAACGATGCACGCGAAAGAAGAGCTCCGGGTCGAGCCGATCCTCGAGCACCTGCATCTGTTCGCGAATGAGATGCGTGCGATCGGCCGTGTGCAGCTCGGCGTACGGCCCGCTCGCCGTGATGTAGAGGACCTTGGCGATCGGAATGACGCGCACCTGCCCGCGCGACTCGACGGCGAAGCGCTCGAGGTAGCCCTGTCGAGGTGCGTCCATGCTCGCCGGCGGAGACGCGACGACGCCACCACTCGCCGACTCACTCGCGGCAGCGGCACCGCCGCGCCCTTCGACGGCTTGCAGCGCGGCGATGAGCTGGCCCGACAATCGGCTCACCGCGCCCAGCTCGACGGCGCGCCGAGCACGGCGGAACGCCTGCTCGAAGCGCTCGTCGTCGAACGGCTTGACGAGGTAGTCGATCGCCGCCGCGTCGAAGGCTCTCAGCGCGTACTGGTCGTACGCCGTCACGAACACGGTGACCGGCATCGCGTCGGGTCCGATCTCCCGCACCACGTCGAGCCCGGTGCCATCCGGCATCTGCACATCGAGGAAGACCACATCGGGAGCGGAGGAGCGAATTGCCGCGATGGCCTCCGCCCCGCTCGTCGCCACTCCGACGACTTCGACGCCGCTCTCGTCTTCCAGCAGATCCGCGACACGACGACGGGCCAACGGCTCGTCGTCGACGATCAACACGCGGACAGGACGAACGTCGGGCGTCATGGTGTGTGTCAGTGGCGTCCTGCCACGACCGACGCGGCCGCGAGCTGCGCGGTTGGAACCTCGTGGTCCACCCCGGTCGTGTGGAAGTCGGCGCGTGTGTGATACGGCAGCGTCACCGTGGCAATGACACCGGCCGCGCCGACCGGCGCGGCGGCGAGCGTGAGCGTGTGCTCCGCTCCGTACAGCTGCGCGAGCCGGGCGCGCGTGTTGCGCAGCCCCACGCCGCCTTCGCCGGTGAGCGAGCGTGGGTCGGTGATCACGGGTCCGTTGTCGTACACGGCGATGACCACCAGGTCTCCATCGCGCCGAGCAGTCACCTCCACACGGCCAACCGCCGCGTTTGGAAGCTTGCTGACGCCGTGCTTGATCGCGTTTTCCACGAGGGGCTGCAGGATCAGGTTCGGCACGAGCGCGTCGCGCACGTCCGCGTCGATGAGCGTCTCGACGTGCAGTCGTCCCTCGAAGCGGATCTCCATGATCTCGACGTACTGCGTGAGCACCTGCAGCTCCTTCTCGAGCGGGACCTCGGGTTCGGTGGATTCCTCGAGCGAATGACGGAGCAGTGCGCTGAGCCGAGCGATCATGCGGCGTACGCCCCGCGGATCGCTGCCGACCAGCGACGACACCGCATTGAGGGTGTTGAAGAGAAAGTGCGGATCGAGCTGGGCGCGCAGCGCTGAGAGCCGCGCTTCGGCGAGCTGTGCCTCGAGCCGCGCGGCCTCGGCCTGGAGTCGCGCCGCTTCCGCCTTGAGCAGCACCGCCTCGTCGTGACGGGCCTGCAGCCGCAGGAAATAGTCGCGCGCGAAGCCGGCGGCGAGCACGGCGATGAAGATGACGAGGTCCTTGAGCCAGAAGAGCCGCGTGAATCCGAAGAACACATCGAACGGCCGATTCGTCCAGGGCCCCGTGAAGAACACCTCGAAGCGGAGATAGGCGACGGTCAGGTCGATGAGGGCGGCGACGATCACGCCGATGCCGAGCAGACCGAGCACTCGCGCCGGCCAGGTGGCGTGCTCGATCGGATAGCGGCGACAGAGGCGGAACACGATGGGCGTCACCGCCGCCCACAGATAGCAGTTGATGAAGGCGAGCCCGATCGTCGCGGCCGGAAACACCGGCTTGAGCTGTGCGGTGCGCGGATCGAGCACCTGGCCAGCGGCGGTGAGCACGGCCATCACGGTCCAGAAGGCGAGGATGAGCGCCGGCTCCACCCACCGCCTCGGCGCGTCGGACGAAACCGCGGACGCTTCCGCGTGCGGTCTCGCCATCGTGCTCTCGCGCTCGGTCACTGAACGTCTCGCTGGTCTATAGAAGGTGCGACGCGGAGCTGAAGCCCACGCGGCAGATCGGGACGTTAGGGCGGCAGCCTGTGAGCGGCAACCCGTGGTGGTACGAGTTGCGGTGAGGCCGGCACGAGCTGCGACTATGAGTCTTGACCGGGAAGCGCCGCCAGCGACCACGAGGCGCAGGAGCAGCAAAGCGAGCGCGGAGCACAGCCGCGCCCTGGCGTCGCGGATCGTCGATGCCCAACCGCCATGTCGCCGATGCCGCAATTCGGACTGCCCGGCCGCAACTCGTGCCATGGGGGGGTCCGCCTCGATCCCGTGGCCCCTAGGCTGACTCCATCACGCATGCCGGCAGCGCACGCGGCACGCCAAGATCCCCCATCGACAGGAGTCGGTCATGACGAAGGACACGAGCAGGACGCTGGCGAGGGTGGTTGCCAGTGCCGCGCTGGCATGCGCCGCCCTGGCGGGCGTGGCGAGCGCGCAGAGCGGACCTCCACCTGGCGCAGGCGCACGACCTGGCGGCCCCGGCGCGCCGCAGGCGACCGGCCGGATCAGCGGCATCGTCATCAATGCCCGCACCAGCCAGCCGATGGACGCCGCGGGCGTCGCGATTCGCAGTGAGAGGGACTCCGCGCTGATTGGCGGCGGATTCACCAAGGCCGATGGCAGCTTCCGCATCGATGGTCTGCGCCCCGGCCTCTACACCGTGCGCGTTCGCGTGCTCGGCTTCGCGCCGGTGGTCAAGGCGGGCATCCGCGTGACGCCCGACGCTCCCGCAGCCGACGCGGGCACGTTGATGCTCACGCCGGTCGCGACCGAGCTGCAGGCGGTCGCGGTGACGAGCGAGCGGTCGGACGTCGCCCTCGCGCCAGATCGCAACAGCTACGTCGTGAAGGACATGCCCTCCGCGGCCGGTGGCAGCGCCGTCGACGTGCTGCGCAACGTGCCGGCGATCGAGGTGGATGGCGACAACAAGGTGAGCCTGCGCGGCAACGAGAACGTCGTCGTGCAGATCAA
>JBDTOD010000047.1:0-28439 GCA_039933415.1 bacterium
GCCGACAGCTTGTCCACGTCGTACAGCTCGCGCGCCAGCACGGGGGCGAGGTCGAAGCGGAAGCCGTCCACGTGCATCTCCGTCACCCAGTAGCGGAGCGAATCCATCACGAGCTGGATCGTCCGCGGATGCCGCATGTTGAGCGAGTTTCCCGTGCCGGTGAAGTCGGTGTAGAGGCGCAGGTTGTTCGCCTCGAGCCGATAGTACGCCGAGTTGTCGATGCCGCGCAGCGACAGCGTCGGACCGAGATGATCGCCCTCGCCCGTGTGGTTGTACACGACGTCGAGAATGACCTCGAGCCCTGCGCCGTGCAGCGTTTTCACCATGGTCTTGAACTCGTAGACCTGGTTGCCCAGCCCGCGCGTGGCGAACCGCACGTCCGGCGCGAAGTACCCGATCGAGTTGTAGCCCCAGTAGTTCGACAGCCCCCGCTCGGCGAGATGCCGGTCCAGCACCGACTGGTGCACGGGGAGCAGCTCCAGCGCGGTCACGCCGAGCGACTGGAAATACTCGATCATGGGGTCGCTGCACAGCCCGAGATAGGTGCCGCGCAACTCAGGCGGTACGTCGGGATGACGCATCGTCATCCCCTTCACGTGGCACTCGTAGATGATCGTCCGGTTGTACGGCACGCCGAGCGGCGTGTCGTCACCCCAGGTAAACGCGGAGTCGATCACGACCGACTTGGGCACCCCGCCCGCCGAGTTGGTCGGATCCGGCTCGAGGTCTTCCGTGGAGCTCCCGACCGTGTATGCGAAGAGATGATTGCTCCACTTGATCTCCCCCGTGATCGCCTTGGCGTACGGGTCGATGAGCAGCTTCGCCGGATTGAACCGGTGGCCGCGTGCAGGATCGTACGGGCCGCTCACCCGGTAGCCGTAGAACTGGCCCGGCCGGAGGTCCGGCAGGTAGCAGTGCCACACCTGATCGGTGCGTTCCGTCATCTGGATCTTCGCCGCCTCGTCCCCGTCGTACTCGTCGCGGAACAGGCACAGATCCACCCCGGTGGCATTCTCCGAGAACAGCGCGAAGTTCACGCCCGTGCCGTCCCACGTTGCGCCGAGCGGATACGGTCGGCCGGGCCACACGCGCAGCGTCACGTGATGCCCCCGTCCTCGAAGTCGCGCACGTACACGGCCGCGCTCCACGGCGCGAGCTGCACCGTGCGCGCACGTCGCTCCACCGGCAGCGCCTCGGCGAGCAGCCGCTTCGGCGAGTCCTCGGCCGTCGCGTGCTCCGCCGGCGCGACGATAGCCGTCGTCGTGCCCGCGCCACCATAGCCCGGCTCGTCGGTCGAGAGCCGCAACCGCCAGCCCCACGGCGCCTCGTTGGGCACGGGAATCTCCTGCGGGCGGCCGGTCAGGTTGTACGCGCACCAGAGCGCACGCTGGGCGCGCACGGTGTCGAAGATGTCGCCCAGCAATGGCATCGACCGGAGCTGCGTGCACCACTCGGCCGACCCTTCCACGTGCACCACGCTCGCTCCGGGCTTGAGGGTTGGCTCCTCACGCCGCAGCGCGAGCAGGTCCGTGTAGAGCGAGAGCAGCGGCGCGCCGGTGGAAGAGTCACGGCGGTTCCAGTCGAGCTTCACTCTGGCGAATGTCTCCTCGGCCTGCGGATCGATCTGCGCCGCCGCGGACAGGCCGAGCGCCTCGAACTCCCGCCGGCGGCCCGCACGAACCGCCTCGATCAGCTGGGCGTCGCCGTGCTCGATGAAGTAGAGAAACGGCGCGGTCTCCCCGTACTCCTCGCCCATGAACAGGAGCGGAATGTACGGCGACAGCAGGACCAGCGCCGCCGACAGCCGCTGCCGGTCCGGCGGCACGAGCGACGCGATCCGCTCGCCGAGCGGACGGTTGCCCACCTGATCGTGATTCTGCGCAGAGACGACGAATCGCTGGCGCGGCACGCCGGCCGACGAGCGACCGTGGACGCGGTCGCGATGGGGCGCGTAGCGCCGCGCGTAGAAGAACGGCTCGCGGTAGACGTCGGCGATCGTGGCGATCCCGGTGAAGTCCTGGTAGTAGCCGTGCCGCTCGCCCGTGAGCGTCGACTGGATCGTGTGGTGTACGTCATCCGACCACTGCGCGTCCAGCCCGTAGCCGCCGTGTTGGGGAGGGCGGATCAGGCGCGGGTCGTTCAGGTCGCTCTCGGCCATGAGCTGCACCTTTCGCCCCAGCCGCCGCCCCAGCTCGTGCACCTCGTTCGACAGCTCCTCGAGGAATCCGAGCGCCCCGAAGTCGTAGATCCCCTGCACCGCGTCGAGCCGGAGGGCGTCCACGTGGAATTCGGACACCCAATAGAGGGCGTTGTCGTGCGCCCATCGGCGGACGGCGTCGCTGCCCGATCCGTCGTAGTTCACCGCGCTCCCCCACGGCGTGCGGTACACGTCGGTGAAGTAGGGGCCGAACTGGTCGAGGTAGTTCCCTTCCGGGCCCACATGGTTGTACACGACGTCGAGCACGACGCCGAGTCCGTGGCGGTGCGCCGCGTTCACGAGCCGGCGTAGTCCCTCGGGCCCGCCATAGGCATGATGCGGCGCGAAGAGATGCACGCCGTCGTAGCCCCAGTTGCGGCGGCCGGGAAATTCCGCGACGGGCATCAGCTCGATCGCCGTTATCCCCAGGGCAGCCAACGCGGGCAACCGCTCGATCGCCGCATCGAACGTCCCGTCCGGCGTGAACGTGCCGACGTGAATCTCGTAGATCACGAACTCGGGAAGCGATACACCCGGCCAGTCGCCGTCCTGCCACTCGAATGCGGTGGGATCGACCACCTGCGACAGCCCGTGCACGCCGTCCGGCTGCGAGCGACTCACCGGATCGGGCAGCGGGTCCGCGCCGTCGAGTCGGAAGCCGTATCGGTCGCCCGCGGTCACATCTGAGACCGTGGCTGACCACACGCCCCGCTCTCCACCGACTCGCTCGAGCACGTGATCGCCCGCCGCTGAGCCCGTGGCCACATGTACGGTGACGTCGCGTGCCTTCGGCGCCCACACGCTGAACGTCACCTCGTTCCCGCTGAGCCGCGCGCCGCGCCGAAGCTGCCAACCGGGGCGCGCCTGGACTGGGCTCTCGAGCAGCTCCATCATGGGCGGCAGCGTCACGCACCCACCGGCGCGATCGCACCCAGCCGTTCGGGGCCGCCCGGCGGCATGAGCCGGAACCAGAGAAAGTCGCGACCGTTCATCGTCAGCAGATAAGGGCGTTCGGTGATCCTCGGAAACGCGTGGCCGCTCCACAGCTCCATCGGCGACCAGCCGTCGAACGCACTCAGATCGAGCTCGGCGTACTGCGCGTGGCGCGACAGGTTGTTCACGCACAGGATCACCTCGTCCTGCCACCGGCGCAGAAACGCCAGCACGCGACGGTTGTCCGGCGCCAGCGGCTCGAACGTGCCTCGACCGAACGCATGATAGCGACGGCGAAGCGTCACGATGGCGCGGATCCATTGGAGCAGCGACGTCACCGTGGTCTCCTGCGCCTCGACGTTCACGGTGTGATAGCCGTAGGGCGGATCGGTGATCACGGGATGATAGAGGGCCGCGCTGGGCACGGTCGAGAAGCCGGCATTCCGGTCGGCGCTCCACTGCATCGGCGTGCGCACGCCGTCTCGATCGCCGAGGAAGATGTTGTCGCCCATGCCGATCTCGTCGCCGTAGTAGAGCACCGGCGAGCCGGGGAGCGACATCAGCAGCGCATGCATCAGCTCGATCTCGTCGCGGCCGTTGTCCATCAGCGGCGCGAGCCGACGGCGGATACCGACGTTCACGCGCATCCGCGGATCCTTGGCGTACGCGCTGTACATGTAGTCGCGCTCCTCGTCGGTCACCATCTCGAGCGTGAGCTCGTCGTGGTTGCGCAGGAAGATCGCCCATTGGCACTGCTCCGGAATCGCCGGCGTCTGCGCCATGATGTCCACGATGGGCGTGCGATCCTCGCGCGCTACCGCCATGTACATCCTCGGCATCAGAGGAAAGTGGAACGCCATGTGGCACTCGTCGCCGTCGCCGAAATACGCGCGCACGTCGGTCGGCCACTGATTCGCCTCGCCGAGAAACACGCGTCCCGTGAACTCGGCGTCCATCGCCGCGCGCAGCTGCTTCAGAACGGCGTGCGTCTCCGGCAGGTTCTCACAGTTCGTCCCTTCCCGCTCCACGAGATAGGGGATCGCGTCCAGCCGAAGCCCGTCCACGCCCAGCCGGAGCCAGAAGCGCATCACGTCGAGCACTGCGGCGAGCACCGCCGGGTTGTCGAAGTTGAGGTCGGGCTGGTGGCCGAAGAAGCGGTGCCAGAAGAACTGCTGCGCCACCGGATCCCACGTCCAGTTCGACGTCTCCGTGTCGGTGAAGATGATCCGCGTTCCAGCGTACCTGTTCGGGTCGTCGCTCCAGACGTAGAAGTCGCGCTCCGGCGAGCCCTTGGGCGCGGTGCGCGCCCGCTGGAACCACGGATGCTGGTCGGACGTGTGGTTGATCACCAGCTCCGTGATCACCCGGAGGTCGCGGGCGTGCGCGGCATCGAGGAAGGCGACGACGTCCTCGAGCGACCCGTAGTTGGGGTGCACACCGCAATAGTCGGCGATGTCGTACCCGTCGTCCTTGAGCGGCGATGGGTAGAACGGCAGCAGCCACACCGCGGTCACGCCGAGCGCAGCGATGTAGTCGAGCTTCTCGAGCAGACCACGAAAGTCACCGTAGCCATCGCGGTTGGAATCGCGAAAGGCTTTGACGTGGAGCTGATAGATGATGGCGTCGTGGTGCCAGGCGGGATCTGACGGCAACTCGTGCATGAAGCAGACGTCCTTCCGTGCCGCGATGAGGTTGCTCTAGTGTGTCATTGGTGGCGCCAGATCGACGGACTTTGGCATTCGCGGCTTTCTCCGCATTGCACCAGAGCGGTCGGCGCCGCCCGCGAGGGCGCAACATCCAGGCCGATATCGCCGGCGCGTGTTCGCGCGCGCCGAATGCTTTGCTCAGCTCGACGGACAGCTGACTGGACGCATCGTCACTCGGCTCACCGCGCTCGACGGAGCGAACGGCGCAGGGGCGGATGCGGCGCCCGCCGCCTCGAGCTCCGTCGAGGCAGGAGCGGAGATCGCCGTGCCGGCTCGGCCACCGACGTCCGGGCCGAGCGCGATCGAACCGGAGTAGCCGACGCGCCTGAGCCGAAGCGTGAGACTGTCGGACCGTCCGGCGATCCACTGCGCGCGGATCGACGTCGGCTGCCCGGCGGCAGAGAGCACCGGCGCGGCGGTCAATCCGGCGCGCACCGAGGAATCCGTCGAGACGATCAGCGGAAAGAGCACACCAGCCCAGTGGGCTCCCGCGCTGCCCTCCATCCTATAGCACGCTATCGCTACACCAATCAGACTTTTCGGCGCCATCATGGCAGCACTTCGCTCGCGCGCCATCGGGGGTGCGGCCATCTCGGACCTGGCGTCGTTTGCTGCGCCTTGGCTGGGCGACGGCGTCTCCACTGCTCCGGTCGCGCGTCCCACTCGTGCCTTGTCAGCCACGTCCGTCCGCTGGTCGCGCTGGGCCTGGACGTCCCGCCTCCCCTCGGCCACGCGCATCGACGCGGTCGAGTCCACCGCCGACAGCCCGATGGCTGGCGCGCTCGGAGCTGGCACCGGGACGCCGGGCGTGTGGGAAGCATCCATCGCGCGCTTGGGCTGAGCGATCGCGAGGTTTCGCTTGATCGCCGAGTCGAGTAGCGGGTCCGGTGTCTCACGCGTCGCTTGCGACTCCTGTGCGGCCGCGTTGTCGCTCATCGCGGTCCGGGGTGCGAGCACCCCCGTTTTCAATGCTTTGCTCAGATCGTCCGGCCCGTTCCGCGGCCGCGTCATCGTGATGCCGATCGCCACGAGGATCGTCGCGGCGATGGCGGCGCGCGCCGGCGTCACGTGCAGCCACTTCCAGAGCGAGCCCTCCGCGCGAGGAGTCGACGTGGCCGGCACCATCGCGTGCTCGGGTGCGCTCTGCGCCCATCCGGGACGCGCCCCGGCCGGCAACTCGTCGAGCGAGGCGACGATGCGCGACGCGCCGGCGATCAGACCGCGCGCCTCCGCGACACGCTCGGCGCACGCCGGGCACGAACGCACGTGATTGGCGATCCCCGCCGCCGTCGGTGCGTCGAGCGCGTCGTCCAGCCAGGCGTGGATCGTCCCTTCGTCCGGATGCGTCGTCGAGTTCTCGTCCATCGGTTGCTCCGTCATGCGCGCTCCGCCGAGCGCTCCGCCTGCAGTGTTTCGTACGCCTCCATCAATCGCCGCCGCGCTCGCGACAGCGTCGTGCCCACCGAAGCCACCGAGAGTCCGAGCGCCTCGGCGATCTCGTCGTACCCGAGCCCTTCCTCGCGCATCAGCAACGCGTCCCGGTCGCGCTCGGCCAGCATCTCGATCGCCTGCCGGGCGAGCGCGCGCTCCTCGGCGCGTTCCATCGACGTGGGCTCCGGTTCCGCAGCCGAAGACTCCGCGTCGGCGTGCACCTTCATCAGGTCCATCCGCTTCTGCTCGCGCGCCGACCGGCGCGCCTCGTCTCGCACCAGGTTCGATGCGACGGCGAAGAGCCACGAGCGCTCGCTCGTGATCGTCTCCTGTTTGAGCGCGCGAACGAACGTCTCCTGCGCGATCTCTTCCGCTGAATCACGATCGCCGAGGCGACGCGTCAGGAAGCGGACCAGGGGCGTGTGATAAGCCTTGAACAGCAGCGAGAGCCGGTCTGGCGATACCATGATGCCCGCAAGATGGCACATCGGGCACCGAAGTCACCAGACACGAGCACCGCTCGCGCCACCGGCCTTCGTCAGGGAGACGCCGCGGGCGCCTCTGCCTGCACACCGGCCCGCAGGTCGGCGAGCGTGCTGTGCTCGATACGCCCTTCCATGCGTCGCATCAGGTCCACGAACACCCGCGCGGTCTCCGCGTCGAAGTCGCTGCCGGCGCGCTGTTCGATGTACTCCAGCACGGCGGTCTGCTCCCACGCCGCGCGGTAGGGGCGGTGTGTGCGAAGCGCGTCGTACACGTCGCAGACGTGCACGAGCGTGCTCGCGCAGTGGCACTTTCGATCGATCTTGCGGTGTGGGTAGCCCCCGCCGTCGATCATGATGTGGTGCTCGTACGCCACCGCTGCCGCCAGATCCAGCTCCCGGTCGCTGGCGAGGATGAGTCGCGCCCCCTCGGCCGTGTGGCTTTGCATGACGTTCCGCTCCTCGTCCGTGAGCTTGCCCGGCTTGTTGAGGATCTCGAGCGGGATGCGCGTCTTGCCGAGGTCGTGCAGGAGTCCGGCCACGCCGAACGCGCGTACGTCGCGCGCGCCCAGTCCCATCGCCTCTGCGAGCGCCATCGTGAGCACCGAGACGTTCAACGAATGCGTGGTCGTGTACTCGTCGAACTCGCGCAGGCTCAACAGCGGCAGCAGCATCTCCTGATCGCCGTGCATCGCCACGGCGAGTGAGCGCACCACCGACTCCGCCTCGAGCAGCGGAAGCTTGCCGTGCGCGCTGACCTCCTCGTGCATCCACTCCACGGTCGCCACTTCGTCGGAAAGCTCGTAGCGTCCGCCTCGCGTGGACGCGAGCGTGACCGGCACGAGTGGCGCGAGCCGGCCCTCGCCGCGAATGCCAAGCGCGCCGAAGCGGATCGACGTGACACCGGCGCCAGGCCGCATCTCGGCCGAGTCGGCGGCGGCGAGGCTGAGCCGTCCGACCACTTCGTCGAGGAATCGCTCGAAGTCCTCGCGCGACACGTTGGCGGGAAACTCGAGACGCTGCACACCGGCGGCGGCGAGACGGGCCGCCCACTCCCAGTCGCGCATCTCGCGGAGCGGCAGGTGCCCGTACACGACCTCGTCGCCCAGGAAGGAGAACTCCGGCTGCGCATCGTGCACCTGGAGATCGCGCAGCACGCGATACGCGCCGTCGATCGTGCGCGTGCGCGCCGGGTGCGTGGTCCCGTAGAGCGCCATCGTCGCGATCGACTGCGCGAACGACGTGAGGAAGCGCACTGGTTCGGACATCGCTCAGCCCACCGTCTGAGAGCCGTCGCGCTGCACGGCGGCGCGCACCGAAGGACTGGAGCTCGCTCGCGCGAGCGCGAGCGCCGGCGCGACACGCGTATCGTCGGGCCAGTGCGTCGCGAGTGCGCTGAGCGAGGCGAGCACCTCGGGCGTGGCGGACGCGAGGCGCGTGCGGCGCAGCAGGCCGCCCGTCTGGAGCACGCGACCGAGCACCCACTCGAGCGCGCCGTCGTCGCGGACCGTGGCGACGGCGCGGACGGCCGCCGCTCGCACTGTAGCGTCTTCGAGCTCGTCGCGCTCCATGCGCTTTCGGATCACACTTGCCACCGCCGGAGGGCAGCTCGACTGCGCCGCGACGAGCGCCGTATAGACGACACGCTCGTCCGTGTCGCGCACGCCGTTCATCAGCGCCGTCTCGCGTGTGTCGGGATAGGCGGCGAGTAGCCGCACCGCCTCTCGGCGCAGCGCCGGGTCGAAGTGGTTGGTGAACTCGATCACTTCGAGCGGCGCCGCGGACGGAGCGAGCTTGGCGAGGCACAGGATCAGCTCGCGCGCCAGGGATGGCGTCGCGGCGGCGAGGTGCTGGGCGATGGCGGGTGCGGCGTCGGGACCGAGCAGCCCCAGGTAGCTCAGCAGACGCTCCTGCAAGCTCGCCTCCGGCCGATGGTCGAGCGCTTCCAGCAGTGGCACGACGGCAGCGGTGCCGGTGCGAACGACCATGCGTCGTACGAGCGCGTGGTCGAGGCGTGACTCGGCGAGCAGATCACGCAGCGAGTCGCGCGCGCGGATCCGCTCCCACACGATCGAGGCGAGTGTGCCCTTTGGATAGGGCGCGGCATCGAGCAGATCGAGTAGCTGGACGAGCGTCCCGGTGTCGAGCATGGTCGCGACGGCGCGCAGCACGCGCTCGCCGACGTCATCCAGCTCGAGCCCAATCGCGACGATGCGTGACGGCTCGCAGGCGAGCGACGCCCGGCGCGCGTCGGCGGTCGGCGCGGCTTCCTTCTGCGCGATGCGCTCGAGCGCCGCGGAGTACATCGCCGGATTCGGATCGTCCAGCGACCAGGAGCTGACGAGACGCTCGACGTGCTCGCGAAACGCGCGATCGGCCGCCGGTCCGCGCGCCGTGTGATCGTCCGTTGCGTGCGACGCGAGCTTGGTGAGCATCCGGACGAGCGAGTGCGAGATCGTCTGCCCTTCGGCGCTGGCGGCAGCGCGCACCAGCTCCACCACGGCGCCGACGCTCATCCCCTGCGACGCGTCGAGCACGAAGCGACGGCGCTGTGGCCCGTCGCCCCCCATCTCGAGCAGCCGCTTCAGCGTCTCGGGTTGGAGCGATCCGACGAGCGCGGAGATGCGCTTCTGCAGACTGGTCGATTCGCTCCCCTCCTGCTTGACCTCGCGCGCGATCTGGAGGAGGTATCCGACGATGACCTGATCGTACGCCTGCTCGCGCCCGTGCTGGTCGATCGCGCGCGCGACGGCTTCGGGCTCGATCGCGACCTCGTCGCTCGAACCGCCACGATCGGCGGCGATCGCGGCGCGCGCGAGCCCGACCCAGAGCTGCGCGGCCTGTCCGCCGCCTCGCAGCCCGGCCGAGCGAGTGCTCGGGTCGTCCTCGCCGTCGAGCAGCTCGAGGCGATCGTAGGTCAGCGCGAAGAGCTTCACGTTGATCCAGCGCGACTGCAGCAGCTCCGGCTGCATGCCGAGCGGCGTGGCATCGCGCTGCGGCTCGAGACCGACGACGGAGAGCGCGTCGCTCAGCTCGGCCCGGTCGATGCCGCGCGCGAATTTCACGGCGCCGATGTGATGTCGATGAAGCTTGCCGGCCAGCTCGCCGAGCAGCGGATGGCCCTCGTCCGTGGCGACGCCTTCGATGATCAGCTGTCGGCGCGCCACGCCGATGGAGAGCGCGACTCGCTCCTCGAGCAGCGTGCCGAGCGCGTCGTACACGGCGTCCACCGTCTGCGCGAGCAGCGGATGCCCGGGCGGATAGATGGCGTGCTTGTGCAGCGCGATCGAGAGTTCCAGGAGGAACTCGGAGAGCTCGCGCGGCAGCGTGTTCGCTCGGGCGGCGAGGTCGGCCTCCCCGGACATCGAGGGTGCGACCGCGCTCGCGAGTGCGGCGGTGGGAGAAGGTGGCGACATCGTGGAAGCGGACGCACCGGCCCGCGAGCCGGCGGCTCGCGACGATCAGATCGACGCGCGCGAGAGCGCGCGCGTACAAGAGATCGACGAGGTGGAGGTCGCTGGGTCACTCCTGAGCCACTGCTGGCATGTGCGTTGCCTCTTGTACTGGCTCACGCGCGCAGCTGCGCCCACCGGAGACGTACGATGAGCCAGGAGCGATCGACTGGGCAGGACGCACGCGGCGGCGACGCTGGTTTGGGCGACGACCAGGGGACGCGGGTCGGCGCCCCGGAGACGATCCCCAAGGCTCCGGATCAGCATTCGGACGAGCCGTCGGCCCGCGCGGAGCGGCGGACGGGGAGCGGGAGCGAGGCCACCGAGGGCCAGCGGACGGGATCGGAGCCGCTGGCGGATGGGGAGGACCAGCACCGGAGCGGATATGGCGGCGCGGGTGGCGCCCCGGTGACCAGTTCGGATACCCGAGAGCCACCGCGAACGCGCTAGCGTTCCGGCATTGCGCGTCACCCCGGGGCACCGCGCCAAACGCGGTGCTCTTGTTATATAAATATCAATTTATATGTTGTGTGATGCCAATCAACCCGGACCGCGCGCGCGCGATCGCCGCCCTTCGATTCAGGGCACTGGGAGACGAAACCCGGCTGCGGATTCTCGAGAGGCTCGCCAGCGCCGAGCAGTCGGTGAGCGAGCTGACGGAGGGGGTCAACGTGGGCCAATCGCTGATGTCGCACCACTTACGCACGCTCCGCGAAGCGGGGCTCGTGACCGATCGGCGGGAAGGACGCTGGATCTACTACGGCATTTCAGCGTCGGCGCTGGCGTCGGTGAAACTAGTGTTGTACGAGCTGCATGGTGCACAGCGAGGATGACTCCGAGCGCCGGATCGAGTATGAAAGGCCTTGGGGTCAGAGCCCGGGGTCAGAGCCCGGGGTCAGAGCCCGGGGTCAGAGCCCAGGGTCAGAGCCCAGGGTCAGAGCCCAGGGTCAGAGTCACAGGTACTCGCTCGATGTACTCGTCTTTGCTCAGCACTTTTTATATAAATTACAATTTATATAATAAACCAGCGGTTCAGATCATCTCCCCAGTAGCGCTCGACTCCCAATCATGCGATGTTGCGCCTCGACCAGGGAGAGGAGCCATGGAATCCAGTTCGTCACTTCGTGATCTCGAGGATCGCGTCGCCAAGCTACAACGAGCCGTCTACTATCTGATCTGGAAGCGGACGGGGTTCGGAGAGCAGTGCGTGCACTGCGGCCACGCCTATCCGGCACACGCCGAAAAGTGCAAAGCCGCCGAAATCGAGGAGTTGGTGCGCTAGAGCGGCGCGCGAAGTCCTCAGTTTTGCGGCGGGCCGGCGGCGCATGATCGCGTTGCCGGCCCGTGGTACGTCGGCGACCGGGCCCCTCCTGTGACCCGCTGAAGCGCTCTTGGCGGCCCCGAGCGCCAGCCAGCGCGCTCGGCGGTGGTTTGTGACCTGTCGCACGAATGTGGCACGTCCCTTGTGTTAGCGGGGTGGGCGAGGCTCGGGGTCTCGCGCCGGGCCACTCCCATCGAAGTCGCCGCATGCCCATCCTGGTCTCGCCTCCGCCGCGTCCGCTCCGAACCGCTCTGGCGGTGCTCGCCGCGCTGTTGGGTGGCTGCGCCCCGGCGACGCGGGGTACCGGGCCGGCCGGACGGGTCGCCTCGGCCGGAACCTCGGTCCCGACCTCGGTCGCCACGGCGTTCGTCGAGTCACAGACGGTCTCCTTCGCGCTCGACCGGATCGACCAGCGCTCGCTGCCACTCGACCAGACCTACCGTCGCTACGGCACCGGGTCGGGCGTCTCCGTCTACGTCTTCGACGGCGGGATCCTCGACACGCATCCGGAGCTCGCCGGCCGAGTGCGCCGAGGCTACGACGCGTTCCCGAACGAGGAGCACCTCTGCAACGCGCACGGGACCGCCGTGGCGGGCGCGGTCGCCGGTGCAACGCTCGGCGTCGCTCCCGGTGCCGAGATCGTCGACGTGAAGATGGTCGAGTGCCGCCGGCTCCGCGGCACCATCGACGCCATCGTCCGCGGCACCCGCTGGACGATCGCCGACCACGCGCGCCATCCAGAGCGCCGAGCGGTCGCGAACTGGTCGTTCATCGCCGACACGGCGACGAACATCCCCGAGCTGGACATCGCGGTCGCGTCGCTGTTGGCCGCCGGGATCCCCGTCATCGTCTCAGCCGGCAATCTCGAGATGAACGCCTGCCGGATCGCGCCGGCCAACTCGCCGGGCGTCATCGTCGTCGGCGCGTCGCGTGTTCGTCGCGCCAGCCTCGACCCGGGCGCCGGTCTGGTCGATGCACGCACGCCCGGCACGGCGTACGGCTCGTGCCTCGACGTCTTCGCACCGGGCGACTCCGTGTTGCTGCCGAGCATGGAGGGCGCGGGACATCCCACGAGCCAGCTCTGGACGGGCACCTCGATGTCCGCAGGCTACGTGAGCGGCGCGATCGCGCTCTATCTCGAGGCGCACCCGGGCGCCACACCCAGCGAGGTCGCGTCCTACATCCACGCGAGCGCGAGCGGCACGATCGTGGATCCGACGCGCTCGCCGAAGACGGGGCTGCTGTTTCTGGGCGCCGAGCGGCTGGAACACATAGCGCGCCGTTGACGGTGAACGGTTCACGGTGATTGGTTGGCCTCGGGAAGCTCCTACCTCCCGCGGCACTCGCGATTCACCGTTCAAACCGCGCTTCGCGCGCCCACGGTTCGACTATCTTTCCGCGCGAACCCATCCTCAAAAATCATGACCGATCTCGATCTGCTCAGCATCAACACCGTCCGCACGCTTTCCATGGACGCGGTCCAGAAGGCGAACTCGGGCCATCCGGGCACGCCGATGGCGCTCGCGCCGCTCGGATACGCGCTGTTCACAAAGCACATGAAGCACGACCCGGCCGATCCGCACTGGCCCGATCGCGACCGCTTCGTGCTGTCGTGCGGCCACGCGTCGATGCTGCTGTACAGCTGCCTCTACCTCAGCGGGTATGACGTCACGCTCGAGGACCTGAAGCAGTTCCGCCAATGGGAGAGCCGCACGCCTGGCCATCCGGAACACGGCTATACGGCTGGCGTCGAGACCACGACTGGACCTCTGGGCCAGGGCGTCGGCAACGCGGTCGGCATGGCCGTGGCGGAAGCGCACCTCGCCGCCGTGTTCAATCGCGATGGACACGCGATCGTCGATCACTTCACGTACTTCATCTGCAGCGATGGCGATCTCATGGAGGGCATCTCCCACGAGGCGGCGTCGTTCGCGGGGCACTTCAAGCTCGGCAAGCTGATCGGCTTCTACGACGACAACCGCATCACGATCGACGGCAGCACCGACCTCACCTTCACCGACGACACCGCGCTCCGCTTCAAGGGCTACGGCTGGCAGGTGCTGCACATCGAGGACGTGAACGACCTCGCGTCGATCGATCAAGCGATCGCCGACGCGAAGGCCGACACCACGCGCCCAACGCTCGTCATCACGCGGACGCACATCGGTTACGGCAGCCCCAAGAAGCAGGACACCGCATCGGCGCACGGCGAGCCGCTCGGAGCCGACGAGATCGTCGCGACGAAGAAGGCGCTCGGCTGGCCGAAGCCCGACGAGGCGTTCTACGTTCCGGACGACGCGCTCGCCAACTGGCGGAAGACGCGCGAGCGCGGTGCGGCGGCGCACGCGGAGTGGAACAAGCGGCACGCCGCGTTCACGAAAGCATTCGCCGACGATGCGGCGGAACTCGATCGCCGGATCAGCGGCAAGCTGCCGAAGGATTGGGACAAGGTCATCCCGTCGTTCACGATGGAGAACGGCTCAGTGGCGAGCCGCGCGGCGTCGAATACCGTGCTCAACGCGCTCGTGGGAGTACTGCCCGAGCTGATGGGCGGCTCTGCCGATCTCACGCCGTCGAACGGCACGGCGGTGAAGACGTGGAAGAACTTCGCGCCTGGCGAGTTCGACAAGCGGTACATGCACTTCGGCATTCGCGAGCACGGCATGGGCGCGATCATGAACGGCATGGCGCTGCATCGCGGCGTGATCCCGTTCGGCGGGACGTTCCTCATCTTCTCGGACTACATGCGTCCGGCGATCCGTCTCGCCTCGTTCATGAAGCTCCGGATCATCTTCATCTACACGCACGACTCGATCGGTCTCGGCGAGGACGGGCCGACCCACCAGCCAATCGAGCAGCTCTCGGCACTGCGCGCGATCCCCGAGCTCACGGTGATCCGCCCCGCCGACGCGACGGAGACCGCCGAGGCGTGGCGCGTGGCGATCGAGCACGTCGATGGCCCGGTGTGCCTCGTGCTCACGCGTCAGAAGCTCGCCTACATCGACCGCACCAAGTACGCGAGCGCGTCGGGCGTGGCGAAGGGTGGCTACGTCGTCGCCGACGTGAAGGGCGGCGCACCGCAGGTCGTGCTCATGTCGAGCGGTTCCGAGGTGGGGCTGATCATGAGCGCCGCCGAGAAGCTCGCCGAGAAGGGAGTGCAGGCGCGCGTGGTGAGCATGGCGAGCCACGAGCTGTTTGCGCGCCAGTCGTCCGAGTATCGCGCGTCGGTACTGCCGAAGGGCGTGCCGCGCGTGGCGATCGAGGCGGCGCATCCGATGAGCTGGTACAAGTGGGTCGGCGACGACGGTGTGGTGCTCGGCGTGGAACGCTTCGGCGCGAGTGCGCCGTACGAGCGGTTGTACACGGAGCTCGGGCTCACCGTGGACAAGCTCGTCGCCGCGGCGGAAGGGCTCGTGGCGGGAAAGAAGTAGCGTTGTCGAGCTGACCGGGTGCAGATCCCCGACTCGTTGCACTCGCTCGGGATGACACTCCTCACTGTCATCCCGAGCGTAGTCGAGGGATCTGCACCTCCTGCGGTCGTCCAGCGACCACACGCATGAGACGATTCGTCGTCGCGTTGTTGCTCGTGGCGGGTGCGTGTCGCGGCCGGGGCGACCGGCGTGAGCGCGGGCGCGATCTCGTGCTCTCGCGCGTGATGGTCGATCCGGCGACCGTCGCCGACGATCGCGGCGAGTGGATCGAGATCACGAACGTCGGCAGCGACGTCGCGAACCTGCGCGATTGGTCGCTGCGCTCCGGAAACGACGCCGGTTTCGAGATCGACAAATCCGTGACGGTGCCGCCAGGCACATCTGTGTTCGTCGCGCGGAACTCGCGCGCGCATCCCGGACCCGGTGCACGCGTGAGCGTGGTGTATTCGGGCATCACGCTCGGCAACACGGGCGACTGGCTGGTGTTGCGCGCGCCGGAGGGTGCGACGCGCGATTCACTGGCGTGGATCTCGCCGCCGCGCGGCGTGCCGATCATGCGTCCCCCGCCGGCCCGCGCCGGCGTGCCGTCGGCACTGGTCGATGGAGGGCAGGCTGGACCGACGACTGATCGAGAGCTGGTCGTGCGCGTGCTCGATGTCGGCCAGGGCGACGCGATCCTGATTCAGAACGGCGGGTCGACGGTGCTCGTCGACGGTGGACCAGATCGCCGTGTGCTCGGGCGCTGGCTCGACCAGCTCGGCGTGCGCGACACGATCGATGCCGTGATCCTCACGCACGAGCACAGCGATCACTACGAGGGGCTGCGCGAGCTGTTCTCGTCGCGACGCAAGCTGGCGATCCGGTTCTTCTGGTCGAACGGCGACCCCGTGCCGAACCTGAACTTCACGCATCTGCCGGATTCGATCGAGGCACGGGCGCGGAATGGCGTGATGACGTACCGCGATACGGACGATCCGTGCGCCGACGGCTCGGCGATCTGCACGTTCGAGTTCCACGGCGGCGCGAAGCTGCATCTGATGCGGCCGATGCCGAACGGCGTGGGGCAGAACAACCGCTCCGTCGCGCTCAAGTTGATCGGGCCGGACTCGGCGTCGTTCACGATGTGGATGGCCGGCGACGCGGAGCGCGATGAGATCGGATGGTACGATCGAACCGCCGACTACGCACGGATGCCTGGAATGCGCGCGGACGTGCTCAAAGCCGACCATCACGGCGGTTGCGACGGTGTGACCGATCGCTATCTCGACCTCGTGCACCCATCAGTCGTCGTCGCGTCGCTCGCCGCGGTGAACGACTACGGCCACATGCACGCGCAAGCCGCGCTCGCGTTCGCTCGGCACGGTGTGTCGTGGTACCGCACCGACCAGAATGGCGCGATCACGCTGCGCTCGCCGGGCACGCCAGGCGGCGGGTACACGGTACACGTCGAGCGCGGAAGCGCGAACGCGAGTGGTCCGAGCGATCGACGCAGCCGCGAGCAGGATTGCGCGCGGATGTAGGCGCGCCATCAAAGGGTCAGACGCCTTGAACGGGCGCCACGCGACGGCACTACCGGCGACGGCGCGTGCTGACGCCCAGGGAACTCATCAGCGCGCCCATGAGACCACGCGTGATCGTACCGGCGATCGTGCGCGTGACGGGTGACTTGAGGATCGTCTCGGTCAGTGTCGGTGGTGCCTTGGTTGCGCGACCGCGCGGTGCGGTCACGTCCGTCGCCTCGGCCTGTTCGTTCGCCGCGGCCGTCGCCGACTCCGCACGCGCCGCGAGCATCTCGCGCGCGCTCTCACGGTCGACCGCCTGCGAGTACTTCCGCACCTGCGCCGATGACGAGAGGCGTTGCTGCATCTCGTCGTCCGTGAGTGGTCCCATGCGCGACGCCGGCGGGATCAGTCGCGTCGCGAATGGCGCGGTCGGCACGCCGCTCGGCGAGAGCACGGTGACGAGCGCTTCGCCGATGCCGAGCGTCGTGAGCGTCTCCGGGATGTCGTAGAACTTCGTCTTCGGGAAGGTGCGGGCGGCGGCGTTGAGCGCCTTCTCGTCATCCGGTGTGAACGCGCGCAGTGCATGTTGCACGCGATGACCGAGCTGGCCGAGCACCGTGGCCGGAATGTCCTTCGGACTCTGCGTGACGAAGAAGACGCCAACTCCCTTGGAGCGGATGAGGCGCACCACCTGCTCGATCTGGTCGAGCAGCGCCTTGCTCGCGTCGTCGAAGATGAGATGCGCTTCGTCGAAGAAGAAGACGAGCTTCGGCTTGTCGATGTCGCCGACTTCGGGCAGCTCGTGATAGAGCGTCGCGAGCATCCACAACATGAAGGTGCTGAACAGTGCGGGCTTGTCCTGCACGTCGGTGAGCTCGAGCACACTCACCACGCCGTGTCCGTCGGCGCCTGTCTTCAACAAGTCGGCCAGCTCGAACTGCGGCTCACCGAAGAAGCGATCCGCTCCCTGCTGCTCCAGTCCGACCATCTCGCGCAGCAGCACGCCGACCGTCTGCTTCGACATGCCACCATAGTCCTTCAGCTCCGCGGCGCCGTCCTCGCTCAGGTACTGGAGCACCGAGCGAAGGTCGGAGAGATCGAGCAGCAGAAGCTTCTTGTCGTCGCAGTACTTGAACACGAGGCTCAGCACGCTCGTCTGCGTCTCGTTGAGTCCGAGCACCTTGGCGAGCAGCATCGGCCCGAACGACGACACGGTCGCGCGGAGCTGCGCGCCCTTCATTCCCGTCAGGCTGAGGAATTCGGCCGAATATCCCACCGGCTTCCAATCGAAGCCGGTGTCCTTCGCACGCGCTGCCACTCTGTCGTTCGACGCGCCCGCCGTCGCGATTCCCGACACGTCGCCCTTCACGTCGGCGAGGAACACCGGAACCCCCGCGGCCGAGAGCTGTTCGGCCACGAGCTGCAGTGTTTTGGTCTTGCCCGTGCCGGTGGCGCCAGCTATCAGACCATGCCGGTTCATCATCGGCAGCGGGATTCCGACGAGCGGCTCGCCACCGCTCTGGCCATCGTGGATGACAGCTCCGAGTGTGACGGATTTGCTGCCGGAGGGAAAGGCGGCACGTGCCGCGGCCAGCACATCGGGATCGAGCGCCATCATGCTCCTTGCGAATTGGAACGACGATCGGACTGGTCCGGCTTTCGGGCTGTCTGTCGTGAGAACGCTGCGAAGATGTACGCGGTGCCCGACGCGAACAAGCCGGCTCGACGCGCACTCAGGGCGCGTGCTGTCCCGACGCGCCGCACGGGACGCGCCACGCGCGCACCTGACTCTTCGGTCGAGCGGTGGGTGGCCCGCGGCGCGCTGACCGACGGGTGCGTCTTCTCTCGGTTCGCTGCGGTCGTCAGAGCGAGACATCACCCCCTGAATCCTGCTTTCGCGACGCCGCCAGCGCGCGCGCCAGCGCGTTTCCCGTCCCTGCTCGCGCGCTTCGTGTCGCCGTCTCGTCGAATGCGACGGTGATCTGCACCGATCCGCCCGGTTCCTCGCTGCGCGACACCGACAGCATCTGTCCCTCCGAGACGCCAGGCGGCAGGAGATATCGCGGCATGAACATCATACGTGCGCCGTCCTCGATGATGCGCGCGACATCGTCGTCCAACTCGTCCACCGCCCAGAGGTGATCGATCTGGGACGACATCAGCGGAGCCCTGGCTCGATCTGATCGAGCACGAGCTCCGGCGCCTGCACGCCCCGCGCACGTGTGCCCACCGGCACGAGCGGTTCCAACTCGGCGCGATCGCCCGCCGCGCCGAGATCGCGGAAGCGTCGCGCGGTCACGAGCACGCGTCCCTCGAGCGAGCCGATCGCGCGGTTGTAGCTCGACACCGCGTGATCGAGCGCGCCTCCGACTTCCGACATGTGGCCGCCGAGCGTGGCGAGCCGGTCGTAGAGTGTTGCGCCGAGCGTGCTGATCTCGCGCGCGCTGTCGGCCATGCGCGCCTCCCGCCAGCCGAACGACACGGCACGGAGCAGCGCGATGAGCGTCGTCGGCGTGGCGAGGATCACGCCGCGCGCCGCGCTCTCGTCGAGGAGCGCGCCATCCTGCTCGAGCGCCGCGGAGAAGAACGCCTCGCCAGGGAGGAAGAGCACGACGAACTCCGGCGTCGTACCTGGCCCGAGCTGCTCCCAGTACGCCTTCCGGCTCAGCGTCTCGACGTGCATGCGCACGTGTGCGGCGTGCACCTTGAGCAATCGCGCGCGCTCGCGGTCGTCGGTGCACGACGTCGCGTCGAGGTAGGCGAGCAGTGGTGCCTTCGCGTCGACGATGACCGAGCGGCCGCCAGGCAGACGCACGACCATGTCGGGCCGCATGCGCCGCGCGTCGCCGTCCTCATCGTCGCTCCGCGACGTGACCTGCGTCTCGAAGTCGCAGTGTTCCGCCATGCCCGCCAGCTCGACGACGCGACGGAGCTGCACTTCGCCCCACCGTCCGCGAACGCTCGGCGTGCGCAGCGCGCTGGCGAGCTGCTGCGTCTGATCGCGCACCGACTCACTCGCCGCGGCCACCAAGTCGAGTCGCGTCGCGATCGCGCCGAACTGCGTCGCGCGATCGCGGTCGAACGACGCGAGACGATGGTCGTATCGCTCCAGCTCGCCGCGGAGCGGTGCGAGGAGCTCGGAGAGGCGCGTCGCCGCGATGTCCTCGGTCTCGGCGCGATCGCGTCGCAGCACGAAGACGACGCCAAGCGCGAGTACGGCGCCGGCGAGCAGACCGGTGGTGAAGACGGCAAGAAGTGCGGAGGGAGACATCGGCGGCAACATGGCGCCGCGATGGAGTGGGCGCCAGCAGCCTTCCGGCGCTGGCGCCCTGTCGGGTCAGGACGACCCGGTGCCGCGGATCGTCGTGCGATCTCTCCGACGAAATGCTCAGCGCGCCGGCGCTCTCAGATCAGCCGCCAGCGACACCGGAATCCACCTCGGCGTGTCGTGGCGCGTGTCGATCGGCAACAGTCGCGCGGCGAGCTCGGACGGCAGGTAGACGGTGTCGCGCGCGAGCGCTTCGAAGAATGCGGCGCGGTCGAAGGATCCGACCTCACCGGTGATATCGTGTAGTGAACGTTTCAATTCCATGATTCGATTCCCGTTGTACGTGCCCTGTGTTGCTACTCTTTATACAGCGCGAGCGTGCAAATGGTTTACATCGGATGTCGAGTTGCCCGCGCGCGCGGCCCGGACGTTGTGTAGCGCGTCGAGCGCGACGGGACAGAGCTTGGTGCCCCGGTCGCGCTCGAGGATCGTCGTGATCGTCGCCTCGTCCATCCCCTTTCGGTACGGACGGTCGGAGCTCAGCGCGTCGTAGATGTCACATACCACGAGGATCCGCGCGGGAAGGTCGAGGCCACCGGCCGCGACCCCCCATGGGTAGCCGCTCCCGTCGAGCTTTTCATGATGCAGCGCCGCGGTGAGCGCGAAGCCGCTGAACGCCGAGACGCGCTGCAGGATCTCGAGCGAGAAGCGCGGATGCTGCTCGACGCGCTCGCGCTCTGCGGGCGTGAGCGGGCCGTTCTTGTCGAGGATCAGGTTGGAGACACCGAGCTTGCCGATGTCGTGCAGCAGGCCAGCGCGGTAGATCCGGCGTTGCTCCGCGGCGTCGAGGCCGCAGCGCGCGGCGACCATCCGCGCGACGTCGGCGACGCGCGAGGAATGGTTGTAGGTGAAGGGACTCTTCGCGTCGATGATGTCGGCGAACGCGCGTGACACGCCGTCGAGCCCGTCCTCGTCCACCTCGATCACGCGATCCGACGGCTCCGCGGCGACGACCGCGCCGCTGACGTCGCCGCGCAGCAGCTCCCACCATGGATCGTTTCGGCGCCAGCCGAGGACGACGCGGGCGAGCGCCGGATCGAACCAGGTGCCGCTGCGTTCGCGCACTACGCGGTGTGCACCGTCGACGCCTGCGCGATCGTGAAACGCTTCGACCGTTTGCGCGATGTTGGCGATACGGGCGAGCAGTGGGATGTCGCCGCCCGCGAGTCCCTGCGCGTAACCGAGCCCGCACCAGTGCTCGTCGAGCGAGCGGATCGCCTCGGCGGTCTCCGGTGGGAAGCCCAGCTGGCTCGCGATGGACGCGCCGCGATCGCAGCGGATCTGGATCAGCTCCTTCGTCGTGCTTCTTGCGCGCGCGAGCGCGACGAAATGGCGCAGGCGTTCACCGAACGGCCGACCACGCCCGACGGCCCGCGCGGTCTCGACGGCAAGTCGGACGCGCTTGTGCCAGTCGACCAGCTTCATGCGCGTCTTGACCTGTTGGTCGTCGGCGCCGAAGAGCGCGGCCATGCGTCCGGCGTTGCTGGAGCAGCCGGCGTCCTTGAGCAGGAGTGCGTAGTAGAGCGCCGACCGATCCGCCGCGCCGACGCCCACCGCTTCGGCGAGGCGCATCCCGATGAGGCACGACCGCATCGTGTGGCCGGCCGGCGCACCCTCGGTCAGATCGAGGGCGCAGGAGAGAGCGGAGAGGACCTCGGAAAGACTGACTCGCCGCGGCAGCGCCAGCTCGACCGAGAGGCGCGGCGGGCGGGCGGGTCGCTCGAGGAGAGCGACTGGTTCGAATTGCTGGGTTCGGCTGTGCATCGGGTACCATGAAAACGACCGAGCTCGACCGAGGATACCGCGATTCGGGGGTTGATCGGGCTCGAGTCAGCGTAGAGCGCCGATCGCCTGCGCGGCGACGCGCGCGCCATCGGTTTCCACCTCGGCGGCGATGGCTCGGGCGCGGGCCGCGACGTCGGCTCCGAGGGTCCGCTCGAGCGTCCGCGTGAGCGATTCTGTGGTAGGCGAGCGGCCTTCGTGTGCGGTGCCGATCCCGAGCTGGTGGACTCGTCCCGCCCAGTAGTGCTGGTCGTAGTGTTGGGCAACGACGACCTGCGGCGCGCCGGCCCGCGCGGCCGCCGTGGTGGTACCCGCGCCCCCATGGTGGACGACGGCGGACACGCGCGTGAACAGCGCCTGTTGATTGACCTCGCCGATGACGAGGCAATCTGGTGCGTCGTCGATCAGTGAGAGGTCGGCCCACCCACGCGAGACGATCGCTCGACGACCGAGCGCGCGCGCCGAGTGGATCATCACCTGACTGAGATCTGGTTGAGGCGCGCTGATGCTACCGAAGCCGAAGTAGACGGGCGGCTCGCCGGCAGCGAGGAACTGCTCCAGCTCGGCGGAGAGCGGTCGATCGTCGGCCAGGATCCAGGCGCCGGTCTGGAACACCGTGTCGCGGCCGGGATCCGGCCACGGACCCAATGTCCGGTCGGCGGCAAGCCAGGGTCGGTCGGTGAGGATGTAGTCGCGCACGCAATCGACTGCGGGCAGACCGAGCGACGCGCGATGCGGCGCGAGCGTGGAGGCCCAGATGTCGTTCCAGCGACGGGCGTCCTTCTCCCAGAGCTCGCGATACTCTTCCGCCGCCGGCGCCGGCACGTCTCCGAGAGCGGCCAACACGGGTGGCGCGTGACGTGGCGACGGAAGCACGTTCGGACAGAGGGCCGCGAAGACGTACGGGATGCCGAGATGCTCCGCGATCGATGGCGCGGCGATCTGGAGCGCCGTCCCGCCAACGATCACGTCGCAGCCTCGCGCTGCGGCACCGATCGTCTCGAACTGGGCGGCGACCGTGCCCTCGATCATCTGGCGCCGTTGCTCCGCCGTGATCCGCGTCGCCATCGGGTTGCTCTTCCCCGTCGCGCGCAGCGCGGGTCCGATCGGCGTGACGGTCATGGCGAGTCCCTCGATCCACTCCTTGAAGTCGGGTGGCACGCAGAGGTGGACGTCTTGCCCGAGGGCCTTGAGCTGCGACGCCAGGGCTACCATCGGTTGGACGTCCCCACGTGACCCGATCGTCGAAAGCAGCACGCGCATGGAAGCTCCCCGGCTGGTTGGGAAAGCGACAGTCTGGGCTCCCGCCCGGGGCTTGCCGCAAGCCCACCCTTCCCTCATATGTTGAACATGGGACGAGTTCGGACTACAAGCGGGCCTCCATTTGATATAGGGTAAGAGGTAGCTGACGCGTTCACTGGAATGCGCGCCGGCTCATCCGGGGCTTCGAGCTGGGAATAATCGTCATCGTCGCCCCCTCTAAGGACGTGGCCCCCGTTCCCTGACATTCCGGCCGTCCGAGCTCCGCATTAGGCTTCAGCTCCAACCATGCCCACCGCATCGCGTCTCCTTCGTTCCGTGTCGCTCCTCCTCGCTCTGCTGAGCGCGGTGGTGCTCGGCAACGCGCGCGAGGTCGCCTGTGTGAAGCACGGACTGGGTGCGATGCCGGCCCACAGCGCCGCTGGCCACCATGCCAGCCATGGGGCAACGCGGCGGGCGGAGCCCGCGAGCGGCCACCAGCACGGCGAGTCCGAGGGTCAGGACTGCTGCTGCATCGACGACTGCTCCACCGTCGTCACCATCGCCTCGGCCGCCGTCACGCCGACGCTGCTCGTGGCGTACGTCTCCGCCCAGCCGCGCCGCGTGTTCGACGACAGCTCGGCGCCGATCGCTCCCTCCGAGGCCGATCGTCTCCTCCCGTTCGCGAACGGGCCACCCGCTGAACGTCTGATCTAGCGGGACGCTGCCTTCGGGAGCGTTCGCCCACGCGTGACCTTCGAGTCCGCCGTGCGCGCGTCGTCGTTCACCGAATCTCACAACGTCATGCCGTTTCCGCTCGGGCGCCCCATGCGGGAGCCGGGCGTCTGCGTCTTCCGCCACTCGCGGCAACGCGCGGCATGTGGCCCCTCGGCTCTCGCGAGCAGCCATCAGATGAAAACCCTCGGTTTCATCCTCGCGTCGGCGCTGCTCTCGAGCAGCGCGCTACACGCGCAGGACACCACCCCTCCCCCCAAGCGCGACTCCGCTGTGCGGCTCACTCGCGTCAACGTCACGGCCGAGCGGGTCGACAACAGCGCCGTCAGGCCGATCCAGCTCCTCACGCTGCCGGTCACCGTCAGCATCACCCAGCAGCGCGCCGAGGAGACGGTCAACCTCATCGACGCCGAAGACGCCGTGAAGTACCTGCCGAGCGTGTTTCTGCGGAAGCGCAACAATGGCGACACGCAGGCTACGCTGGCCACGCGCGTGTGGGGCACGGGCTCCAGCGCGCGGAGCCTGGTCTTCGCCGACGGCGTGCCGCTCACCGCGTTGATCGCGAACAACAACACGCTGGGCGGCCCACGTTGGGGACTCGTCTCGCCGAACGAGATCGAGCGCATCGACATGATGATGGGGCCCTACTCGGCCGCGTACGCGGGCAACTCGATGGGTGCCGTCATGGAGATCACGACGCGTCTGCCGAAGAAGCTCGAAGGCCAGCTGATGCAGACGCAGGCGCGCCAGACATTCGATCTCTACGGGACGAAGGCGAGCTTCTCGACGTCGCAGACCGGCGCCAGCGTGGGCGACCGGTTCGGCGGCCTCGCCGTCTGGGCGAGCGGCAACTATCAACAGAGCAACAGCCAGCCGCTGAGCTACGTCACGAGCGCGTCGTTCCCGACAGGCACCACCGGCGGCGTGGCCGAGCTGAACAAGCTCGGAGCGAACGCCAACGTGCTCGGCGCGAGCGGCCTGCTGCACACGCGCATGACGAACGGCAAGGTGAAGCTCGCGTACGACATCACGCCGACACTGCGCGCCGCGTACACCTTCGGCCTCTGGCGCAACGACGGCAACAGTGGCGTCGATCCGTACATCAACGCGTCGGGGCAGCCGACCTACGCCGGCCAGGGCGGCTTCGCGAGCGGCTTCTACGACATCGACCAGCGCCACACCGCGCACTCGTTCACGCTGCGCACCGACCGGAAGAAGGATTGGGATCTGGAGCTCGTCGGCTCGACATACCGCTTCGGTTACGATCAGCAGCGCAGCCCGGGGAGCGCGGCGGCGAGCGGCACGACCTTCGGTCAGGCGGGCCGCGTCGCCGTGCTGGACGGCACCGGCTGGTCGACGCTCGACCTCAAGGGAACGTGGAAGCCCGGCGGGCAGCTCTCTCGACACACGCTCAGCGCGGGCGGCCACTACGAGCACTACTCGCTGCTGAACAGTACCTACGACACGCCGAACTGGACGGACGGCGGCACGCGCGCGCGCGTTTTTACCGAGGGCGACGGGAAGACCGAGACGAAGGCGCTCTGGGTGCAGGACGCCTGGTACCTGACGCCCGATCTCAAGCTGACGGTGGGAGGCCGCTACGAAGACTGGCGCGGCTATGACGGCCTGAACGTCAGCGGTACGACGCGCGTGGTGCAGCCCACGGTGGACGGGCAGCAGTTCTCGCCGAAGGGGCTGCTGACCTGGAACGCGTCCGACCGTTGGTCGGTGACCGCGGCGGTGGGCAAGGCGTACCGCTTCGCGACGACGGCGGAGCTGTATCAGCTCGTCTCCACGGGGACGACGTTCAGCTCACCCAACCCGGATCTCAAGCCGGACAATGTGCTCTCGACCGAGCTCCGCGTGGAGCGCAAGTTCGATCGCGCGAGCGCGCAGCTCGCCCTGTTTCAGGACGACGTGCACGACGCGATCATCTCGCAGTTCAACACGCTGGCGCCAGGCTCCACCCAGCTCTACTCGTTCCTCTCCAACGTCGACCACGTGCGCGCGCGCGGCGTCGAGCTCGCGCTTGGCAGCAGCGATGTGCTGCGGCGCGGCCTCTCGCTCTCCGGCAGCGTGACGTACGTCGACCCGCGCACGCTCGCGATGTCCGGCCGCGCGAGCGCGACGGCTGCACCCGATGCGGCCATCGGCAAGCAGCTCCCCAACATTCCGAAGTGGCGCAGCACGGCGACGGCGATGTATCGGCCAACCGACCGGCTCACCTACACGGTCGCGGGCCGCTACAGTTCCAAGCTCTTCACCACGCTCGACAACACCGACGTGCACTACAACACGTACCAGGGCTTTTCCGAGTGGTTCGTGACGGACACGCACCTGAACTACAAGGTCGACGTGCACTGGTCGGCGTCGCTCGGCGTGGACAACTTGCTCGACCGGAAGTACTTCCTCTTCCATCCTTTCCCGCATCGGACCTTCGTGGCAACCGCCAAGTATGGCTTCTGACGTGATGCGCGCGCGCGCGCTGCCACTGTGGCGCGCGCTCGTCGTCACGGTCGCATCGCTCGCGCTCGTGCTCGTCACTCCCGTCCTCGGTTGGGCGCACGCGTCGCTGGTGAGCTCTGACCCCGCGGCGAAGAGCCTCCTGCACACCGCGCCGTCGCGCATCCGGCTCGTCTTCAGCGAGGAGCTCGAACCATCGCTCGGCCGCATCTCGCTCGTCGGCAGCGATGGCGTGGTGATGAAGCTCGTGGCCGCCGGCGACCCGCACGACGTGAACGCGCTCGTGGCACCGGTGCATCCGCTGACGGCGGGCGCCTATCGGGTGGACTGGCGCGTCGTGTCGGCAGACGGGCATCCGGTCGAGGGGAGCTACGTCTTCACCGTCGAGCTGCCCGGCACGGTGGCCTCGCCTGCGCCACGGGAGTCGGTGGCACCACCGCCGCCCGACATCCACGCACCCGACGACGCCGGAACAGTGAACTGGGGACCGAGCGTCGCCGGCGCGCCGCTCGTTCCGTCGCTGCTGCGCGGGCTCGCGGTCGGCACGCTGATGGCGGCGGCGGGGCTGCTCGTCTTCCTCTCGTTCGGCCGTGTGCCAACCGATCTGGCGGCACGCCGTCCCGAAGCCTTCGCGCGCTGGCTCAGCGTCGCCGCCGTTCCACTGCTCGTGGCACACCACGCCGCATGGGCGCTCAACGCGTTGCCCGAACACTCGCTCGGCCCGGACATGCTGTCGGCGATGCTGACGAGCAACGTGGGTCGTGCGGAGCTCTGGCGGTCGGGGCTGGCGCTGCTGGCGGCATGGGCGATCGTGCTCGCGCGCCGACCGAGGCTGGCGATGGCGTTCTCCATCGCGGCGGTGTTGTTCAGCGGGACGACCGGCCACTCCGCCGCGATCCATCCGATGTGGACCACGCCGGCCAAGGCGCTGCACCTGCTCGCCGGCGCCGTCTGGCTCGGCGGCCTGCTCTGGTTGCTCACCTTCGACCGCAGCGACGCGACGCGCTTCGAGCGTGAAGCGTCACGCGTCTCATCCGCCGCGTTGATCGCCGTGCTCGTCGTCACGGCGTCGGGCGTCGTGCAGACGTTCCTGTTCCTCGCCACGCCGCTCGATCTGTTCCGGTCGGCGTACGGTGCCGTCGCGCTGGCCAAGATCGCCGGGCTGCTCGTGCTCGTCGGCTTCGGCGCCTACCACAGGTTCCGCGTGCTACCCGCGCTGGCGGGCGACGCGCGCCGCTCGACGCAGTTCGCCTCGACGCTCCGGAAGGAGCTCGTCGTGATGGCGGTCGTCATCCTGCTCGGTGGCCTGCTCGGCTACGTTCCGCCGCCGGCGGACGCACCGCTCTCACCCGCACACGCTGCCATCCGATGAAAATTGATTTCTCGCTCCGGGGCCGAGCACCGCGCGGTGCGCCGCGTGTGGCGCTGACCACGCTCATCGCCGTCGCGCTCACGCTCGTGGTAACGTCGTTCGCGCTCGCGCACGCCGTCGTGTATCCCAGGACGTCGAAGGCCGGCGGCTACGAGAAATACGTGCTGCGCGTGCCGAACGAGAAGGCGACGCCGACGCTGCGCGTGGAGATCCGTTTCCCCGCTGGGCTGCGCGTCACATCGTTCGCCGACGTACCAGGCTGGCAGGTCGAGGTGCTCACCGACTCCGCCAAGCGGATCGTCGGCGCCGTGTGGACCGGCTCGCTCCCACCGCAGCGATTCGTCGAGCTTCCCTTCGTCGGCGCCAATCCGAAGGCGGCGACGACGCTGACGTGGCCCGTGTATCAGACGTACGCGGATGGAATGCGCGTGGAGTGGACGGGTGCGGAAGGCTCGAAGTCTCCCGCGTCGGTGACGAGCATCGAGGATGCTGGCAGCGTGTCGAGTGCTGGCCCGACGATGCGTTGGGTTCCGTGGGCGGCGCTCGTCTTGGCGCTGATCAGTCTGGGCCTGGCACTGCGTCGCCCCGCGGGCGCCCTTGGTTGATCGAAGGGGCGGTTGATCGGTGAGACGGTGGATCGAAGGAGCGGTTGGCCGATCAACCGCCGTCCCGATCAACTGCCGTACCGATCAACCGCCTTACCGATCAACTAGTTTCCTCCGCATGCCCCCGCACTTCGCTCACGGCACGGCCGCGCTCCTGTTCGTCGCTCTCGCGCCACTTGCCCACGCGCAGGACTCCGCACGCACGACGAAAGCGCTGCCGCCGGTGCGCGTCACTGCCACACGCGAAGGCCCGCGCGCGCCGCTCGAGCTGCCGTACGCCGTGACGCTCATACGTCCGGACTCGCTCGCCGCGCTCAAGCGTCTCGGCGTGGACGAACTGCTGTTCGCCGTACCCGGTGTCGCGCTCGCGAATCGGCAGAATCCGGCGCAGGATCCGCGTGTGAGCATTCGCGGCTTCGGCGCGCGGTCAGCGTTCGGCGTCCGCGGCGTGCGCGTGCTG
>JBDTOD010000048.1:0-28364 GCA_039933415.1 bacterium
ATGCTCAACCAGTTCAAGAGCCGCACGCAGTTCATCGTCATCACACACAACCCGCGGACGACGACGGAGGCCGGCGACGCCGTGTACGGCGTCACCATGCAGGAGCCGGGCGTCTCGTCGCTGGTGAGCGTGCGGATGCGGGGCCCGTCCACGGAGTCGGCACCGCCGGCGGAGCCGGTGGCCGAGGAAGCCGCCGCGGCATCGTGAGTCGATTGCGCGCGCTGCTCGGCGCGCCGATCGTCACGCTGTGCGCCATGATGCTGCTCGTGGCGGTGCCGCGTTGCGTTGGCGCGCAGGGCGCGGTGCAGGTGATCTTTCCACAGACGTCGCCCTTTCCGGCGGCGCCGCGCATCGATGTGCGCACCACCGGATTTCCCGCGTCGTTGGGCACGCTTCGGATTCGGCTTCGACTCTCGCTGAGCTCCGACATCGGACTGGTCGTGTACGACTCCACGAAGTTCGGCACCGACGTGTCGTTCCTCACGAAGCAGCTGCTACCAGAGAATCGCGACATCTTCGGCGAGGTCGCCGTGTTCGACCAGCTTGGCAATTCCGTTCGCACGGTCATCGTGCCGCTCGGTCGAACCGGTCCTCGGCTCGAGCTGCTCGACCCCGATGGGCGCACCGGCATCAGTCTCAATACGCAGCAGCCGCGCTTCTCGTGGCGCAGCGCGGCGATCACGACGCCGCCGGGCCCGTGGGTGTACGAGCTCTTCGTCACGAACGTGGCGACCCAGGAGACGCGCTCGCGCGGCGGGATCATCGATACCGTCTATCAGTATCCCGATACGCTGGAAGCGAACACCTCGTATCGCTGGCGTGTCGTGGCGCGACCGCTCAACGGACTCCCCACGGACAGCGCGTCCGTGAGCAGCCGCTCGAGCTTCGTCATCGCGCCGGCCAACCAGCCGATCACGACGCTGCTCTATCAGAACTTTCCGAATCCCTTTCCTGCCGCGTCGTCGGCGACGACCTGCATCTGGTTCGATCTCCGGACGCCAGCCGACGTTCGCTTGATGATCTACGACCTCAGGGGCAATCCGGTGAAGACGATGGTGCCGGGCGCGCAGTTCGCCGGCACGCTGCCGGCCGGACGCTATGGCCGGCTGAGCGAGCTCGATGGTTCCGGTTGCGACCCGCGGCTCTCATGGGACGGCGTGGCAGACAATGGCCGCCCGGTTCCCGCCGGTATCTATCTCGTGCGCCTGCACGCCGACGGCTACGACGCCATTCGGAAGATCGTGTTCCGCGGCCACTGACGTGCGACTCGTCACGCTGGGAACCGGCACGGTCGCACTCTCGGCAACGCGTGTCTGTGCGGGCCATTACGTCGAGGCGGGTGCCGTCAAGCTGCTGCTCGACTGCGGGAGCGGCGTGACGCATCGCCTCGCCGAGCTGCAGATTCCGTGGCGCGTCATCACCCACGTGGCGATCTCGCACTTCCACACCGATCACATCGGCGACCTCGCCACGCTCGCCTTTGCGTGGAAGTACGGCGACCTGCCTGGCCGGAGCGAGCCGTTATCGATCGTCGGACCGCACGGCACCGCCGCGCTGCTGGAGCGCCAGGCGGAGGCGTTCGGCGACTGGTTGCGCGAGCCGGGCTTCCCGATCTCGATCGTCGAGATCGAGCCCGGTGGCGCGCTCGATCTGGGAGACGGCGTAACGCTGCGCGCCACGAAGGTCCCGCATACCGAGGAGAGCGTCGCGTACTCGATCGAGCGTGGCGGACGTCGCGTCGTGTATACTGGCGACACCGGCTACGATCCGATGCTCGCCGAGTGGGCGCGCGGCACCGATGTGCTGCTCTGCGAATGCTCGCTGCCGGCCCACATGGCGATTCCGACGCATCTCACGCCGGAGCAGTGCGGCGCGCTGGCCGCGGCAGCGCTCCCGAAGCATCTGGTGTTGACGCACTTCTATCCGCCGGTCGAGCGCGTCGACGTACGCGCGCTCGTCGGGGCGCACTACGGCGGTCCGGTCACGTTGGCCGACGACGGGTCCACGTTCGAGATCGAGGAAGACTGATGCTGGTCGTGATGGAGCACGGCGCAACGCAGGCGCAGATCGACCGCGTCGTCCAGGTGATCGTCGACATGGGCTATCAGGCGCGGCCGATGCCTGGCGCGCAGCGCACGTCGGTGGGCCTCGTCGGCAACGACGGGCGCATCGACGGCTCGCAGCTCGAGTCGCTCGACGGCGTGGCCGAGGTGATCCACGTCTCAAGGCCGTACAAGCAGGTCTCACGCGAGTGGCAGCAGGAGAACACGCTCGTCACGATCGCGCCAGGCGTCGTTTTCGGCGGCTCCGAGATCCCGATCATCGCCGGCCCATGCTCGGTGGAGAGCGAGGAGCAGATCGTCCTCGCCGCGCAGCAGGTGCGCGACGCCGGAGGCTCGGCGCTGCGCGGTGGCGCATTCAAGCCGCGCAGCTCTCCGTACTCATTCCAGGGGCTCGGTCGCAAAGGTCTCGAGCTCCTCGCCCTCGCACGACGTGAGACTGGGCTGCCGATCGTCACCGAAGCGCTCGATGAAGAGGGCGCGCATCACGTCGCCGAAATTGCCGACTGCATTCAGATCGGTGCGCGCAACATGCAGAACTACGCCTTGCTCCGCACGATCGGAAAGCTCGGCAAGCCGGTGCTCCTCAAGCGCGGTATGGCCGCGACGATCACCGACCTGCTGATGAGCGCCGAATATCTGCTCGCCGAGGGGAACACGCAGGTGATCCTCTGTGAGCGAGGCATTCGCGGCTTCGACACCGCGACCCGCAACCTGTTCGACCTCACGGCGATCCCACTCGTGCAGAAGCTCTCGCACTTGCCCATCGTCGGCGATCCAAGTCATGGCACCGGCCTGCGCGACAAAGTCATCCCCATGGGGCGCGCCGCGATCGCCGCGGGCGCCGACGGGCTGCTCGTCGAAATGCATCCCAATCCGGATCGCGCGCTGTCGGACGGAGGACAGTCGCTCTTTCCCGACCAGCTCGGCCGCCTCGTGCGCGAGGCGCGCGCCATCGCGGACGCCATCGGGCGCTCGATCACCGTCCCGCCCGGAACCGCGCCCGCCGCGCGAGGGTAGGACCTGCACGTGGCGCGCTGGTGCGCCTCGCACACTGGAGCTCGCATGCGCATTCGTCGTCTTCGCTCGCTCGTTCTCGCTGGGGCGCTCGTCGCCCCCCTGTCTCTTGCGTCGGCTCGTCCGCGTCAAGCCGACCTGCTCGACCGCGCCGTGGCGGCGTGGGCCAAGGTCAAGACCGCTCGCGCCACCTTCGACCAGACGATCACGAACTCCCTCACCGGGCGCACGCTCTCGGCGAGCGGCGAGTATCAGCAGCAACGGCCCGGGAAGCTGTCCGTGCGCTTCTCCGAGCCGGCGAATGAGCGGATCGTCGCCGACGGCAAGCAGCTCTGGCTATATCTGCCGAGCACCACCCCCGGTCAGGTGATTCGCACCTCGATGAAGAATGGCGGGACCGGAACCGTCGATCTGACGGCGCAGTTTCTCACCGCGCCACGTTCGCGATACACCGTGACGGCAATCGGCACGCAGCGCGTCAGTGCGCGTGCGACCCACGGCTTCACCCTGCTGCCGAAGGTGAAGGAGGACGCGCCGTTCAAGGCCGCCACGGTGTGGATCGACGACGCGGACGCCACGATCCGTCAGTTCGAGGTGACCGAGAACTCGGGGCTTCAGCGCACGGTCCGGCTCACCTCGTTCAAGACCAACGTGCCCGTCGATGCGAGCGCATTCACGTTCACCGTGCCTGAAGGCGTCCGGATCGTCGACCGCTAGGCGTCGTCCGCGTCGTTGGACAAGGGCCGCGCATCACTGCGCGGCCCTTGCTCAATTGAGATGGCACGCCGCACTCACACGACTCGCGCCCTTCGCATCGCGCGTCTGGTGACGACGCCGTAGCCGAGCCATACTACCGCCATCTCGCCATCGCCGGCGCGATGTCGGCGTCTTCACCTCCGAATCCCCAGCCTGAGCCACCACCCCATGCGCATCTGCACCTGCGCCGCGCTCGCCGCGTGCGTCGCCGCACCCGTTGCCGCACAGTCCACCAGCGGCCGCGCGACGACGATGCCCACGGAGCGCGTGCTCCGTGCGCTCTCCCGCGCCATTCCGGATTCCACGCGAACGGTCGCCGCGTTTCCGTTCGACGGCACCGAGCGGTCGAACTGGTTCTACATCCCGTTCGACCGGCACGGTCTCACGCTGGCGCGCATGTCGCCGGAAGCGCGCGCGCTGGTGGACACGCTGCTCCTGACGGGGTTGAGTCCCAGCGGCTTCGCCACGGCGAAGAACATCATGCGCCACGAGGCGATTCTTCACGACATCGAGGCGGCCGGACCTCCCTCCGGGCAGCGCAACGTGCGCGACTCGAGCAAGTACTACCTCAGCCTGTTCGGCGCCCCAGACGAGAGTGACGTGTGGGGATGGCGCGTCGAGGGACATCACCTGTCGGTCAACTTCACCGGCATCGGCGGGACGACGCAGGTGGTGTCCCCATTGTTCATGGGCGCCAACCCGGCGCGTGTCCCATCTGGACCGAAGGCAGGCCTCCGCATTCTCGCCGCCGAAGAGGATGTCGCGCGCGCACTCGTCCTCATGCTCGACGAGCGCCGCCGCCGTGTCGCGATCTTCACCGACACCGCGTTCGTCGAGGTGGAGACGCGCAACGACCCGAAAGCGCGCGCGCTCAGCATGGAAGGTCTGCGCGCCGCCGACATGTCCGAGCCCGAGCGCGCACAGCTTCGCGCGCTCATCGAGGTGTATGCAGGCCGGATGTCTGCCGCCGCTCGAACCCATGCCATGCGCGACATCGACGAGGGCGGCTTCGGCGAGCTCCGGTTCGCGTGGGCCGGAGGCACCGCGGTTGGCCAGGCGCACTACTACCGGATTCACGGTCCCACGATCCTCATCGAGTACGACAATCAGCAGACGAACGCCAATCACATCCACACGGTCTGGCGAGATCTCCGTCACGACTTCGGCGGCGACCTGCTCGCCGATCACTATCGCACGCACAAGCATCCATATCAGCACGCGGCGCCCTGAGCCGATCATGACGATGACGATCTCGCAGTGCTCGGCGCGCGGCATCTGCCGCGTCGCCGCCGCCCTTCTCGTCGCGAGCGCCGCTCCAGTGGCGCTCGGCGCGCAGCGCGCCGCCGTTCGCACGCCACTCGGCTTCGCCCCCGATCGGCTCGCCCGCATCGATCGCTTCCTCCAGGAGCGCGTCGACTCCAACCGGATCGCCGGCGCGGTGGCGCTCGTGCTCCGCGACGGACAGGTCGCGTATCAGAAGACGGTGGGATGGAACGACCGCGAGTCTCGCCGCGCCATGACGCCGGATGTCGTCTTCCGCATCGCGTCGCAGTCGAAGGCGATCACGAGCACGGCCATCCTCATGCTCGTCGAGGAAGGGAAGATCGCGATCGGCGATCCGGTGAGCATGTACATCCCCGCGTACGCGCATACGACCGTGGCATCGCGCGCCGACAGCGGACGCACGGTCGTGCCGGCGCGCCGGCAGATCACGATCAAGGATCTGCTCACGCACACCGCGGGCATCTCGTACGGACAGGAGTCGTTTATCGCGCAGCAATACGCCGCGAAAGGACTCGGCAACGGCACGGGCCTCGGCTTCTACACGGCCGACAAGAACGAGCCCGTGTGCACAACGATCGAGACGCTTGCGACGCTGCCATTCATCTCGCAGCCGGGCGAGGCATACGTGTACGGCTACAACACCGACATCCTCGGCTGCGTCGTGGAACGGGTATCGGGGATTCCGCTCGACCGGTTCATCCGCACGCGCATCACCGATCCACTCGGAATGAAGGACACCTACTTCTTCCTGCCACAAACGCAGCGCGCGCGACTCGCAACGCTGTACGCCAGCGACAGCACGGGCCACGTCTCGCGAGCACCCGATGGCCGCATGGGTCAGGGGGATTACGTCGACGGACCCCGCCGCAGCTTTTCCGGAGGGGCGGGACTGCTGTCCACGGCGCACGACTACGCACGCTTCCTCCAGATGATGCTCAATCGGGGCGAGCTCGATGGCGTGCGCATCCTCTCACCGAAGATGGTCGATCTGATGACGAGCAATCAGAGCGGCACGCTCCACAACCAGAACGGCCTGGGCTTCGGGCTCGGCTTCGAGACGGTGGACAGGCTCGGTGCCGACGGCATGAAGTCCGTGGGAAGCTTCGGCTGGGGCGGCGCATACGGCAGCATTTACTTCGTCGATCCGGTCGAGCGGCTGGTCGTTGTGTTCATGATCAATCAGATGCCGAATCGGAGCGACGCCGCGTCCCGCTTCCCAACGATGGTCTATCAGGCGCTCGCTGGCTCGGCGCACCGGCCGTAGTATTGGGCAGTGCGCATCACCGCCCACACGCCGGCGTGCGTGTTCGCGTATCTCCTCGCCCCGACAGCCATGTTCGTTCCAATGGTTTCCCGCCACACTCGGATCGCACTCACGCTCGTCGCGCTGGCCGCCGGAGCCGGACACGCCGACGCGCAGACGCTCGGCGGCCAGGTCGTACAGCTCGCGACCAAGAAGCCGTTGGGCGGAGCCTCCGTAGCGCTCGTGAACGACAGCGCGCAGGTCGTCGCCTCCACGGCGGCCAGCCCGGATGGAGAATTCTTTCTCGACGCGCCTGCGCCCGGCGGCTACCGCGTGGTCCTGTTCGTGTCTGGCGCGTCGTTCGTCAGTCCCGCGCTCCAGCTGGACTCCGGCAAGACCGTCGAGCGGCAGTTCTCGGTGCCCGACGTGCCCGAGACGTTCACCGCGACGTTGTTCGCTCGCGACGTGACGACGCCAGCCACCATGCTTCCCAACAGCCCGAGACCGGCCTATCCTGCCGGTCCCGCGTCGAAGGGCGAGCGCGCGCTCGTGAGCACGATGTTCGTCGTCAGCGAGACGGGCCTGCCAGACATGACGACGTTCCGGGTGCTCAGCACGAGCGACGCCGACTTCGTGCTCGCGGTGCGCGATGCGCTGCACCGGACGCGCTTCGTTCCGGCGGACAAGGACGGCAACCCGGTCGCGCAGGTCGTACAGTTCACCTACGATTTCGCGTTAGACGGTGATCCGCTTCGAGGCGACCTCCAGATCCGCCCGAAGGGAGCGCCGCCACCACGCCCCGACTCGAAGGGGATGGCGCGACCGCGCTACGTCATCACGGCCGAGGAGTTCGCCTCGACGGACGTCGAGACCCTCACCCTCCCCGAAGCGCTGCACAAGCTGCGTCCCGCGCTTTTCCCCGAGGCTGCCACGACGACGAAGCCCGACGACGGACCGATCTACGTGAATGGCGTACTCGTGGATGGGATGAGCTACCTGCGGCACATTCCCGCGCGCAACGCGATCGAGGTTCGCTTTCTCAAGCGCGAAGAGGCCGCGCTGCAATACGGCATGCAGTATCCGTACGTCGTCCTCGTGAAGCTGCGCCCTGACGCGCCCTGACATCGAGCGTCACGATAGCAGAAGGGCGCCCGATCGGGCGCCCTTCTGCTTTTCTATTTGCGAGCCCGCTGGATCAGCTCCGCCGACGTCGGTGTTCCTCGCAGCAGCTCGCGCGCCTTCGTGACGTTGGCGTCCTCGCGAAGCTGCCGCGCGTACTCCGCCTGTGGACCGAAGACGAAGCGCGTGATCTGCGACGTGAGCGCGCGCGTGACGAGCGTGTCGGCTGCGTCGAACACCGAACGATCGAGCGTCACGCCGCGCGCCTGCAATCGGCGGTACAGCTCGTCGCGCATGGCGGCCGTGATGACGAAGTCCGGGTTCGTGATCGTCCGCGACGCCTTGAGCGCGATGGCATAGTCGACCATCGCGTTGCGGAACTGCACCACCTTCGCGCCGAGCGCCGCCTGGATCGCACTGTCCGCCTTGGTGGCGACCCGATTCGGTACCACGACGTCCGGCACGATGCCGCCGCCGCCAAGCACGGTGCGCCCCGCGTCGGTCTTGAACGTCGGCCGCGCCTTCGACGTGTCCGCACGCGCCTGCGCGGCGGCGGCGTCGTCGTCTCCGGTCAGGCTGGCATCGGGACGCGGCCGGTTGATGCTCCGCCCACTCGGCGTGTACCAGAGCGCCGTCGTGAGCTTCACGGCACCGTCTTCGATGCGGAAGATTCGCTGTGCGCTTCCCTTCCCGTACGTCGCCGTGCCGACGACGAGCGCCCGATCGTGATCCTGGAGCGCGCCGGCGACGATCTCGCTCGCCGACGCCGAGTTGCTGTCCGTCAGCACGACGAGCGGCATCGTCGCCCAGCGCTGCGCGGCATGATCGGCAAACGAGCGATTCTCGTCCGCGGTGCGCCCGTGGGTCGCCACGATGGGTTGGCCCGCATCGAGGAAGAGATCGGCGACACCGATGCCCTGATCCAGCAGCCCCCCCGGATTGCCGCGCAGGTCGAGCACGAGCGAGCGAGCCCCCGCGGCGCGCAACGAGTCGGTCGCGTTGGCGAGATCCGTCGCGGCCTCGGCGCTGAACACGGTGAGATCCACGTACCCCACCCCGTCACCCAGCATCAGCGCGTGCTGCACCGGGTTCACCTGGATTTCTCGTCGCGTGAGCGTGAACGACAGTGGCGCCTCGACGCCGGGCCGCTCGACGCTGACCTTCACGGCCGTACCCGCCGGTCCGCGCAGCGTCTTGAGTGCCTCGTCCGACGTGAGCCCGCGTGTCGGCTTGCCGTCGATCTCGATGATCCGGTCGCCCGATGCCATTCCCGCCTGCTCGGCCGGCGTACCATGCAGCGTCGCGACGACCGTGATGCCGCTGTCGCGTACGTCCATCTGAATGCCGACGCCGGCGTAGTGTCCGCTCGTGCTCTCGTCGAGCCGGCTGAGCCGCTTGGGATCGAGGAAGACGGAATGCGGATCGTGGAGCTCGCCGATCAGACCGCGCACGGCGCTGCGGTACAACACCGAGTCCGGCAGCGTGTCCACGTAGTCGCGCCGCAGATGCGAGACGACTTCATCGAACAGATGCGCGCCCGCCGCAGGATCGAGAGGACCGCGCGCGATCGTGCCGCGCTCCATGAACCAACCACCAGAGACGAGCGCGCTGGACAGCACCGCCGCCACGACTACCCCTCGAGACCGCATCCCGCTCCCGCGTTGAGTACTCCACCCACCTGCACGAAGCCGATCATCTATCAGATGCCGGAAGTACCGGGAAAGTTCCGGGCCACCAGGTGCCGAGCGTCGCCAGGACGCACGCGGCGATGATCTCCTCGCGCTCCCTGGCGTCGATTTTCAAGATCGGCCCACACTCCACGTGCGCTCGCTGCCACGCCGACTCGGCGAACGCGTCGAACGCCGCAGCAACACGGTCGTGAAAGTCCGCGCCCAACGCCTCCATCCGGTCGTGCGCCTCCGGGCGGTTGGCCGCCCGAGCGAGCCCTTCCGCCACGGGAAAGGCCAACAGCAGCGTCAGGTCGGGAACGAGTCCGCCGGTGGCGAACCGATTCGCACTCTGCACCTCAGACTCCGGCAGCCCATGCCCAGCGATCTGATACGCGTAGGTGCTGAGGAAGAAGCGGTCCAACAGCACCACATCACCACGCTCGAGCGCCGGCCTGATCTCCCGCTCGACCAGCTCCGCGCGCGACGCCATGAACAGGAGCGCCTCCGCCCGGGCCGTGATCTCCGACTTCGGATCGAGCAGGATGCGCCGTACCTCGGCGCCGAGTGTCGTGCCGCCCGGCTCACGCAAAGAGAGATGGCGGATGCCGTGCGCGGTGAGCGTGGCGGAGAGATGGCGGAGCTGGGTGGTCTTTCCCGATCCCTCGCCTCCCTCGAACACGATCAGCCGTGCACCATCGGCGTTCATCGTCAGCCGAGAATGATCGAGCTCGTCGCGCCGCGCTCGATGCCGTCGACGATCCAGTCGTTCACCCGCGCCATCAACTTGTCGAAGTTCTCCTGCGCCGAAACAAGGCGCTGATAGACCATCTGCCCCTGCACCTGGCCGAGCAGTCCGTCCAGCTCCTTCTCCATCTCCTCGCTCGGCCGCTCTCCACGCTGGATCATCTGCTGCGCGCCCAATCGCAGCTGCTCCATCTGCTTGAGGAGCGCAACGGCGGCGGTGTCCTGGCCCAACGCGTCGTTGGCGCGCTTCACCGCCTGATACTCAGCGCTCTGACCAACCAATCGTCCGAGCTCCTTGGCCTTGTCCTCGATCATCCGAACGCCTCCCGTCGTCTGGCGACCACGAATCGTTCGCGGCCGGTGAGATCCTGCAGCACCCGCACCTGCTCGTACGCGCCGTGTGTCGCCACGAGCTCCGCGGCGATCGATGCACGCCGCGCATCCACCTCGAGCGCGAGCAGCCCGCCCGCGCCGAGCGCGGCGGATGCGTCCCGCACCAATGCTCTTGTCGTTGACATCCCGTCCGCGCCGCTGAACAGCGCAACCGCCGGCTCCCAATCGCGCACGCTCGCCGGCAGGTCGCCGGCTTCCGAGTTGGAAATGTAGGGAGGGTTGGACACTACCGCGCGCAGTGGCCGTTCATGCACCGGGCGCAGCAGCGAGCCAGCCCGAAGCTCGACCGGCGTGCGCAGCGCGGCTGCGCAGCGGACGCGGTTCGCTTCCGCGACCGAGAGCGCGTCGACCGAGATGTCGGTGCCGATTACGCGCTCGAATCGCCCCTCGCTCGCCAGTGCGAGCGCGATCGCCCCCGAGCCGGTCCCGACGTCGACGGCGATGCCGCCACGTTCGCCGGCCGTCGCGTCCAGCACGACGTCCACGAGCTGCTCCGTCTCCGGCCGCGGAATGAGCACGCGCTCGTCGACGTCGAGGGTGAGGTGGCGAAAGCTCGCCTGCCCCGCAGCGTATTGAATGGGTGCGCCGGTGGCGCGACGCGCGACGGCTCGCAACGCACGCGCCCACTCGTGCGGCGCGACGACGCTCCCCTGCTCGACGGCGACCCAATGCCGCGGCATGTCGTGAAGCGCGGCGAGCAGCTCCCGCGCTTCCCTGCGCGCGTCGTGTGCCGAGCCAGCCGTCGCGAGCAGCGCGGTCGCCATCGCCTCGGCGAGTGCGCCAAGCGAGCGCTCGCCGATCGCCGCCATCGCCCCCTCGATCTCAACCACCGAGCTGCTCCTCGACGTCGGCGATTTTGAGCGCGTCGATGATCGGCTCGATGTGCCCATCCATCACGCCGGCGAGATCATGAGTGGTGAAGCCGATGCGATGGTCGGTAATGCGGCTCTGCGGATAGTTGTACGTGCGGATCTTCGCCGAACGATCGCCGGTTCCCACCTGCGACTTTCGCATCTTGGAGCGCGCCGCCTCCATCTCGCTCACGCGAAGATCCAACAATCGTGCACGAAGCACTTCCATGGCTTTCAGCTTGTTCTGGAGCTGAGACTTCTGATCCTGTTGGGACACGACCAATCCCGAAGGGATGTGCGTGATGCGCACGGCGGAGTCGGTGGTGTTCACGCTCTGACCGCCTGGCCCGCTCGACCGGAAGACGTCGATCCGCAGATCCTTGTCCTCGATCTTGACATCCACCTCTTCCGCTTCGGGCAGGACGGCGACCGTGGCAGCAGACGTATGGATTCGCCCCTGCGTCTCGGTGGCGGGCACGCGTTGGACGCGGTGCACGCCGCTCTCCCAGCGCATGGCTCCAAACGCACCGTCCCCCGACACCTTGAAAATCGCTTCCTTCACGCCGCCGAGCGTTCCGTCGGAGTGCGAGATCGCCTCGCGTCGCCACCCCGCGCGCTCGATGAAGCGCGTGTACATGCGATAGAGGTCAGCGGCGAACAGGGCTGCCTCGTCGCCGCCCGTACCGGCCCGGATTTCGATGATGGCGTTGCGATCGTCGAGCGGATCGTGCGGCAGCAGTGCCGGCTTGAGGCGGGTCTCCAGGTCGGCGATCTGCGCCTGAAGTTGCTCGACCTCGCGAGCGGCTTCGGCAGCCATCTCGGGGTCGTCAACGAGAACGAGCTCGCGCGCGTCGGCGAGCTCGTTCTCGGACTTGTCCAGCTGTGCCGCCAACTCGATGACCGGCTGGAGGCGTCGGTGCTCCCGACCCAACTCGGCGACCTTGGTGCTGTCGCCGAACGTATCAGGATTGGAGAGCAGCCGCTCGACCTCCGCCGCGCGGGCGAGAGTGTCGCCCAGCAGGTCGCGGAGGCTCAGAGGCTCAGCTCTCCTTCGGCTCGGCCGGCTTGGTCTGGTACTTCTGGCGGAACCGCTCCACGCGACCCGCTGTATCGACCAGGCGCTGCTTGCCGGTGTAGAACGGATGGCACTCGGCACACACGTCCGTATGAATCTCGGCGATGGTCGAGCGCGTTTCGAAGGTGTTGCCGCACGCGCACTTCACGGTGGCCGTGGCGTACTCTGGATGGATATCGGTCTTCATTGGGAGCCCTGCCTGGCTATTTGTGCAGAATCGGAAACAGCTTGTGAATATACCGGACCAAGGGCCTAAAAGACAAGCCGACAACAGCTTGCTCGTTTGACACGCTCCCCCGGCCCGGATACGTTAGCCGGATTCCCCTGATCGGGTTCCCGACGGCCCCACGCCAATGACTCCCCAGACCGCCGATTTCCTTACCAGTGTTCCCATGTTCAGTGGGCTGCAGCGCGAAGAGCTCCTCAAGTTTGCGGAGCTCACGCGGGAGCGGACCTACCCCAAGGGAAGCGTCATCCTCTTCCAGGGCGATCCGGGCGACTCGCTGTACGTGCTTCGACTCGGGCGCGTCAAAGTGGTGCTCATCGGCGAGGACGGACGTGAGGTGATCCTCGGCGTCTTCGAGCCGGGCGCTCACTTCGGCGAGCTCTCCCTCATCGACGACCAGCCTCGCTCGGCCCACGTGATCGCGATGGAGGAGTCGCAGCTGCTCATTCTCCGCCGCGAGGACTTCCGGCGGCGCGTCGAGGCGAATCCAACGGTTGCCTGGGCGCTCCTTACGGAGCTGTCGCGCCGGCTCCGGCGCGCCGACCAGAAGATCGGCGGCCTGGTGCTCCTGGATGTGCCCGGCCGGATCTCACGGCTCCTGCTCGATCTCTCCGCAGAGGGCGGCGGCGTGACGATAGACAAGCCGCTCACGCATCAGACCATCGCGCAGATGATCGGCGCGAGCCGCGAGACGGTGTCGCGGGCGATGAAGGAGTTTCAGCAGGAGGGACTCATTCGCGTCGAGCGGCGCCGGATCGCCGTGGCGAACCGGGATGCGCTCGAGAAGCGTGCACAGGTGCGAATGTGACCACGGTCCTGTTCAGATCGTGAGTTCCGCGCTCACAGGCGATACCGCCTCGCCCAGCGCGCGATGGCAAATCGGATCGGTCGTCCAGCCATGAGCTTCACCCTTCGTTTCTGGGGCACCCGGGGATCGATCCCGAGCCCCGGACCGAGCACCGTTCGCTACGGCGGGAACACCCCGTGCCTGGAGCTGCGTACGGCCGAGGGCTGGCTGATCATCCTCGACGCCGGCACTGGTATCCGCGAGCTCGGTCGATCGCTCCTCGAGCGGAATGACGGCGGTCCGGTCGCCGGCGACATCTTCCTCACCCACGCCCACTGGGATCACATCCAGGGCATTCCCTTCTTCGCGCCGCTCTTTCGCAAGGGGAATCGTTTCACGATCTGGGGATCCAGGTCGCTCCAGACCAGCATCGACCGCGTCGTGCGGGACCAGATGTCCCCGGTGGTGTTTCCCGTCTCGTTCGAGGAGTTGCAGGCGCGAATCGACTTTCAGGAGCTCGCGGAAGAGAGTCGGACGGGCAACGGATACGAAGTATCCGCCATGGCGGTCCGCCATCCTGGTGGAGCGCTCGGCTACCGCTTTTCCGCTGGTAACGGAGAGGGCGGGGCGCTCGTCTATGTCTCGGACAACGAGTTGAGCCCTCAGGCGAAGTACGACGACCCTCCGGAATGGCGACGTAAGCTCGTCGCCTTCATCAAGGGCGCCAGCGTCCTGGTCCACGACACGATGTACACGACCGAGGAGTACCGCTCGTTCGTGGGATGGGGACATTCGACGCACGAGCAGGCGGTAGAGCTGGCCCTCGATGCCGAAGTTCAGCGTCTCATCCTGTTCCACCACCGCCCGGAACGGAGCGACGACGACGTGGACCGATGCCTCGAGGCGTGCCGCGCGATGGTGACGCAACGCGGTGGACAGCTCGAGGTCGTGGCTGCCGCTGAAGGGCTGACGCTGACGGTGTGATCGATCGACCGGCCGGCGATTCTCGAGACGCACCGGCGCGATCGCGCCTTGCCGGCACCGGCTGAGAACAGTTCGACGAGTCTCGGAGGAGACCATGACCCGCCTTAACCGCATCGCGCTGTTCGCCGCCGCAGTTGCCGCACTGACGCTCCCTTGCGAGTCCATCGTCGCGCAGGCGGCCAAGCCGACGGTCGCGATCATGTACTTCAACAACAACGTCTTCACGAAGGACGCGCGCGACTACGATGGTCTGAGCAAGGGCGTGCCCGACTTTCTCATCACGGAGATGTCGGCAAACTCCGGCATTCGTGTGATCGAGCGCGATCAGGTGCAGAAGCTGATCGACGAACAACGCCTCGTCGGCGCGGGCCAGGTCGATCGTGAGACGGCGGTGAAGGTCGGCAAGCTGCTCGGCGCGCAGCACATGATCTTTGGCGGCTTCATGGCCGATCCGAAGGGCAATTTCCGGATCGATGCGCGCGCCGTGAACGTGGAGACCGGGGCGATCGAGTTCACCGAGCGCGTGCAGGACAAGTCGGACAACGTCATGGCACTGATCGGCACCCTCGCGAGTCGGCTGAACTCGGGGCTGAAGCTGCCGGCGATGGCCCCCCGCACCGGCGACGCGGGATCCGCGGGCGGGGCGCAGCAGTCGGGCTCGCCCGTCTCGGCCAGGCTGCCGATGCGGTACGCCGTGATGTACGGCAAGGCGCTCGACATGGCGGACAAGGGCGACAAGGCGCACGCCGTCGAACTGTTCGGTGCCGTGCTCAAGGAGTTCCCCGACTACGCGCCGGCCAGGAACGGGATGGCCAAGGTACGGCCGGGGAGCTGACCGGCCCGCGTCACCGATTCGTCAGCGCGATGCAGCGCTCGCGGGTCGCGCATCATCCCTCCTGCTGCCGATCATGAAGCCGCTGCTGCTCACCGCCTTCGGCAATCCGCTCAACGTCGCTCCACTCGGTCGTCGCGGCGACGACGTCGAGGTGCGCTCGATCCTCGCGCTGCCCACGGTCCGCGCGCTGGATCTCGACCGGCCGACGGTGCTCGCCCTCGACAGGACACTGATCGCGAGCGCGGGCGATGGAGCGAACACCCAGCTTCGCGCGCTGTCCGGCCTCATCGCGATCGTCGGCATCGGCGACGCGGACGAGATGGAACCGGGCGACTGCTTTCCCGACCTTCTCACGAGCTTCGTGCCCGGCGGCGCATCGACCGGGTTGAAGTTCGCCGCATTCCGTGGTGCGTTTCGACACGCCGCGGCGCTCGTCGCCGTTCGTCATGCGCGCGTGACCGCGGGTGATCGAACCCGCGAGCTGGCCGAGCTGTCGGAGATCGGGCTCGCACTCACGACGGAGCGCGATCTGAACGCACTGCTCGACCTTATCCTCTCGCACGCGCGTCGCGTCACCAACAGTGACGCTGGCTCGCTGTACCTGATCGAGCGCGAGGCGCCGGGTGAGCCCGCGCGGCTCCGCTTCGCCCAGTCGCAGAACTTCTCGCTGCCATCGCTGCCATTCAGTTCGTTCACGGTCCCGATCGACCACTCGAGCCTCGCAGGCTACGTGGCGTCCACTGGCGAAGCGCTCGTGATCGGGGACGTGTACCTCCTTCCCGACGGCGCCACGTACAGGCAGAACCGTAGCTTCGACGAGACGTTCGGGTATCGCACCAAGTCGATGCTCGTGCTGCCGATGAAGACGCACCGCGACGAGGTGATCGGGGTGCTTCAGCTGATCAATCGCAAGCGCTCGCCCGACGTGCGGCTCTCCACGACGGAGTCGGTGGAGCGCGAGGTGTTGCCGTTCGATGGGCGATGTGCGGAGCTCTGCAACGCGCTGGCGTCGCAGGCAGCAGTCGCGCTCGAGAACGGCCGATTGTACGAGGACATCGAACGGCTGTTCGAGGGGTTCGTCACCGCCGCCGTCACGGCGATCGAATCGCGCGATCCCGCGACCTCGGGTCACTCGGGACGGGTGGCGGCGATGACGGTGGGGCTCGCGGAAGCGGTCGATCGTCTGAGCGTCGGCCCGTATCGCGATCTCACGTTCACACGCGAGCAGCTCCGCGAGCTCCGCTACGCCGGCCTGCTGCACGACTTCGGAAAGGTCGGCGTGCGGGAGCAGGTGCTCGTGAAGGAGAAGAAGCTCTATCCGCAGGACCTCGAGCTCATCAGGCATCGCTTCGCGTACCTGGACCAGCGTGCGCAGCTCGAGTTCGAGCGCGGTCGTGCCGACCTGCTGCTGGAGAACGGGCGATCGGGTTACGACGTGGGCGTGACGCGGTTGGAGTGCGAGCGTCGCGCGCGGCGCGAGGAGCTCGAGCGATTCCTCGACGCCATCGTCCGCGCGAACGAGCCGACGGTGCTGGCAGAAGGGAGCTTCGAAGCGCTCGAGACGATCAACGGACGAACGTTCCTGGACTTCGACGGGCGCACGCGTCCGCTGCTCGAGGACCATGAGCTGCAGTTCCTGATGATCCGGCGCGGCAATCTGGACGAGCACGAGCGGCGCGAGATCGAGTCGCACGTCACGCACACGTATCGCTTTCTCGAGCAGATCCCGTGGACACCCGAGCTGCGCGCGATCCCGCAGATCGCCTACGCCCATCACGAGAAGCTCAACGGCCGCGGCTACCCGAACGCGGTCTCCGGCATCGAGATCCCGGTGCAGGCGAGGATCATGACGATCGCCGACATCTACGACGCCCTCACGGCGACCGACCGTCCGTACAAGCGCGCCGTGCCGCGGGAGCGTGCCCTCGCGATCCTCACGATGGAAGCGAAGGACGGCACGATCGACTCGTCGCTGCTCGAGACGTTCATTGGGGCGATGGTGTTCGATACGATGACCTAGTCACGACGGGGTCAGAGCCCGGGGTCAGAGCCCGGGGTCAGAGCCCGGGGTCAGAGCCCGGGCTCTGACCCCGCCCTGCGCCGCTCAACGCGTGCCGCGCGCGAAGCTATATCGTGAATGGCTTCTCCTTCGGCGGCTTGGGCGGCCGATACTTCGCCGGCTTCACCGCGGTCGGCAACGCCAAGGCCCACGCGAGGGCGAGGTGGACGGGGAAAATCAGCGCGACGATCGCGCGATTCTCCTGACCGCCCGGTACCAGTGCGAGCAGCGCACCGATTCCCGCGATCGTGAGGATCGAGAACGCCGCAAGCCGAGCCGTGCGTTCCTCCTTGCGGCCGAGCCACGCCATCGGGATGAGCACGACGAGCGCGAGCGACAGCGGCGACAGTTGGAGCAGGTTCTCGTTCCACGCCCAGAACTTGTGCAACGTCGCGGTCCACATCAGGATCAGGATCACGCCGAGCGCGCCGCACACGAGCGACCACGTCATCCCGAACAGCGCGAGTCCCCACGCCGCGCCGCGCCGGCTGATCGCCATGATCCGCAGTCCGACGACGAGCGCAGCGAGCACCAGACCGACCGGCAACAGTCGCCAGATCATCCGCGGTGACGACGCTCGCTCGGGAACGGCGTGCATGCCAGGCAGCGGTGGGATGTCGCGCTCGTCGCTCACCAGCGGCACGTGCGCGCCACCCGGACCCGCGGGTACCGTGACGTCGCGCAATCCGTCGCGAAGACGCATCGGGATGAAGAACGACTCCCACGGCGTGAGTGGAGTGTCGGCCGGCCGGCCGAGCGCGATGTCGATTCCCGTCTGGACCGGCTTGTCGCCGTCAGTGAGACGAACGCTCTCGCGACGGTACGTCAGCACGGTGCGCGAACTGTCGGTCGCCGTATGGATCGCGCCACCGAGCACCCGGTCGAGCGCGTCGCGCAACCGTGTCGAGCAATTGTCGAGATAGTAGTCGTACCGGTAGTACTTGTTCTCCGCGAGCGCGTTCCAGCGCAGAAAGTCGCGGAGCGCCACCTTCTGCGTGGGGGTCAGCGCGAGTCGCTGCAGCGTGATCGGTCTACCGATCCGCTGATATGCCTCGAGCATCGCGCCCGCCTCGCGCTCCTCCATCGAGTACTTCGTGTCACCGGTGAGAAAGCGTCGAATGAAGTGAGGCTGCGCGAAGTCGAAGTTCCCCCAGTCATACGCGGCGTCGGTGCCGAGCAGGTTGTCGTGCACCCAGATGGCGTTGTGGCCGAAGCGCTCGAACACCTCTTCGCCGAGCCCGAAGGTGATGAGCGTGATGTCGAGCTGGCTGCCCGGCTCAGCGCCGCCGAGGAGCGCAGCCTGCGCGGTCTGTGCCGACGGCGCCGTCGCCGACGGCTGTGCGCTCGCGGCTGGCTGGGCGGTCCGAGGCGACACGTCGATCGGTCGCGGCACCATCTGCTGCGCGAAGAGTGCCGAGGCGACAAACGTGGCGGCGAGCGTGGCAGCGAGCGTGACGATGATCCGAGTACGTGCGAGGCGCGTGGCACTCACAGCCGAATCTCCTTCTCCTCTTCCGCCGACTTGTAGATCGCTTCGACGACGCGATGCAACATCACCTGATCGGTTGGCGCCTCGTATTCGGCCTCACCCGTGACCACGGCGACGAAGTGCGCGAGCTCGGCGCGGTACGACTGGATGAAAGCGCTGTCGCGCGCCGCCGCCCCGCGCGGAGAGACGTCGGTCGGGCGACCGTGGAGCTCCTTCACGACGCGGAGCGGCGCGAGGCGCGTGCTGCCGCGCGTGGAGATCGTCTCGAACCACCAGCGTTCTTCCTCGCCGACGTACGAGCTCGAGACATCGAAGCTGAACACCGCGCTATTGGCACATCGCAGCTGCACGATCATTCCCTCCTCGACGGCGTTCTTGCCGGTTCCGCGATCCATGTGCGCGACGACGCGTTCGGGCTCCGCGTCGCCCGCGAGCCAGAGCGCCAGGTCCAGCAGTGGCAGCCCGTAGTCGAAGAACGCACCGCCGCCCGATTCGGCGCGACGGTGACGCCACCCCTGCTCCGTGCGCCGGTGATGGTACGCGCCCGCTCGCACGCCGGTGAGCTTGCCCAGCTCATTGCCGTTGAGAAAGCCGGCGAGCGCCTGCACGTCGCTCCGGAACCGATGGTTGTTCGCCACGAGCACCTTTCGGCTGGCGCGCGCGGCCGCGTTGATGATGCGGTCCGTGCCGCGCGCCGTCATCGCGAGCGGGCGCTCGCACAGCACGTCCATCCCCGCGGCGAGCGCACTGAGCACGTGCGGCTCGTGCAGGTGGTTCGGCGTCGCGACGACCACCGCTTCGAGCCCCTCGGCCTCGAGCAGGTCCTCGATGTCGGTGTGCGCGTCGCGAATGTCGAAGCGGTCGGCGAGTGCGCGCGCCTTGGGACGGTCGTTGTCACACAGGGCGACCAGCTTCACGCCGCGCATCTTCGCCAGCACGGGCAAGTGCGCCATCTGCGCGATCGCACCCGCGCCGACTACGCCGACGCGCAGCGGCTCGCCAGCCGCACGCGTCTCGTCGCGCTCCGTCCCACTCGACGGCTCACTGGATCGTGCCAACGGTCGTTCCGGGATAGTAGGTGCGAAGGATCGTGCGGAAGTCCTGACCGGCGCGAGCGCGACCGATCGCGCCACTCTGGCACATGCCGACGCCGTGCCCATTCCCGCCGCCGCGCAGTGTCAGTCGTTCCACCCCGGCGCGCCCGGCCACCGCGTCGACGGAAAAGTACGTGCTGTACAACAAGTCGCCACCGCCCGAGCGCAGTGCCGAGCGGATCTCATTGCCCCGCATCGACCACCGGCCACGATCGGTGTCGACCGTGAGCGTCGCGACGCGTCCAGCCGGTGTCACCGTCGTGACGTCGACACTCTTCACCACGCCGATCCCCCCTCCCCCACCGGGGAGCGAGCGCACATAGCGCTCGATCGTCTGCCGCAGCTCGTCTCCGGTAAACGTCCGCGTCCAGCGAAATCGAGGCGCCTGGTCGCAGTAGTAGCGATCGGTCCCGGGGATCCTGTCGCTCACTCGCCGGAGAAAGGGCTCCGGCGACGCGCGCCAGGAGTCCTGCGGCTCGGCCGTGGTCCCGCCACAGTTCGCGTGATAGGGCGCGTTCACCACCGCGCCGCCATACAGAAGCACGAGCCCTTCGGTCGCCGCAACGGACACGTTCCCCACGCCGCTCTCCGCATCGACGCCGCCGTAGACCTGATCCTGCACGGTCGCCGTCATGTCGTACAATCGCCGCCCGCCCGCGAGATGGGTGACCGCGTAGCTGCGCGCCGTCACCGCCTGCGCTTCCACCGCCGCCGCGTCGGCCGACGCGCTGGTCCCGATCTCCAGCGGCACGACGCCGCGGAGATAGTCGTCCATGCGCAGCCGATTGACGACGAGCAGTCCAGTCTCGTCGGTGCTGATCAACAACTCGCCGCGCCACCGCCGGCCGTTGAAGCCGATCGATCCATCGGCGTCGATCGGACGAACGATCACGGGGGACGCACGAAGCGGTACCTCGCGCGAATCCTCGCGTCGAGCGCTCACGAGCGACCCATCGCGCTCGAGCAGCCAGCGCTCGCGCGGCTCGGGCAGCGCGAGCGACGTCACTCCGTCGGCGGCGAACATGCGCCATCCGTCGTCGGCGGTGAGTCGAACCTGCGATAACCGCGAGGCCAGGAGAATGCGCACGACGCGCTCCGACGCGTCTCGCGGGCCGCGCGTTGCACCCTCCACGTCGCCGTTCGCCGTGGACGTCGTGCGCCGCCCGATGGCGCGCGCGGCCGTCCTCGTGCACGCCGTCACCGCCACCGCGGCCATCAGCGCCGCGATGGCGCCGCAGCGACCGCTACGACCGAGCCTCGGCAAGCGCCGCATCCAGTCGCTCGAGCGTGAGGGCGATCTCGGCGTCTCCGTGCGCGGCCGAGGTGAACCCCGCCTCGAACGCCGAAGGAGCCAGATAGACGCCGCGTGCGAGTGCGGCGTGGAAGAAACGGCGGAAGAGCGGCACGTCGGCCGACTTCGCGTCGGCGAAGGAGCGGACCGGCTCCTCGCGAAAGAAGAAGCCGAACATCGAGCCCGCGCAGTCGGCCGTGAATGGCACACCGCGCCGCGCGGCAATCCCTCGCAGACCCTCGACGAGCGCGCGCGTCCGGCGTGCAATCGACTCGTGCATTTCCGGCGTGAGCGCGCGCAGCGTGGCGATGCCCGCGGCCATCGCCAGTGGATTGCCAGACAGCGTGCCCGCCTGATACACCGGCCCACTCGGCGCTACCTGCTCCATCAGCGTGCGACGCCCGCCGTACGCGGCGACCGGCACGCCTCCACCGATCACCTTCCCGAGCGTGACCAGGTCGGGAGTGACGCCGAATCGCTCTGTCGCGCCGCCGATCGCGATGCGGAATCCCGTCATCACCTCGTCGAACACGAGCAGCGCACCATGCTCGTCGGCGAGTCGGCGCAGCGCTGGCAGAAACGCGGGATCGGGCGGGATGAACCCCGCGTTGCCGATCACCGGCTCCACGAAGATCGCCGCGACGCGTCCCGCATGTTGGCGCAGCAGCGCGTCGACGGCGTTCGCGTCGTTGAACGGCGCGGTCAACGTGAGCGCCGCCAGTGCGCCCGGCACGCCAGGCGAGTTGGGCAGGCCGAGCGTGGCGACGCCGGAGCCCGCGCGCACGAGGAAGCTGTCGGCGTGACCGTGATAGCATCCGTCGAACTTGAGCAGCAAATCTCGACCGGTCGCAGCGCGGGCGACGCGCAGCGCGCTCATCGTCGCCTCCGTGCCGCTCGACACGAAGCGCAGCATCTCCACGTGCGGCATGCGCGCCTGCACCAGCTCCGCCAGCTCGACCTCGAGCCCGGTGGGAATGCCGAAGCTCGTCCCGCGCTCCATCACGTTGCGCAACGCATCGAGCACGACCGGTGCGGCGTGGCCGAGCACGAGCGGTCCCCATGAGAGCACGTAGTCGAGATACTCGTTGCCGTCGACGTCCCAGATGCGCGCCCCCGCGCCGCGCTCGACGACGAATGGCTCGCCGCCCACACCGCCGAAAGCGCGCACCGGCGAGCTCACACCACCGGGAAACAACTCGCGGGCGCGCGACATCAGCGCCTCGGAGCGGGACGTCGACCGCGCCGCGTCCACGCCGCTCACCGCCCGAAGCTCCCGATCGTCGTGCTCATCACCGGCAACGTGCGCGATCTCGCATGGCTGGGCGCGCCCGGACGATCAACCACACGCAGCAACGTCGCGCGAAAGTCCACGTCGTCCTCGATCCCCTCGATCACGGCGTCGACGATGGTGCCGGGCGCGAGACGCTCCGCGCCGTCGAGGAAGGTGACACCGTCCACATCGTCTGCCTGCCACACGGTGCGTGCCTGCGCCTCGCCATCCACGAGGCGATCCACCATCGTCCGCGCCGTGCGTCCGATGAACCGCTCGTAGCGTTCGCCGGTGATCTGGCGCTGGAGCTCCATCAGTCGCTCCAGGCGCTCCCGCTTCACCGACTCCGGCACGTCGTCCACCATCTCCGCGGCGCGCGTGCCTTCCTGCGGAGAGTAGGTGAACGCGCCGACACGCTCGAACTGGATCTCCTCGAGGAACGCCATGAGCTGCGCGAAATCGTCGTCGGTCTCACCGGGGAATCCGACGATGCACGTCGTACGGATCACGAGGTCGGGAACGACCTCGCGCACCGTGCGCACACGATCGCGAATCGTTCGCTGCCGCTCGGGGCGGCGCATCCGCGCGAGCACCGCGTCCGACGCATGCTGCATCGGCATGTCGAGATACGGCAGGATGCGGGATTCCTTCGCCATCACCTCGAGCAGCCTCGGCGTGATCCCCGAGCTGTAGAGATAGAGCATCCGCATCCAGGGAATGCCCGTCTCGCGCACGAGCGCCTCGAGCAGCTCCGGCAAGGTGAAGCCGTCGCGACGATCGCGTCCGTAGTGCGCGAGATCCTGCGCCACGAGGTTCACCTCGCGCGCGCCTTGCGCCTCGAGCAGCTGCGCCTCTCGCACGACCTCGTCGAGCGCGAATGAGCGGTGTTTGCCGCGCATGAGCGGGATGGCGCAGAACGCGCAGCCGTGGTCGCACCCTTCGCTCACCTTGAGGTAGCGGATGTGCGACACGTCGCCCGTGAAAAGACGCACGCCCGGATGCACCGACGGCTGGTCGTCGATCAGTCCGCGCGCCTCGAGCTCGGGCAGCAGTCGATCCATCTCGGACGCGCCGAGGAAAAGGTCCACCTCCGGGAGCGCCTCGGTCAGCTCGTCCTTGTGGCGCTGCACCATGCACCCGACCGCCACGACCGCCTGGCAGCGTCCGTCGTCCTTCATGCGACCCGCCTCGACGATCGCGTCGAGCGATTCCTTCTTCGCGGCGTCGATGAAGCCGCACGTGTTGATCACGATGATTTCGGCCTCGGCGAGATCGTCGGTGTACTCCGCCCCACGATCGGCGAGCTGCGCGAGATAGCGCTCGCTGTCGACCGTGTTCTTGTCGCAGCCGAGTGTGATGAAACCGACTTTCATGGGCGCGACGACGAGGGCGGGCGAAGCGAAGGGTCCGACGAGAGCTCGCTCGACGCACCTGACGGGAACGATCTGTGCCTCGTTTGAAGATAGCTTACGCCGGGAGCTCCCTGTAGCCCGCGTCCCAACGACCTCGTGCCCGAACTCGCTCGCGTCTGGCCCCGTTCGCTCCTCGTTGCCCTCGTCGTGGCGTGTGCTGGCGACGATTCGCGTCACGTCTACGAGTCGCCTCCGCCCATGCGCGCCGCCGCGCCGGCGGTCGCCGCCCCGGTGACCCCGGAGCTGCCGATCGGTTCCGGAGGGCCCGACGCTCGTGTCGCCGCGGTGCGGCTGGTCTCCACCGGCGCGCCGGCGACGCTCGACCGGCTGTCGGAGAGCGTCGACGTGGTGACGCTGGTGTCGCGCGGCCGCGAGTCGTCGGCGCAAGGACCGGCACGACTCGAGTTGCGCATCACCGGTGCTCTCGACACCACACTCGTCGAGCGTCTCGAGACGCCGCTGCCGATGGTCGTCGCCCATTCGTTTCGCGTTGGCGCGCGCGATGGCTCGGTCGGCTTGCCGACCGGGCGCTATCAGCTCCAGATTCGCCTCGTGGGACCGACGGGTCGAGACGTTGCCTCGTCGGTTCCGGTGTTCATCGGCGTCCGGAACCGCTGATCGCGGGATCCGGCCTGAACGCCGTCGGTCGCCACGGAGGCTGCATGAGAAAGGTGAGGTCGTGCGTCGTCGGGAGGTCCGCTCTGCACACCGCGCTGTTCGCGGGCAGCCTCGTCGCGTGCGGGTCGGGATCCGCGGGCGACCCGCGGTCAGGGGCCGCCCTGCCGGCGATGACGCCCGCGACGCTCACGATGCACCTTGGCACCACTCGGCAGATGTCGGTGAGCAACCTGACGTCCGATTCGCTGGTCTGGTCGAGCAGCGACTCCAATCGGGCCCGGGTGGATCAGACAGGTCTCGTGCGCGCGGTGAGGCTCGGCACCGCCTTGATCACGGTGGCGGCGCACGGGTCGCCCTCCCGCTCGGCGACGGCGGCGCTGACCGTCGTTTTCGACGGGTCGACGTGTTGCGGCCAGATCGCCGCGATCTCCCTGTCCTCGCTGAGAGACGCGCGCACCGCCGCGCCGTTGTTCGCCGATTCGCTGCGAGACTCAGTCGCGATCATCGCGAGCGCCAAGGAATGGCGGCTCCATTCCGAGCTTCTGCTGCTGATCAGCGGGCGGCGCGACACCATCATCAGCCAGCGAGTGCCGGCGGATTTCATCGAGGGTGCGCTGCCCATTGGATGGAACACCAACGCTCGCGCCGCGGGTCAGCGCGTCTTTCCGGACGGTGCCTACCGACTGGACCTTCGTCTCGTCAACGGCGCGGACACCACGCGATCACCGAACACCGTTCCAGCCGTCGTCACCAACCCCTGAGCGCCAGGGAGGAGGCTCTTGCGCATAAGTACTTTGTGTTATAAAGTACTCCGCATGCCTCCTTCTCCTGATTCCGTCGCCCAGACGCTTCGCTCCGCGCCTGTCCCGGTTCACGCCACGCCGGTCGTCCGCGCGGACGCCCCTCGCGGCACCGCCCTCCTCGGACAGGCACTGCTCCTCGGCGTCTCCGGCGACGCCCTGCTGCGCGCCGGTCCGCTGGGCCCCGCGCTCGTCGCGTGGATCGCGGTGCTCGCCCTGGCGATCACGTCCCTCACGTGGCAAGCGGGGCGGCGGGTGCCAGGTGAGGCCGCGGCCTGGATCGCGACATCCGTGCTCTTCGCCGCCCTGACGGTCTGGCGCGACGCCGATGTCCTCCGGCCCCTCGACGTGCTCGCCACCATCGGAGCCCTCGGTCTGGCGGCCATCGCCTTCCGCGACGAGCGGCTCGGACTCTGGGCGCCTCGCCTGCGAGACACGCTCTGGGCTGCCGTCGCCATCATCGCCAGCACGGCGAGGGGGATCGTGCCGCTCGCCCTTCGCGAACTGTTCGCGTCGGAGCGAGGATCGGCGAGGACGCGCAGCCTGCGACTCGTCGTGCGCGCGGCGCTGATCGTCACGATCCTCCTGCTCGTCTTCGGATCCCTCCTTCGGAGCGCCGACCCAATCTTCGCCAGCCTCGTCTCGCTGCCGGACGTCGACTACGGCGAGGTCGCCTCACATGTTGTTCTCGCCGGGTTCTTCGCGTGGATCACCGGCGGATGGGCATACGGCGCGCTGGTCTCCAACCCGAACAGCGTTCGCGCGCCCGACCGCCTGCCCTTCGCGCTCGGCATGCTCGACGTGACCACGGCGCTCGGCACACTCACGCTGCTGTTCGCCGCGTTCGTCGCCGCGCAGCTCGGATGGTTATTCGGCGGTGAGCGCTTCCTGCACGAGACCACGGGCCTCACGGCGGCCGTCTATGCGCGGCAGGGATTCTTCCAGATGGTCGCCGTCGTCATGCTCGTCATCCCCGTGCTGCTCGGCACCCGCGTACTGCTGCGACCGGGCGCTGCGCTCTCGCGGCGGCACACGAAGCTCTCGATTCCCGTCATCATACTGCTCGGCGCGATCATCGTCTCCGCCGCGCTGCGCATGCAGCTCTACGTTCGCTACTACGGGCTCACCACGGAGCGATTGAGCACGCTCGTGTTCATGGGATGGCTGGCGTTCGTGCTCGTGCTGTTCGCGGTCACCGTGCTGCGCGACCGCGGTCGGAGCTTCGTCGCTGGCAGCATCGTTTCAGGACTTCTCACGCTCGTCGGACTGCATCTCCTCGTGCCGGATGTCGTCGTGGCTCGCGTGAACATCGCCCGCACCGCGACCGCGTCGAGCGACTCGGCGCTCGACATTCGCCACCTTTCGTGGCTGAGTGGAGAGGCGGCGGAATACGCGATCATGGCGACGCTCGCGCGGCCATCGGCAACGGAGGGAAGCGAGGCGCGGTTCGATGCGGACGAAGCGCGGTGCGAGGCCGCGCTGACACTCCTCAACCGTTGGGGGCCCGCCTCGCGTACTGCGGACGAACGTGCGCGCGACGGCGCGTGGCGCAGCTGGAACGCGGGCGAGGCGCATGCCCTACGCGCGGTCGGTGACCAGGCGTCGGCGCTTCGCCGCGTGCAGCACCAGACCTGTGGCCCGACCTCCCGTGCGCGTCGCGCCAACCGCGCCGCGCAGGCCGCCGCGCCGCTCTAGCGGTAGTTCCCGAACTTGAGCTCGACGCCGAAGTCCTTGCCGCGTAGGAGCGCGATCACCTCCTGAAGATCGTCGCGCGATGGTCCACTCACGCGGACCTGCTCGCCCTGGATCGCCGCCTGCACTTTCTTGAGCTTCGCGTCCTTGATCGCTGCGGCGACCTTCTTGGCCGTCTCGCCGTCGAGCTCCATCTTGAGCTTCACGTCACGCCGCACCGTGTCGCCCGCGGCCTGCTTGATCTCGCCGATGTCGAGGTTCTTCACCGACACGCCGCGCTTGATCAGCTTCGTCTGCACGACGTCGAACAGCGCCGTCATCTGGAAGTCGCTGTCGGCCACGAGCACGAGCAGCCCTTCTGCGCGCTTGAACTCGATCGTCGCCTTCGAGCCCTTGAAGTCGTATCGCTGCGCGATCTCCTTCTGCGCCTGATTGATGGCGTTGTCGACTTCCTGGAGATCGACTCCGGTGGTGACGTCGAAGGAGGCAGGTTGCGCCATCTGGGTGGGGAGTGGGGAGTGGGGGGTAAAGACGATGCGCCGAGACAAAATTCGATGGCCCCGCGCAGCACGCCAAGCAACACGTTTCCGGCATGCAAGATGTCCGGAAGCTAGTTGTCTATGAAGAGGCTCGGCAGTTGGCGATCGCCGTATATCGCCTCACGTTGCGCTTTCCCGCGGCGGAGCGTTTCGGTCTCACTCAGCAGCTACCGCGCGCCGCAGTGTCGGTAGGCTCGAACATCGCGGAGGGGTGCGGACGTAAGGGAAGTCGTGCGCTCGTTCCCTTTCTGTACTACGCGATCGGATCGGCCAAGGAGCTCGAGTTCCGGCTCGACCTGGCCGTCTCGCTTGGCTACTGTAAGTCGGCTGAAGCGGAAATCGTGCTCGAGCGCATTCTGCGAACCCGCCGCATGCTCATTCGCTTGGAGACCGCGATCCAACGGCGACTTCAGGGTGCTCTGTCGTCACCCCCCACCCCCCACTCCCCACCACGTCAGCCGAGGTAGCTCTCCAACGCCCGCGCCCGACTCACATGCCTCAGCCTCGACAGCGCCTTCTCCTTGATCTGCCGCACCCGCTCCCTCGTGATGCCGAGCAGTGAACCAATCTGCTCCAGCGTCATCGGCTCCTCGCCGTCGAGCCCGAAGTACAGCCGCAGGATCTTCGACTCGCGCTCCTTCAAATGCGCGAGTGCTTCCTCGATACTCTCGGTCAACGCCTTCTCGAACGTCTGCTCGTCGGGCGTGGGATTGAGATTGTCGGGGAGGTAATCGAGCAGGCGGTTGTCTTCGCCGGGGGTGAGCGGGGCGTCGAGCGAGAGATGGGTCTGCGAGATCGACATCGTCTTCGCGACCTCTTCCTCCGTGATGTCCATCCCTTCGGCGATCTCGGCGTGGGTCGCCTCGCGGCCCAGCTCCTGAAGGAGCATGCTCGCCCGCTTGCCGATGCGATGCAGCGTGCCGGCGCGATTGAGCGGCACGCGCACGATGCGGCTCTGCTCCGCCAGCGCCTGAAGAATCGCCTGACGGATCCACCACACCGCGTACGAGATGAACTTGATGCCCTTCGTCTCGTCGAACTTGTGCGCGGCGCGGA
>JBDTOD010000049.1:0-27990 GCA_039933415.1 bacterium
CTCTCTCTCTCTCTCTCTCTCTCTCTCTCTCTCTCTCTCTCTCTCTCTCTCTTGTCGTCGGCTGTCAGCTCTCTGACTGACGGCGAAGCTGCGACGTGATCTCCTTCCGTCGATCTTCGACCTTGGCCGACTTGCGCAGATCCTCGAAGTACGCCTGAAGATGCTGCTGCCGTAACTGCTGCTGCCGCTGCGTGCGAAGCTCTTTCTTCTTCGCCTCGAACGCCGCCCGCTCGGCCGGCTTGCGCTGATCGACGCGGAGCACGAAGACACCGTCGCGCTCACGAATCGGCACGCTCACGGTGTTCGCGGGGAGCGCGAACGCCGCGCCGAGCGCTTCACCGACGCTGCCGAACACCGCGGCCGCATCGCTCCGCGTCACCAGTCCCGTCTTCTGCACTGGGAGTTTCCGTGCCGCCGCGGCGCCCTCGAGCGTCCCGCTGCGCGCCGCCGTCGCCAACTCGTTGGCCTGTGGTACCGCGCGCTCGACGGCACGATCGACCGCCACCCGGCCGCGCACCGCGTTCTTCGCCGAGTCGAACGACTTCACGCTCTCCGTCGCCGAATCGAGACGCGCGAGATAGTAGCCATCCTCGGCGTCGAACAGATCGCTGATCTCTCCCTTCTTCACGCCGCTGAACGCCCATGCACTCACGCTCGGCACGTACTTGCCGTCGTGCATCGCCGGCTCGCCTTCGTTCACTTCGACCTTGAACGGCGTGAGGCTGAGAGCCTTTGCCGCGTCGTCGAACTTGGAAGGCTGATCGCTTCCCGCCGCGAGCTTCGCGAGCTGGTCAGCTTCGCGATCCACCTTCGACGCCGATGAGTCGCTCGGCTGAATGCGCAGGAGGATGTGATGCGTCGCCACCGTGTCGCCTGCCCGTGAGTCGAGACGAATGAGGTGATAGCCGAACGGCGTGAGCACCGGTCCGGACATCTCTCCGGGCTTCAGCGCGTCGATCGCCTTCTCGAACTCGGCGACGAAGCGACCCCGCGCTCCCTTGCCCAGGTCGCCGCCGTTCGTCGCCGAGGCGCTGTCCGCCGACTCGCGCTTCGCGACATCCTCGAACTTGGCGCCACCGACGATCTCGGTGCGGAGCGCGGCGATGCGCGCGCGCGTAGTCGCACTGTCGGCCGCCGAGACGAGTCGCGGGATGTAGACGACGCTCACGATGCCGTGCCCTGGTCGGTCGAACTCCGTCTTGTGCGCGTCGTAGAACTTCCGCAGGTCGGAGTCCGAGACGTTCGAGTCAGCCGCGGTCGGCGCGGGGCGAATGACGACGAAGCTCACTGCCGCGCTGTCGTTCGCGTCCTGCCATGCGCGCCACAGATCCAGGTCGGTGACGTACACGCCGGCCGTCACCTGCTCGGCGAGCTTCTCCTTCGGAACCTCCGAGCGGTAGTACTGCTCGAGGGCGACGAGCAATCCCGACTGCCGTGCCTGGCCACTGGTCAACAGGCGCTGATACTTCGTCATGTCGAAGCGGCCCTCGGTCTGCAGCTCGGGGGACGTAGTCACCCAGCGCGGCGGCGCGAAACGCGCGTAGTCGCGCAGCTCGGCGTCGCTGACGGTGATGCCGCGACGACGGTATTCCTGCTGCAGCAGCACGTCCGACACCAGCTCGTCGAAGGCCTGGTTCTCGATCCGGCGCTGCTCGTCCTGCGTGAGGCTGTGACCGGCCTGCTGCTGCTCCTGCTGCATGAGCTGGCTGGAGCGCCGCTGCCAGTCGGTGTAGAGAATGTCGGTTCCGTTGACCGTCGCGACCGCGGTGGTAGAGGTGACCGCGCCGCGGCCCATCAGGCCCGAGGATTCGAATAGAAGGAAGCCGCCGATGAACGCGAATGCGAGGATCCAGAACACGAACTTGGCGGAGCTCCGCATGACTTGGAGCACTGGGCAAAACTCCTTCGGACGGCGGGTTTCGAGTGAGGGAAGGGAAGCTGAAAAAGGTATCCGGCGACAACGGCTAAAATCAAGTGACGGTGGCACTTCTGATTGACTTGTCCCTCGTGTAAGGTATCTTAGTCCGCTTCCTCTCACCGCCGCCTGCGCGCCGCCACCGAGGCTTTGATGGCCAGCTCCGCCCGCATCGACGAGCTCAAAAAGAAGTTTGACGAGAACCCGCGCCGCTACTTCGCGCCCCTCGCGAACGAGTTCCGAAAAGGGGGCGATCTCGAGCAGGCGATTCTGATCTGCGAGGAGTTCCTCCCGCATCAGCCCGGCCACATGAGCGGACATATCGTCTACGGCCAGACGCTCTTCGAAAGCGCTCGCCTCGACGATGCTCGCTCGGTATTCGAGACCGCTCTGTCGCTCGACCCGGAAAACCTCATCGCCCTTCGTCATCTCGGCGACATCGCCGGGCAGCAGGGTGACACGACAGGTGCGCGCCGTTGGTATGAGCGCGTCCTCGAGGCCGACCCGCGCAACGACGAGATCCAGGCGCTCATCACGGGACTCGACGGCGGGACGACATCGAGGTCGGCCGCGACGCCGTTGATGCCGATCGAGCTCGAGGCGACCATGCCGCATGGCGTGCCGGTCGTTGATCTGCACGCCGAGGTACCGGGGTACGGCGCACTCGAGCTGGCGTCTGCGGACATCGCGTCGAGCGAATCGCTCGGACTCGGCGGCATCGTGCCGATGCCGGACACCGCGCAGCTGATGCCCGACATCGCGGAGGTCGCGGACGGATTCGAGGCGACCGAGTTCATGGCTCCCGAGACGTCGATCGCCCAGACGGCAGGACTTCAGTCGGCCTTCGAGGATGAGACGGGCATCTTCGGCGCCGCGGCGCGACCCGTCGATGGGCTCGCGGAGTCGCACGCGGCGATGGACGGACCGATCGGCTTCCCCGATCTCGATGGCGACGACGGTCTCGTGCTCCCACCGCACGGCGACTATCTCGGGCACGCCGCCGCAGCGCCGAGCTACTCGTTGGAGTCGATGGACTCGCTGGAGTCGATGGAGCTGGAGGGATCTGACACCTCGCCCGTTCCTGACGCAGCTGCCGCTGGAACGGCGCTTCCGCTCGAGCTGCCACCCGAAGTCATCGCGGCCGAGGCGGAGCTCGTCGAAAGTGGCATGTCGATGGAGCAATCCGGGTCCGAGTATTCCTCGGACGGCGCCGACATGATGGACGAGGGCGCCGTGGGCTCGGAGCTCACCTTCCTCGACACCGCCGAGCCGGAAGGCGTCGACGCGCAGGAAGCGGAGTCTTTCGCGGCCGAGCCTGAAGCGATCGAGCCCGACGCAGTGGAGCCCGAGGCCGTCGATACCGTGGCGGCCGCACCGATCGAAGACGCCGACGAGCCGGAGGACGTGCCTTCGCACCGCCCCTTCGTCACCGAGACGATGGCGGAGCTCTATCTCACGCAGGGCTTTCACGAGCAGGCGCTGCAGGTCTACGAGCAGTTGAGCGCCGCGAGCCCCGACGATGCGCGCCTCGCCGACAAGGTGGCGTCCCTGCGTTCGGCGACATCGGCATCCGCGCCGGCGAGCGACGGGCTCACCGTGCGCGAGTTCCTGTCGCGTCTCGCTGCGCGGCGGCCTGGGACGGCGAGTGCACAGGCGGCTCCGCCCGACGAGAGCGACTTCGCCCTGCACGAGACGCACACCTCCACCCCTGACTCGGACAGGTCGGAGCCCGGCGCCGAGCTGGCGTCGAATTTCGCGTCGGTCGTCGAAACGCCGGCCACGCCGTCAGCGGAGCCAGTGACGCCTCAACACGCTCACGTGGAGGCACCGGGTGGCGGAACCATCGACGCGCTGTTCGGGCACGAGCCCACGGGAGCCATCGACGACTCCGCGGCGTCGGCGCTCGCGCAGGCGTTCGGCGCGGGCGCGAGTGCACCACCCATCACCGGCAAACCGGCCCGTCCGGCGACGGGCGAGCTCTCGCTCGACAGCGTGTTCCGCGACGGCCCATCGCGCGCCGCGCGCGCGTCGCAGGGATTCTCGTTCGACCAGTTCTTCTCGCCGCATCCTGAAGGCGAGAGTACCGGCGGCGCGTCACGCCCTTCGCAGGAGCTTCCTGGCAACGGTGAGCCCGCGGAGAAGAGCGCCGACGACATCGAGCAGTTCAACTCGTGGTTGCAGGGATTGAAGAACCGGTGAGGATCGCCGTCCTCAACGGACCCAATCTCAACCTGCTCGGCGTACGCGAGCCGGAGCGCTACGGGCGAACTTCCCTGGCCGAAGTGGAAGGTCGCCTCGCCGAGGTGGCCTCAGAGCTCGGGGTCGAGCTGGAATGTTCGCAGCACAATGGCGAAGGCCAGCTGATCGACGCGGTGCATGGGATGAGCGGCAGAATCTCCGGCGCGGTCGTGAACGCCGGCGCGTATTCGCACACCAGCCTCGCGCTGCGCGACGCGCTCGTCGGCGTCGCCGTACCGTTCGTCGAGGTGCACGTGACGAACGTGTATGCGCGCGAGCCCGAGCGGCGACACTCGATGCTCGCGCCCGCGGCGATGGGTGGCGTGGTCGGACTCGGCACGCAGGGCTATGAGCTGGCGCTTCGAGGACTCGTGGCCTCGCTTCGGGGCGGCGGCGCGTGAGCGATCCGCGGCCGCGCCGCGTGGCGGCCCTCGTGGACGGGCTCACCGCGGCGCACCTGGACGGACTGCTGCTCACAGGGCTGTCGAACATCCGATATCTGACCGGATTCTCCGGATCGAGCGCGCTCCTCGTCGTGGGGCCCCGCGATCTCGTGCTGATCACCGACTTCCGCTACCAGACTCAGGTCGTGGAGGAGGTTGGCGATCTCGCGCGGATCGCCATCGAGCCGTCGAGCCTGTGGTCCGGCCTGTGGCAGCAGCTCGCCCAGCTGCAGAGCATGCAGGTCGTCGGCTTCGAGACGGCGCACATCCAGCACCGCGACTTCCAGCGGTTGCTGGAATCGGGGGCGCGATGGCAGTGGCGCCCGACGGTGGACCTCGTGGAGACGCTGCGCGAGCGGAAGGACGAGAGCGAGATCGTCCGCATCGAGCAGGCGGCCGAAGTGGCGACGTCCGCGCTCGGGCGCACCCTGCCTCAGATCCGTCGCGGCATGAAGGAGCTTGCCGTCGCGGGCATCCTGGAGAAGGAGTTGCGAGACGCCGGCAGCGAGGGGTTCGCCTTTCCGTCCATCGTCGCGAGCGGGCCTCGCTCCGCGCTGCCCCATGCGCACTCCTCCGTCAGGGAGCTCGAGGCGGGTGATTTCCTTCTCATGGACTTCGGTGCCGTGGTGGAGGGCTACTGTTCGGACATCACCCGCACGGTCGTCGTCGGCAAGGCGAGCGACGAGCACCGGGCGGTCTACGAGGTGGTGAGGACGGCCAACGAGCGCGCGGCGGGAGGCGTTCGGGCCGGGATGACCGGACGGGATGCCGACGGACTGGCCCGGGACTACATTGATCGGGCCGGATTCGGACCCCTGTTCGGCCACAGTCTGGGCCACGGCATCGGGCTCGAAGTGCACGAGGCGCCACGCCTTGCCCGCACCGCGGAGGGAGCGCTCGTGGAGAGTGCGGTCGTGACCATCGAACCGGGCATCTACCGGCCTGGCTGGGGTGGCGTGCGGATCGAGGACGACGTCGTCCTCGCCGCGGCCGGCCCACGAATTCTGACGCGGTTCGCCCGCGAGCTGATCGAGCTCGGGTGATCGACGACGCTTCTGGCGCTTCGCGCCATACTCATGGGCCTATGATCGACCTACGCTACGTCAAGAAGCTCATCGACATCCTCGACGAATCGACGGTGGACTCCATCGAGATCTCGTCGGACAAGGGGATGAAGATTCGAATCTCGAAGAGTCCGAGCGGTCGGGCGGCCATGCAGGTCGCCCAGCCTGGCGTGATGGCGCCGATGATGGCGCCCGCCCTGATCGGCACCGGGCAGCCGACGCCAGCAGAGGGGATGCAAGCCGTCGAGCCGGCGCCCGCGGCGGAAAGCCGTCCGGGTGGCACTGAGGTCAAGTCGCCAATGGTCGGCACGTTCTACTCCGCTCCCGAGCCAGGCACGAAGCCATACGTCTCCCTCGGCTCGCGCGTGTCCAAGGGCCAGATCCTCTGCATCATCGAGGCGATGAAGATCATGAACGAGATCGAGTCCGAGGTCTCGGGGCTCGTGACGGAGGTGCTGGCGACCGACGCACAGCCGGTGGAGTACGGACAGGCGCTCTTCCGCGTCGATCCCAATGGCTAGCTCCACCCCTCCGACGGTTCAGCCGCCGGTACCAGCGGCGGCGCCCGGGACGACGTTCAACTTCAAGTCCGTGTTGCAGCAGCTGGTTCAGCGGAATGCCTCGGATCTGCATCTCAAGGTGGGCCGTCCGCCGACGCTGCGCCTGTACGGCGACCTCCTCCCGCTCGACCATCCGGCACTTCGCCCCGAAGACCTCAAGGGGCTCGCGGAGCAGCTGATGACGCCGCGCCAGGTGAAGGAGTTCACCGAGAACAAGGAATGCGACTTCGCCATCGGCGTGCCGGGCATCGGACGCTTCCGCTGCAACGTGTATCAGCAGCGCGGGTCGCTGTGCTACGCCATGCGCGCCATCCCCTATCAGGCGCGCACGATCGCGGAGCTCAACCTGCCTCCCGTGCTCGAGGACATCGCCCTCAAGCCGCGCGGTCTCGTGCTCGTCACCGGCGTCACCGGATCGGGCAAGAGCACGGCGCTCGCCGCGATGGTGCAGCACATCAACGAGCACCGGCACGCGAACGTGATCACGATCGAAGATCCGATCGAGTTCCTTCATCGCGACATCAACTGCCACATCAATCAGCGCGAGGTAGGTACCGACACCGCCACCTTCGCACAGGCGCTGCGCCGTGTGCTGCGTCAGGACCCCGACGTCATCATGATCGGCGAGATCCGCGACCTGGAGACGCTCGACACCGCGCTCAAGGCGGCCGACACCGGGCATCTGGTCTTCAGCACGCTGCACACGACTGACGCAACGCAGACGATCAACCGCGTGCTGTCGTTCTATCCGCCGCACCAGCAGGCCGAGGTGCGGTTCTCGCTCGCCAGCGCGCTCCAGGCGGTCGTGTCGCTCCGGCTGGTGCCGCGATCCGACAAGCCGGGGCGCATTCCGGCGTGCGAGGTGCTGATCAACACCCAGACCGTCCGCGACCAGATCCGCGACATGGACAAGTCGCTCAACATCCCGGATCTGATCAAGGACGGCACGGTGCAGTACGGGATGCAGAGCTTCGACCAGTCGCTGATGCACTATTACTCGCAGGGGATCATTTCCTACGAGAGCGCGGTGTTCTACGCGACGAGTCCGAGCGAGTTCGCGTTGCGGGTGCAGGGCGTGGCGGGCACGAGCGATAACAGCTGGTCGGGTTTCGAGAGCGAGACGCCCCCCGCCTGATTGCGCGGGACGACGCGTGCGCATGAGTGAACGTCCTGATGGCCGACCGACTGTGGCAGTTCCTTGGAGCGTGAATGTTTAAGAAAGTGCTGATCGCCAATCGCGGGGAGATCGCGCTCCGCGTGATCCGCGCGTGTCGCGAGCTCGGCGTGCAGACGGTCGCGGTGTATTCGGAAGCGGACCGCGAGTCGCTGCACGTGCGGTTCGCCGACGACGACGTGTGCATCGGACCGGCGCCGGCGCGCGATTCGTATCTCAAGATCCCTCGCATCATCGCCGCCGCCGAGATCGCCGGTGCGGACGCGATCCATCCGGGCTACGGTTTCCTCGCCGAGAACGCGGAGTTCGCGGAGATCTGCGCCGCGTCCAACATCACGTTCATCGGCCCGACCGCTGATCAGATCCGCGTCATGGGCGACAAGGCCGCCGCGCGGAAGGCGATGACGGCGGTCGGCGTGCCGATCGTGCCGGGAACGCCCGGCCCCGTCGACGACGTAGAGGAAGCGCTCGAGTTCGCGAAGTCGATCGGCTTTCCCGTCATCATCAAGGCGGCCGCCGGCGGCGGCGGCAAGGGAATGCGCGTTGCCAAGGACGCCGACGAGTTCGAGCGATCGTTCCAGCTCGCGCGCAGCGAGGCGCTCTCCGCCTTCGGCAACGGCGACGTGTACGTCGAGAAGTACCTCATGCGCCCTCGGCACATCGAGTTCCAGATTCTCGGCGACAAGTTCGGCCATGTGATCCATCTCGGGGAGCGCGACTGCTCCGTGCAGCGCCGCCACCAGAAGCTCATCGAGGAGGCGCCGAGCCCGGCGATGACGCCCGATCTGCGGAAGCGGATGGGTGACGACGCCGTCGCGGGGGCCAAGGCGATCGACTACGTCGGTGCCGGAACGATCGAGATGCTGCTCGACGAGGATGGTTCGTACTACTTCATGGAGATGAACACGCGCATCCAGGTGGAGCATCCCGTGACGGAGATGCTCACCGGCGTGGATCTCGTGAAGGAACAGATTCGCGTCGCTGCCGGGCTGCCGTTGAGCGTGCGCGAGCTGCCGCCGCTGCGCGGCCATGTCATCGAGTGCCGTGTGAACGCCGAGGATCCCAACCGCAACTTCCAGCCGTCGCCGGGCAAGATCGTCACGTTTCACCCGCCGGGAGGAAACGGCGTGCGGCTGGACACGCACGTCTACGCTGGATACACGGTGCCGCCGTACTACGATTCGATGATCGCCAAGGTCATCTGTCAGGGACGCGACCGCGAGGAAGCACTCGCCAAGATGCGTCTCGCCCTCGAGACGTTCATTATCGAGGGGCCGACGACGACGATTCCCTTCCTCGCGCGGGTGATGCAGAACCCGCGGTTCCAGAGTGGTGACTTCGACACCAAGTTCCTCGAACGCGAGCCCGACCTGATGAAGGAGCCTGGCTGAGATGCGGATCGACGTGCTGTTCGGCGTGCAGCAGCTCATGCCGCAGGACGTGCAAGGTCGTGTCGTCGCGATGATCGACGTGTTGCGCGCGTCGACGACCATCGCCGTCGCGCTCGCCAACGACGCGCGCACGATCATCCCGCTGGAGAGCTCCGAGGACGTCGTCACGCGCTCGAAGCAGTTCGAACGCGGCAGCGTGCTCCTCGCAGGCGAGCGCCGCATGCTCAAGATGGAAGGTTTCGACCTTGGCAACTCGCCCGTGGAGCACACGCGCGAGGCAGTCGAGGGGAAGACGGTGCTCCTCACGACGACGAACGGAACGCGAGCGTTGCTGGCGCTGCAGGGCGCGCGTGACGTGGTCGTGGCATCGTACGTCAACCTGACGGCCGTGTGCGCGATGCTGCGCGCGGCACTCCGAGGCGGCGCGGACATCACGATCGTCTGTGCTGGTCAGGATCGGCAGTTCGGGCTCGAGGACGCGGCCTGCGCGGGCCGCTACGTGCATCACGTCTCCAAGCGGCTCCAATCGATCGACGTCAACGACGCGGCGCTGGCCGCCTCGTTGATCGATCGCAAGTACGGCGAAAACCTGATGCGGCTCTTCAACACCGCGGCGCACGGCCGGGCCCTGGCCGCCGCGGGCTTCGAAGAGGATCTCGCCGCATGCGCGGCCGTGGACTCCTACCCGGTCATTCCGATCTATCAGGATCGGCAAATCACCAAGCTGGGGCCCGAGCGGGAACGGTAAACCGCGTGGGCAGTACAGGTCTCAAGCGCGAGCTGATCGGCATCGCGCTCCTTCTGTTCGCTGTCTTCCTTGGCGGCGCGCTCGTCGTGCTCGCCGCGGCCTCGCTGCGGTCGGGCATCAGCGTGCGCGAGAACGTCGGGTGGGTGGGCTGGTATCTCGCCCGCCCGCTCGTCGCGCTCGTCGGCTGGCCCGCCGCGGTGCTGACACCGGCGGTACCCGCTGTGCACGCGCTCCGCCTGTTCGGCCGGCTCGAGTCCGAGACGGACCGCTCGTGGATGATTTTTTTCGCGGGCGTCGTCGTGCTGCTGCCCATCGCCGTGGGGTTGGGCGTGGGCGCTGGCGCGCCAGGCGACGTGCCGCATGCCGCGGGACTCTGGGGCAGCTTCATCGCGTACTACTGGCGCTCATGGTTCGGCGCGTATGGCGCGTGGGTCGTCGTGCTGCTCGCGGCGAGCGCGCTCACCGCGGTGACGCTGCGCTGGAATCCGGTCCGCATGGTGGTCGGTCGGCGTGCCTCGCCCCCGGTTGTCGCCGCAGCGGCACCGCTCTCCGACGAAGAGCCGTACTCGCCGCCCAAGCGTCGTCGCAAGAAGGAGAAGGGTGTCGATCTCGCGCTCTCGCTCGAGCCCGATCCGGAGGAGTTCGACGCGATCGCGACGCTGCAGTCGTCGTCCTCCGCCGCGGCCGACGCCAAGGAAGACGCGGCGATCGAGGAAGTCGAGAAGCGCCGGGGCAAGAAGAAGAGAGCCGACGAGCCGACGCTGGCGCCGGGCCGCGACGAGCGCATTCACGCCGCGATCGACGCGACCGAGCGACCGGCGGCGAATACGGACGAGCTCCCGCCGACCGACCTGCTCAACTATGCGCCCGCCCGAAATGCCGAGCTGGGGAAGCGAGAGCTGGACGTGATGGGCGTGAAGCTCATGGAGGCGCTCCGCACCTTCAAGGTGGATGGCAACCTCGTCAACCGGACGACAGGGCCGACGGTCACGCAGTACGAGATCGAACCGGCTTCCGGCGTGAAGGTCCGCCAGTTCGCGAATCTCTCGAACGACCTCGCGCTCGCGATGCGCGCGGCGTCGATTCGGATCGTCGCGCCCATCCCTGGGCGAGGTGCGGTCGGCGTGGAAGTTCCCAATCCGACGCCCGAGATGGTCGGCTTCCGCGAGCTCGTCGAGCACGCCGACTTCAAGGGCGCGCGGGCCGGTCTTCCCATCGTCCTCGGCAAGGACCTCGAGGGAAAGCCGGTGATCGCCGATCTCGCGAAGATGCCGCACCTGCTGATCGCAGGGGCGACGGGATCGGGAAAGTCCGTCTGCGTGAACACCATCATCACGAGCCTCGTCTATCGTCACACGCCAAAGACGCTTCGCTTCCTGATGGTCGATCCAAAGATGGTCGAGCTGTCGGTCTACAACACGCTGCCGCATCTGCGACACAAGGTCGTCACGGACAACCGCGACGCCGCGGCGGTGCTCAAGTGGGCCGTGATGGAGATGCAGGAGCGCTACGAGCTGCTCGCCGCCAACGGCTGTCGCAACCTCCAGGACTTCAATCGTCGCGTGCAGGAAGCGTCGCCACTGAAGAAGCCGCGCAACAAGGACGTGGCGTTCGAGGACGACGTCTACAAGAACGGGATCCTGCCCTACATCGTCGTCGTGATCGACGAGATGGCCGACCTGATGATGACGGTGCAGGGTGAAGTGGAGACGCCGATCGCGATGCTCGCACAGAAGGCGCGGGCCATCGGAATTCACCTGATCCTTGCCACGCAACGCCCGTCCGTGAACGTGATCACGGGTCTCATCAAGGCGAACTTTCCGAGCCGCATCGCGTTCCGCGTCGCCAGCCAGATCGACAGCCGCACCATCATCGATGGCGGCGGCGCGGAAAGCCTGCTGGGTAACGGCGACATGCTCTTCATCCCGCCGGGCAAGAGCGAGCCAGCGCGACTGCAGGGCGCGTATCTGTCGAGCGAGGAGACGGAGAAGCTCATGCGCTGGTACGAGGCGCAACGCGACCGTCGACGCGCCGAGCTGTCCGCGGCCGGCCTGGTGATGGAGGCGGAGATGACGCCGGATGAGCCGGACATTCTCGAGACGGTGCGCTCTCGCGAAGCGGAGGCGCGCGCCGCGCTCGACGGAGGCGGCGACGAGGGGGGCGCGCCGGAGGGCGCTCGAGACCCGCTCTTCCGCGAGGCGGCGGAGCTGTGCATCCAGAACCAGAGCGGGTCGACGTCGCTGCTGCAACGCCGGCTCGGCATCGGGTACGGGCGCGCGGCGCGCGTGATCGATCAGCTCGCGGACGCCGGCGTCCTCGATGCCAAGAGCGGTCCGAAGGGGCGCGACGTGCGCGTCGGCCTCGAGGACCTCGATCGCATCTGCGGGGCGCGCGGTCAGTGATCCGCATCGTGCGGGGCGCGCTCGTCGCGCTCTCGCTGTGTGCGCGCGCCGCCATCGGCTCGGCGCAGCACTCGACAGATGGCGGAGCACCGGCCGTCAATGCGCCGCTCGTCGCACCGGACTCGATCGCGCCGTACGGGCGCGTCGACGGCGCGCTGCTGCGGCCGGCGTCGTACACCTACCAACTGACACTCGTCCGAAACGCCGTGCAGACGCCACTTGGCGTGCGCGCGGTGCAGATCTCGGAGTCGAACGCCGGTGGTGTACCGGGATGGCTCATTGCCGAGAGCCGAACGGGGAGTGCCGTGCCGACGACGGATTCGCTGTGGGTGAGCAGAACCGATCTCTCGCCCGCGCGCTGGGCCGCCACGATCGACCGCACGCAGCTCGGCGTGTCCTTCTCTCGCGACTCGGCGTTCGGCGCGGTGCAGAGCTATCGAGGACGCGCGTCGTTCGCCGCGGCCGTTCCCGCAGGCGCACTGCTCACCGGCGGAATGGTGGAGCGCGTGATCGAGTTGCTGCCGCTGCGGGAAGGCTATCGTGCCGCCGCGTCGCTGCTGTTGTTCGACCTGGCGACGCCGCGCGCGCTCGACGCGGAGATCGCCGTCGAGCGAGCGGAGCGCACTCGCGTTGGGTCGGTGGACATGGATTGCTGGGTGGTGACGCTGCGCGCGGGTGTCCTGACGCAGCGCCTCTGGGTGACACGAGATGCGCCGCGGGTGGTGAAGTCGGAGCAGGCGACGGCAGGAGGCATACTGCTCTCGGTGCTTCAGTAGTCACTGCAGCGACAACGACGTGTCCGCCGGGACGACCGACGTGCCGGGACACTCGGATTGGCATACTGGCCATCCCGATGTGGTCCTCTTTCGGAGAGATCGGCGCCGGCGAAAGGAGCTCTCTGCGAAGGGCAATCGATCAAGGCGATCGTAACGGTTTGCAAGGAGTTTCGGCACAGCGCAGCGACGGTCAGAGGTCATGTTCGCGGACGGCCCTCCACGCATTCTGGGGGGCCGTTTGCCAATCCGGATACGCGGTACTCGTGCTACCCGCGTACAGCAGTGGCATTTCATTCTGAACGCGATCGCTCCACGTCGCATCGGATCGGTGCCGTCCTGGGGGGCGTCGCTCGTATTCTGCCGTCCATGTCAGCGGCCACGCAGGCATTTGGGGAGCTGGGAGAGCGGATCGCGGAGCGGTGGCTTCGGGCGCGGGGCTGGCGCGTCGTGCAGCGCCGGTTCCGGAGCGGGCACCGGGACATCGATCTCGTGGTCGAGCGGGAGGGGGTGATCGCCTTCGTCGAGGTGAAAGCGAGGCGTGGGGACGGCTTCGGGGGGCCGATCGAAGCGGTCAACTGGCGGAAACAGAAGGAGTTAGGGCGCTCTGCGCGCGTCTGGGTCGCGCGGTTTGGCCGAGCGTCGGATGCGTACCGGTTCGACGTGGTCGGGGTGCTGGTGGATGGCCAGCGAGTTCGGATCCGGCACATCGAGGGCGCATTTCCGCTTCACCTTTCGGCTTGATTTCGGGTCCGGGTCTTCGTATTTTATTCGGGTATCCGGTCGGCTGCTTTTCGGGTACGCTTATGTCCGCGTGGCCAGAGGAATCCACGACAAACGAGAGGATGTAGAAGAATGGCTGTGTCCACGATCGCAGACGACAAGAAGAAGGCGCTGAGCCTCGCCATCGCGCAGATCGAGAAGAGCTGCGGAAAGGGTTCGATCATGCGGATGGACGCGAAGGAGAAGGTTCGCGTCGAAGCGGTTCCCACGGGCGCGATCAACCTCGATGCCGCCATCGGCGTCGGCGGGATCCCGCGCGGTCGCGTCACGGAGATCTACGGCCCGGAGTCGAGTGGCAAGACGACGCTCTGTCTCCACGTCGTGGCCAACGCGCAGAAGATGGGCGGTGTCGCCGCCTTCATCGACGCGGAGCACGCGCTCGACACCGAGTACGCCCGCAAGCTGGGTGTGGATGTGGAGGCGCTGCTGATCTCGCAGCCGGACACCGGCGAGCAGGCGCTCGAGATCTGCGAGATTCTCGTGCGCTCCGGCGCCGTGGACATCGTGGTCATCGACTCCGTCGCGGCGCTCGTGCCCAAGGCCGAGATCGAGGGCGACATGGGCGAGTCGCACATGGGTCTTCAGGCGCGGCTCATGAGCCAGGCGCTGCGCAAGCTGACCGGCGCGATCGCGCGCTCCAAGACGATCGTGATCTTCATCAACCAGCTGCGCGAGAAGATCGGCGTCATGTTCGGCAACCCCGAGACGACGACTGGCGGCAAGGCGCTCAAGTTCTACGCGTCGGTGCGGCTCGACATCCGACGCATCGGGCCGGTGAAGGAGAAGGAGGAGGTGGTCGGATCGCATGTCCGCGTGAAGGTGGTGAAGAACAAGGTCGCGCCACCGTTCAAGCAGGCGGAGTTCGACATCATGTACTCGGAAGGGATCAGCCACACGTCGCTGCTCGTGGACATCGGTGCCGAAGCGAACATCATCGAGAAGTCCGGCGCGTGGTACAGCTACAAGGGTCAGAAGATCGGCCAGGGTCGCGAGAACGCGAAGATGTACCTGAAGGACAATCCGGCCATCATGGCGGAGATCGAGGAACAGGTGAAGGTGGTGCTCGGCATCGGTGGCGAGCCGGCCGGGGCTGCCGAGCCGGACGAGACCGAATAAAGGCCGGAGATGGGAGTGCTTGGGCCTTCCGGCTCTGGCACCGCAAATGCGAGAAATTGCTGTCCCGCGAATCGCGGGTAGTCCGGCAAATCGAGGCCGGGGAGTCGCTCTCTGAAAGCGATGGGGCCCGGAATCCCCACCGTGACAGGGAACGCTCCCCGGCCTCTTTTTGCCCGCGCGCCTCCCATTTTGTACGGCGCGGTGCGTAAACGATTCGTCCGCTGGCGGTTGCCCGGACAGAGATGTGACATCGAGCGGGCGGTCGCCGAGCGGGTGGTCTTCCAGTAGCGCGAGCGAGTCTCTGCGCGCCGCCAGCGTATGCCGACCTCTGGCGTAAACGGTCACCGTAGAAGGACCCTTTGTGCCGGTACGTCCTGTTGTATCGCCCCGCCACATCTGTCGTTTGTAAACACACGAGAGGTCGACATCATGTCTGTGATATCGGCGATACTTCCCGCGGCGCGCCAACCCGGTCGGTTCGAGATCATCGTCGACGGAAAATCGTTCGCCGTCCTCTCACTCCTGGCCATCGAGGAGCTCCAGCTCGCCGTCGGTCGTTCCGTCGCCGGCGTCGAGGATCAGATCGCGATCGAGGCGGCCCGGTTCAAGACGTACGACCGCGCGCTGAACGTGCTCGCCTTTCGCGCGCGCTCAGCGGCCGAGCTGGCCAGATCTCTCGTTCGAAAGGGCGAGGAGAAGGCGCATGTCGATTGGGCCGTCCTCCGGCTACAGGAAAACGGCCTGCTCGACGACGCGGCCTTCGCCCAGTCGTTCACGCGAGCCAAGGTACTCGGCGCCCAACTGTCGCGCCGCCGCGTGCAGCAGGACCTCGCGAGGAAGGGCGTTGCGCGCACTGTCAGCGACGCGGCGATCGCCACGGTGTTCGAGGAAGAGGGGGTGGACCAACGTGAGATCGTCGAGATGGCGGCGCGAAAGAAGCTTCGCTCGTTGCGGGGCGTTGAACCTCCCGTCCGCCGTCGGAGACTGTACGCCTTTCTCGCCCGTCGAGGCTATGACGCAGACGACATCAAGTCCGCGATGAACGCCGTCGGCTCGGGTCTCTCGGCGGACGAGGGCACCGACGCGTCCGAGGAGTAGCGACCGCGGACGGCTCAGTCGCCCAGTGTGATGGGCACCCAGCCTCGGAGCGAGTTGATGAACCAGAGCCGCTCCGCCCCTCGAAGCGCTTCGAGCGTCAGCACCCGCTCGGCGATCGCGCGCGATTCGAGCAGCTCGGCGCGCAGCGTGCCCCCAAGCAGCCCGCACGACACGGGTGGCGTGAACCGCTCGCCCGCGATGGCGGCGACGAGGTTGCCCCGCGACAGCTCGGTCGCTTCACCTGATTCGTTCCAGAGCAGGACGTCGAACGCGGCTCCCGCCGCGCTCAGCGCACGCTCGTACGGTGCGCGCTCGGTGGTCTTGTGATAGATCCGCACGTCGCGCGTGTCGACGGGTTCGAGCGCAAGGGCGACCATGCGCGCGGGCGCGTGTGCCGGCGCATCGACGAACGGCTCGGCGAGTGCGTCGAGCGACCCATTCGGCGAGAGGACGAGCCTGCACCTCGCGGCGGGCCACTCGCATGCGAGCAGCCCCGCTCGAGCGAGCTGCTCCCTCGCTCGCGACTCGTCGAAGGGGAGGTCGAAGTAGTCGGCCGACGCCGACAACCGGGCCAGGTGGCGCTCGAGGCGGACGGGACGACCATGCTCGAAACGGATCGTCTCGAAGAGGGAGGGCCGAGGTGCCGGCACGGTGAACGCCTCGAGCTTGGCACGGAGCTCAGCGAGCTCGCCGGCGGGGGTGGAGTCGATCGTCACGCCGCCGCCCGCGCTCAGGCGCACGGTTCGCCCGTCGTCGCGGCTCCAGGCGGTGCGGATCGCCACGTTGAACGTTGCGTCGCCGCCAGGCCTGATGAGGCCGATCGCTCCGCAGTAGACTCCTCGCGCCGTGCGCTCGAGCGCTCGGATGATGCGCGTGGCGCGAACCTTCGGCGCCCCGGTGATCGACGCGGGAGGGAAGAGCGCGCTGAACACGCGTGACAGCGCGATCTCCGGCTCGACTTGTCCCTCGACGGTGGACGTGAGCTGCCACACCCGCGGATAGCGCTCGGCATCGCACAGGCTGGTCACGCGTACGGTGCCAGTGCGCGCGATGCGGCCGACGTCGTTGCGAGCCACATCGACGATCATGACGTTCTCGGCGCGGTCCTTCTCCGATTCGATGAGTGTGCGTCGTGCATCGAGGTCGCGCGCCGAGTCCAGGCCACGCACCGCCGTGCCCTTCATGGGGCGGGTGCGAAGCGTGGTGTCGTGTCGCTCGAAGAACAGCTCGGGCGACGCGGACATGATCTGAAAGTCGCCGAAGTCGAGGTAGGCCGAGTAGCGGCCCCGCTGCGCACATCGCAGCCGCTCGTAGAGGTCGATCGGGTCGAGCGACGACGACCCGACGAACGGCACCGTGAGGTTGACCTGATAGACGTCACCCGCAGCGATGTGCTCGTGGACGCGCTGGACGCCGTCGTCGTAGTCGCCATCTGATACAGCGCTCTCGCTGGTGAGAACCGATCCCACGACGTGCGCGTCGACGTCATCGGTTGGCGCTTCGACGCCGTGACCAGTGAACGCCGCGAAGCAGGCGAGCGGCATCGTCGCGTCTCGCGCCGCGTGGAACGCCGAGTCGAACGCTGGTGCTGCGTCGTAGGACACGAAGCCGACGACCCAGAGTCCGGAGCGAGCGAGCCGGTCGGCTTCGTCGAGCACCGGGATGACTTCCGCGAGCGCGTCGGCGCGCAGCTGGTGCAGGGGCGACTCGAAGCGGCGTCGCACCGGCGCGGAGAGCACGTCGTCGGCGAAGTCGACGATGGCGAGGAGGGGGCGAGCGTCGGGCACGCCGCAATGTCGCGTGACGCGAGCAGACGCGGCAACTCCCAGCGGGCAGGCGCTGGGCTATATTCTGGAACTATGCTCGCCTCCGAGATCCGCCGCCGCTTCCTCGACTATTTCGCGCGCCAGCAGCACGCGATCCGCGCCAGCTCCTCGTTGGTGCCCGGCGACGATCCGACGCTGCTCTTCGTAAATGCCGGGATGGTGCAGTTCAAGAAAGTCTTCCTCGGCATGGAGGAGCCGCCCGACGGCCGGCGCCGCGCGACGACGTCGCAGAAATGCGTGCGGGCGGGCGGGAAGCACAACGATCTCGAGCAGGTGGGGCATACCGCACGGCATCACACCTTCTTCGAGATGCTGGGCAACTTCTCGTTCGGCGACTACTTCAAGCGCGACGCGATCCGGTTCGCGTGGGAGCTGGTGACGAGCGAGCTCGCGATCGATCCAGCGTTGCTGCGCGTCACCGTGCATCACTCGGACGACGAGGCGTTCGCACTCTGGCAGGAGATCGCGGGGCTGCCGGCGTCGCGGGTGTACCGTCTCGGCGACAAGGACAACTTCTGGCAGATGGCCGACACCGGTCCATGCGGTCCGTGCACGGAGATCTACGTCGATCTCGCGAAGACGGCGACCGACTTCCGCTTTCCGGCTGGCGCCTCGGGTGAGTGGACGGATCTCGGGCGCGACGAGTTCTCGCACGACGCGTTCGTCGAGGGTGCGGAGGCGGGTCGGTTCCTGGAAATCTGGAACCTCGTGTTCATGCAATTCGATCGGCAGGCGGACGGTGTGCTCCAGCCGTTGCCCAAGCCGTCGGTGGACACCGGCGCGGGGCTCGAACGCATCGCCGCGGTGAAGCAGCGCGTGACGAACAACTTCCACACGGATCTGTTCGCACCGCTCATCCGCACGGTCGAGGAGACTGTCGGCTTCGAGTATTGGGGGCGGCAGAGTGACGAGCACCGCACGGGCGTTCGAGTCTCCGGGGGCGCTGGCGGCTCTGACGTCGTCCCGAACGCGGTGGATCCGGCGTCGTTCCGCGTGCTGGCGGACCACGCGCGCGCGGTGGCGTTTCTGCTCGCCGACGGCGTGTTTCCGTCGAACGAAGGACGTGGCTACGTGCTGCGGCGCATTCTCCGCCGCGCGGTGCGGCACGCGTATCTGCTCGGCCGGCGCGAGCCGACGCTGGTGCACGTGGTGCAGACGGTGATCGACACGATGGCCGACGTCTTTCCCGAGCTCCGCCAGCGCGCGGAGCATCTGCTGCAGACGACGCGCGTGGAGGAGCAGGCATTTCTCGCGACGATCGAAGGTGGCCTCGCGCGCTTCGAGCAGCTCGCGCCCGCCGAGTCGACCGACAAGGGCACGATCAGCGGTGAGGACGCATTCCGTCTCTACGATACGTTCGGCTTCCCGATCGATCTGACGGAGCTGATGGCGCAGGAGCGCGGCTACACCGTCGACCTCGCGGGGTTCGAGCGGTCGCTCGGCGAGCAGCGGACGCGCTCCAAGGACGAACGCAAATCGCGCAAGCTCGGCGTCGAGGCTGATGCGCTCGGCGAGATCGCGCAGTGGGAACGTCGCGACCCGTCCACGCGTGACAGCACCTTCGTCGGATACGACGCGGTGGAGCTGGAGACTGACGTCGTCGCGTTGCGCCGCCTCGGAGGGGATCGCGTCGCCGTCCTGCTGAGCGAGTCGCCGTTCTACGCCGAGTCGGGCGGCCAGGTGTCCGACGAGGGCGAGATCGTCGGCGACGGGTGGCGCATCGACGTGGACGGCGTGCGCAAGCTCGAAGGGCGCTCCGCGGCACTCGGGCGTCTGACCGGCGAGTTCCATTGGGGCACGGTGCAGGCGCGCGTTCCGTCGGATCGCCGCAGAGACACGGAGCGCAATCACACGGCGACGCACCTGTTGCATGCGGCGCTGCGCAGCATGCTTGGCGACGCGGTGCATCAGGCGGGCTCGCTCGTCGCGCCCGATCGCCTGCGCTTCGACTTCACGCATCATGGACCAGTGCCGGTCGAGAAGCTCGCCGAGGTGGAGGCGATCGTGAACCGGGAGATCTGGCGGAGCCGGCCTGTGACGTGGACGGAGATGCCCTACGCGGACGCGCGCGCACGCGGCGCGATGGCGCTGTTCGGCGAGAAGTACGGCGACGTGGTACGCGTGGTCGACGTTCCCGAGATCTCGATGGAGCTGTGTGGCGGGACGCACGTGCGGAACACGTCGGAGATCGGACTGTTCCGGATTCTCGCCGAGACCGGCGTCGCGAGCGGCGTGCGGCGCGTCGAGGCGCTGACGGGGCCGGGCGCGTACGCGTACCTGCGCGACCAGGAGCGCGCGCTCTCGCGTGTGGCAGAGCTGGTGCGCGCGCCGGTGGCGGGTGTCGAGAAGCGCGTGCAGCAGTTGGCCGAGGAGCGGCGCGCGCTGGAGAAGAAGCTCGAGGAGGCGCAGCGTGGCGGAGGTGACCAGCTGCAACAGCTCATGGCCGCGGCGACGCCGCTCGGCGGCAACGGTGCGCGGCTCGTGCTGGGCCAGGTCGCCGTGGACGACGCCAGGTCGCTGCAGACACTCGGCGACGCGCTGCGTGAGCAGTTGCAGAGCGGAGTCGGCCTGCTCGCTGCGCGTCTCGAAGACGGCAAGGGCTCGCTGCTCGTCGTGGTGACCGACGATCTGCGTGCGCGCGGCGTCCGCGCCGACGCGATCGTTCGAGACGTTGCGGCGATCGCCGGCGGCCGGGGCGGCGGGAAGCCGCACATGGCGCAGGCGGGCGTGCCCGACGCCGAGCGGATGCGCTCTGCGCTGGACGAGGCGCCAGCGCTGATTGCCGCGATGCTGGCGAGCGCATGACGATCTCCGGATGGCTCGACGCGAGACGTCCGGCGCCACCCCCCGCGCTTCGTTCGCGGATCGATCTCGCGCTCGCGGGATCGCTGGAAGCCGACGAGTGCGAAGCCGCCGATGCCTGCCTCCGCGCCGGTGAACGGGTCGTCGACGCGCTGCTGCGCGACAACGCCACGTCGCGCGAATCGGCGATCGACCTGCTCGCGGCGGATGCTCTGGTGACGTACGCCTTCGAGGCGGCGAGCGAACGGCCCGCGGCGCTGTCGTCGCTCGCGTCGAGCGCGATGTCGCGCATCGCGGCGCTCGGCGCGCGCGTCGCATCCTCGCCGTCCGCGTAGCGCGAACGCACGATGATCGACCTGCACTCGCATCTCCTGCCGAACGTGGACGACGGCTCGCGGTCGATCGAGACGTCGGTCTCCGTGCTGCAGACATTCGCCGCGGACGGTGTCGAATGCGTCGTGCTGACACCGCACCTCAGTGCATCGCGAGCCGCCGACGCGCCGTACGAGCGACACCTCGAGCTTCTCGAGGAGCTTCGCGCCGCCGCGCCGGCGGTTCCGGAGCTGCGGCTCGGGTGGGAGATCATGCTCGATGAGCCGAATCGGGATCTGCGCTCGAGCAAGCTCGCACTCGGTGGCTCGAATGCGGTGCTCGTCGAGTTTCCACTCTCGGGTGTGCCGGAGCAGGGAGGCGACGAGCTGTATCGCATTCGCTGCTCGGGCGTGGTCCCCGTGCTCGCGCATCCCGAGCGCTACTGGGGATGCACGGCGAACAAGGTGGCCGGTTGGCGACGCGCGGGCGCCGTGATCCAGATGGACACGGCGGGACTCGCGGGGCGTGGACGCATTGCCAAGATGTCGCGCCAGCTCGTCGAGGAAGGGCTGGTGGACATGTTCTCCAGTGACAATCACGGCGACTCGCGCACGCTGGCAACGGCGCGCGACTGGCTGCGCGAGGTCGGCACGCCGGAGCATGCGGATCTGCTCACGCGAACGAACGCCAGGCTGCTCCTCGACGGTGAGCCCCTGTTGCCCGTTCCTCCGCTGCCGATGACGAGCAGCATCTTCGCACGATTCCGCGAATTGTTCCTCGGTCGGTGACGGAGGCAATCCGATGATCGTGCTGCTGTTCACCGGCGGAACGATCTCGATGACGTTCGACGCGGCGCTCGGCGGTGCGGTGCCGACGCTGACCGGTGAAGAGATCCTGCGACTCACGCCGGGCATCGAGGCGGTCGCGGACATCGAAGTGGACGAGTGGGGTCGCGTGCCGGGTCCGCACATGACGGTCGAGCGCATGTGGGCGGTTCGGAACCGCATCGCCGAACATCTCGCGCGATACGAAGTGGATGGCGTGGTCGTGACGCATGGGACCGACGCACTCGAGGAGTCGGCGTACATCGTCGCGCGCTCGTTGTCGCCGGACAAACCGGTGGTTTTCACGGGGGCGATGCGGCCGGCGAGCGACCTCGGGTGGGACGGTCCAGCGAACCTGCTGAACGCAACGCGCGTCGCCGCCAGCACCAACTCTCGGGGGAAGGGAACGCTCGTCTGCCTCGACGAACGAATCCACAGCGCGCTCGAGGTGACGAAGACCCACACCGAAGCACGCGATGCGTTCGAATCCCCGGGTCTCGGCGCGCTTGGTGAAGTCGACGAGGGAAGGGTGATCTACCGTCGCGCACTGATGGAGATGCCCGAGCCGCTGGCGCCCGAGCGGCCCGCCGAGCCCGTGGACATCGTGTACGCCTGGGCCGGCGCCGACGCACGCCTGCTCGACGCGTCGCGCGAGACGGGCGCGCTTGCGGTCGTCATCGCGGCGATGGGGCGGGGCAACGTACCGCCGGCGATGTTCGAGGGGGTGCTCCGATGGGTCGAGAGCGGGCGTCCGGTCATCGTCGCGTCACGGGCGCTTCGCGGCCGCGTGGGCCCGACGTACGGCTATCCGGGTGGCGGGCGGCGCTTGCTGGAAGCGGGTGCGATCTTCGCCAGTGAGCGACGGCCCGGTCAGGCGCGCGTCGAGGCGATGCTTGCTATTGGAGCAGGCTACGACACCGCGCGCCTGAGAGAGCTGTTCGGCAGTCGGTGATCTCGAGGGTCAGCACGGCGCTCAGCCGGAGACCGGCTCCCAACGCTCGAAGCAGCGGAACCCGAACTCGCGCGCGGCGCGGGCCTGATCCCAGAAGCCGAAGCAGTCCTTCCAGCCGAGCTGCTGCGCGCGCCACGAGCAGTCCCAGGTGAAGGCGAACCGGTGCTCCACGTCGCCCGCGTACGCCACGATCTCACCCGTGAAGTCGGAGCATCCGGAGCGGCCCGAGACCCGAACCCGCTCGATCGGCAGCGTGGGATGCTCGTGCAGCAGCTGGATGAGCACTCGCTCGACCTTCACCCGCGGCGCGTACCCCTGAAGCTCGATGCGCGTCGCTGGAGCACCCTTCACGAAGTCGAGCACTTCGCGCTTGAAGTCGGGGTGCGCGGCGGCGGCGTCGAGATACGGGAGCAGTTGGGGCATCGGCAACCGTGGTGGCGGGTGAGCCTCAAATGTAGCTACAAATGTTTGTCACGTGAAGCCCTTCACGGCCAAAGTGCCGCTCGGGCCCGCCTTCGCGTAGTAAGTTGTCTCGCGTGTCCCGACTCGACCCGACAACCAGCGTACTCGAGATCGCCCGCAGACTGGAGTCGGCGGGCTTCGAGGCGTGGTGCGTGGGTGGCGCGATCCGCGACGCGCTGCTCGGCGGGCGGCCGCTCGACTGGGACCTCGCGACGTCGGCGAAGCCTGAGGAGGTGCGCGAGCTGTTCGGACGGCGAAAGACGATCCCCGTCGGCATCGAGTTCGGCACGGTCGCCGTGCTCGACGACGCGGGCGTCCCGCACGAGATCACCACGTTCCGCCACGATGTGAAGACCGACGGGAGGCACGCCGAGGTGGAGTTCGGGGCGAGCCTGGACGAGGATCTCGCTCGGCGCGACTTCACGATCAATGCGATCGCCTATCGTCCCCGCACGCGGGAGCTGCGCGACCCGTATCACGGCGAGGACGATCTCCGGGCCGGCGTGGTGCGCGCGGTGGGCGACGCTGAACAGCGCATGCGCGAAGATCGGCTGCGCGCACTGCGCGCGATCCGCTTCGCGAGCCGCTACGAGTTCACGATCGATCCGGCGACGCTCGACGCGATACACGCGTCGGCGCCGCACCTCACGAGGCTCTCGGCAGAGCGGGTGCAGCAGGAGCTGGTGAAGACGATGCAGCAGGTGCGGCGACCTGGCGGCGCGCTGCGGCTCTGGCGCGACGCGGGGGCCCTCGCGGTGCTCGCGCCGTCGCTGTCCGCGCTGTCCGAGCTCTCGCTGGCGACGCTCGACGCGCTGCCGCGCGCCACTGAGGGAGGACGCGCACTACCCCAGCGCACCTCCAACCGTCTTGCCGCGCTCTTTCTCGACGTCTCGCCCAGCGAGGCGAGGGGGACCATGACCGCGCTCCGCTTCTCCAAGCACGAGACGGCGTGGGTCGCCGCGCTCGTAGAGCGATGGCGGACGATGGGCGCGGAGATCTCGATGTGCCTCGTCGGCGGCGCGCTCTCCGATATGACCGTGCGGCATTGGCTGGCGCGGCTCGGGCGCATGCATGCGGGTGCTTTTCTGCGCGTGGCGGCGGCGCGCTGGGCGGCGCAGCGGAGCGCGGGGATCGCGGCGCCGAGCGACGGCGCGGTGCGCGCCCTGCACAGGCGGATGCGCGAAATTCTCTACCGCGACCCGATTGCGCTGGCGGATCTCCGCGTGACTGGCGACGATCTGCGACGCGCGGGCATCCCGGCTGGGCCGATCTATGCTAAGATTCTCCACGCATTGCTCGAGCTGGTGCTCGAGGATCCGGCTCGCAACACGCCGGACGCACTGCTCGCCGAGGTTCCGCGTCTCGCGGCGTCGGCGGGCGGTCAATCCGGGACCGCGGATCATCCTTCGACCGAGCACTAGGCGCGCATGTTCTTTCGCGGCAAGCAGCCCGAGGCATCCATCTGGCGCCGGTTCAGGGCGAGCACCGACGGCTTCACGTTCACGGAGAACGAGGGCGTCTACACGGCGCACATCGTCGCGAATGCGGAGCGTGTGGTGGACCTTTTCTGGAACCTCTCGGAGCTGTTGAACCCGGCTGTCGATCTGTACGCCGACGACCTGCGGAGTGGACGGAAATGGAAGGGAGAGGCGCTGCCGCTGCCGGACGTACGCGACACGATCGCTCGCCTCAAGCTGCTGCTCGCGCGGTTCGGCGGTGTGGAGGTGAGCGTGTACACGCCGGAGGATCAGCTCTCGCTCAACCCGCACCTCGAGCTGTTCATCTACTCCAAGTCGGACCGTTGGCTCTATCTGCTCGAGGGACGTGGTCTCGAGGAGCAGAGCCGAGTGCGGCCGAAGAGCTGGAAGATCCGCCGGCAGGCGTTTCCCGCTGCACCGGACCTCGTGAACGCCGTGGCCACGGCGGCGGAGCGCCTGGCGCTGCAGCGCGTGTGATCGCTCGCACGACGCAGCGGAAGCGAGTGAGCGCATCGTGACGGACGGCAAGCTCATCTACGCGGTGGCGGCCGCGGGCGCGAATATGCTCGGTGCGCTCGCCGTCACGTGGCGATCGAAGTGGAGCGTGCGCGCGCTCGACGCGATGCTGGCGTTCGCCGCCGGCTTCATGATCAGCGTGGCGATGATCGACCTCTTTCCCGAGGCGCTGGCGAGGGGAGGTCGAGCGGCAGCGATCGTCGCGCTGGGCGGATATCTCGCCGTGCACATCACGCAACACGTGATCGGGACGCATTTCCACTTTGGCGAAGAAACGCATCACGTATCCGAAGCGGTGAGTGTGGCCGCGCTCGTGGGTTTGCTGCTGCACACGTTCGTGGACGGCGTGGCGGTGGCGAGTGGTCTGGAGGTCGGTGGCGCGGTCGGTGCGCTGGTCTTTCTCGCCGTGATCCTCCACAAGGTGCCCGAAGGGCTCGCGATCTCCAGTCTATTCCTTGCCGCCGGGCAGGGTCGCGGTCGCGCGCTGCTCGCCGCCGCGGCGCTCGGCGCGGCGACGATCGCGGGCGTCGTGCTCACCGGCTACATCGGCGCGCTGCGCGATCACGGTCTCGCCCTGGCCGCCGGTGTCACGCTGTACGTGGGGATGTCGAACCTGGTGCCGGAGTTCCGCGCGCGTGGCGGGTGGCGGCTGCCGCTCGCCTTCGTCGGCGGGAGCGCGGTGTACTTCCTGGCGCGCCTGATGGCGGGGGCATGAGCATGGCCGAGCGACGAGGACCACGTGGCCGACAGGGCCCGTCGTTGTTCGCGGCGGCCGCCCCAGCGCAGCCGCTCGCCGCGCGCATGCGTCCGCGCTCGCTCGAAGAGTTTGCGGGCCAGATGCATCTGCTCGCGCCCGGCATGCCGCTGCGAGAGAGCATCGAGAAGGGGAGCGTATCGTCGATGGTGTTCTGGGGTCCGCCCGGCACGGGAAAAACCACGTTGGCGCGGCTGATCGCGCGGTATACCGATCGCGAGTTCGTGTCGTTCTCCGCGGTCACGGAAGGCGTGCCGCGCGTGCGCGAGATCGTCCGCGAGGCGGAGGATCGGCTGGAGACGGGGCGGGGCACGATCCTGTTCGCCGACGAGATCCACCGATTCAACAAGGCGCAGCAGGACGCGTTCCTCCCGCATGTCGAAGCGGGAACGATCACGCTGATCGGTGCGACGACGGAGAACCCGAGCTTCGAGATCAACGGTGCGCTGCTCTCGCGTGTGCGGGTGTTCGTGCTACGCCCGCTCTCGCCAGCGGACGTGACGGGGGTGGTGCGGCGCGCGCTCGGCGACGCGAAGCGTGGGCTGGGTGCGGAAGGGCTGACCGTGGACGACGACGCGGTGGAGCTGCTCGCCGTCGAGGCGGACGGCGATGCGCGTCGTGCCTTGACGGTGCTGGAGGCGGCCGCGGGCCACGTCGGCACCGGCGGTCACATCACCGCGCAGGTCGCGCGCGACGCAGCGCAGCTTCGCTTCGCGCGATACGACAAGGGTGGGGAGGAGACCTACAACATCCTCAGCGCCTTTCACAAATCGTTGCGCGGCAGTGATCCGCAGGCGGCGCTGTTCTGGATGGCGCGGATGCTCGAGGGCGGGCAGGATCCGATGGTGATCTTCCGGCGCGCGATCGCGATGGCGGCGGAGGACATCGGGCTGGCCGATCCCGAAGCGTTGAAGCTTGCCGTGGCGGCGCGTGACGCCTACCACATGCTGGGCGCGCCGGAGGGATATCTTCCTCTGGCGCAGATGGTGATCTATCTCGCAACCGCACCGAAGTCGAACAGCAGCAAGATGGCGCTCGACGCGGCGCTCGACGCGGCGCGATCGCATCCAGCGGCACCGGTGCCGCTCCACGTGCGCAACGCTCCTACCGCGCTCATGAAGGAACTGGGGTATCACGAGGGGTATCAGTACGCGCATGCCGTACCGGAGGCATACATCCCGCAGGAGTACCTCCCCGAGGAGCTGGCCGGCTCCGCGTTCTACGCCCCGGGCCCGTTCGGGTTCGAGAAGGAGATCGCGAAGCGGCTGGCGTGGTGGGAGGAGCTTCGCGCTCGCGCGCAGGAGTCCCCTTCGCGCAACCAGGGCCGGCAACCGTCAACGGAAGAGTGAACCATGCGTCGTCTGATGTTGGGTGCGGCCACGGCCGCGATCGCGATCACGGCGGGGTGCAGTGCCCTCGGAAAGCAGGCGTTCCAACAGCCGATCGTGCACCTGCAGGACGTGAAGGTGAACGGTGTCGGGCTCACGGGCGGCAACCTCGACGTGCGCCTCAGCGTGTACAACCCGAACGGCTATCGCATGGACGCGACGCGGATGTCGTACAACGTCATCGTCGGCGACAGTGTGCCGTTCGCGACGGGCACCGTGGACAATCGCTTCACGGTGAACAGCAACGACTCGTCCGTGGTGACCATCCCGGTGAACTTCACGTACTCGGGCGTGGGCGCGGCGGGCCGCCAGCTGCTCAACTCCGGTGGAGTGAGCTACCGCGTCAACGGTGACGTCACCGTGGGCACCGTCGTTGGCAACTTCACCGTGCCCTATTCCTCCACCGGGCGGTTCAACGCGCTCGGCGGCAACTCTCGCCAGTAGAGGCCCGCACATCGCACGCGAACTGATCTCCGTCACCCCGCTCGTCGAGCGCGCGCTGCTCGTCGGCACGCCGGCGAAGCGGGCGGGGGCGCTCAAGCTGCTCGACGAGCATCTGCGCGAGCTCGAACGCCTCGCCGACACGGCCGGGGCCACTGTCGTCGGACACATCACGCAGCAACTCGATCGTCCGCACCCTGGCACGTATCTCGGCAAGGGAAAGATCGAGGAGCTCAAGGCGCTGGTGCAGGAGAAGCAGGCGACGCTCATCATCTTTGACGACGAGCTCTCGCCGAGCCAGGGCAACAACGTCGAGACGATCGTGGGCACGCGGGTGGTGGACCGCGCGGAGCTGATCCTCGATATCTTCGCCACCCGCGCACGCTCGAGCGAGGCGAAGATGCAGGTAGAGCTCGCGCAGCTCGAATACACGCTGCCGCGGCTGACGCGGATGTGGACCCACCTCGAGAAGTTCCGCGGCGGCATCGGCGTGCGCGGTCCTGGCGAAACGCAGCTCGAGACCGACCGCC
>JBDTOD010000050.1:0-27391 GCA_039933415.1 bacterium
TCGAGCTGCGCGTGACCGGTCCAGAGACTGCCGCGCACCATCAGCACCGTCTGCGCGAGATAGGCTTCGGTGAGGTTCGTGCCTCCCGCCGTGTGCGCGGCGTGGGTGAGCACCGGGATTGCCTGCGCCATGACATGCCAGCGCGATGACGCGCCGCTGTCCGGCATCGACATGCCGGCCATCCCCGCATGTTCATCCGGCCGCTGGGCGCGCGCGGAGAGCGGCGCCACTGCGCACACGACGAGCGCGTGCAAGAGCATGGTCGGAAGTCGAGGCCACATCGGCATAAGTTAGTGTCGTACACCTGCGCGCCCGATTTCGCCCCTCGCACTTTTCCCTGCATGCTCCTCCCCAGCCGCGCCGAGCTCTCCGCGATGACTCGGCTCGCGCTGCCGATCGTGCTCGCGCAGGTCGGCCTGCTCATGATGGGCGTCGTGGATACGCTGATGGTCGGGCGCGTGTCCGCCGAGGCGCTGGGGGCGGTCGCGCTGGGCAACCTCTATTTCGTCACGCTCAGCATTTTCTCCGCGGGCACGTTGATGGTGCTCGATCCGCTCGTCGCGCAGGCCGCAGGCGCCCGCGATTCCGAGCGCATCGCGATCGGTGTGCAGCGGGGCGTGGTACTCGCGCTCGGACTCACGCTGATCACGAGCGTCGTTCTCTGGCCGGTGCATGGCGTGCTGCAACTGCTGCGGCAGCCGCCGGTGCTGGTGGAGATGGCCACGCCGTACGTGCGTATCTCGATTCTCGGTGTCGCACCCTTTCTCGCTTTCGTGGTGCTGCGACAGAGCCTTCAGGCGCTGCACGACGTGCGGCCGCTGCTCGTCGCGGTCGTCGTCGCGAACGTCGTGAATGCCGGGCTGAACTGGGTCTTCGTCTACGGCCACCTCGGGTCGCCGGCGATGGGTCCCTCGGGAAGTGCCTGGGCGACGTTCGCGAGCCGATGGATGATGGCGCTTCTCCTCTGCGCCGGAGGGTGGCGAACGCTCCGCCCTTCGCTGATACCGTGGCGGCGCGATGCCACCAGGCTCGCGCCGCTGCTCGAGATGATTCGGCTCGGAGCGCCGATCGGGTTGCAGCAGCTGCTCGAGATGGGCGTGTTCTCGGCGATCGGCGTGCTGATGGGCGTTCTCGGGACTCGCGAGATGGCGGCGCACCAGATCGCGTTGAATCTCGCGAGCCTCACCTTCATGGTGCCGCTAGGCGTGGGCGCTGCCGCGGCGGTGCGCGTTGGTCACGCGGCGGGTGAGGGCGACGCACACGGTGTGCGGGAGCGCGCGCGCACGGCGCTCTTCTGCGGTGCGGGATTCATGCTGTGCACCGGTGTGGTGCTGCTCGTCGTGCCGCACGCGATCGCCGCGCTGTACACCACCAATGTCCCAGTCGCCGCGCTCGCCGCCACGCTCATTCCGATCGCCGGCGTGTTTCAGGTCTTCGACGGCATCCAGGCCGTGAGCGCTGGCGTGTTGCGCGGGCTGGGCGACACACGGGCGCCCTTCCTCATCAACCTCGCCGGCTTCTGGCTCGCGGGATTTCCGTTGAGTGTCGCGCTCGGGTTCTTCACGCCGCTCGGCGCGACCGGCCTGTGGTGGGGGCTCGTCGCCGGCCTGATCGTCGTGTCGGCCCTGTTGCTCGCGCGCGTTCGCAGCCGGCTGCGGATGCCGATCGTGCGCACCACCCTCGAATCGGACGTCGTGAGGCTCGCCACGGAGCGGTGAACCACACGCCCGAGACACGAAGACCCGCCGGAGTGGCGGGTCAGTCGGTACCGATCAGTTCTTGTGTCGGAAGGTGATCCGGCCGCGTGTGAGATCGTATGGAGAGACCTCGATCGTCACTCGATCCCCGGCGAGTACCCGGATTCGGAAGCGGCGCATGTTGCCGCCCAGTGTCGCGAGCACGTTGTGCCCATTGGTCAGCTGCACCCGAAAGGTGGCATTCGGGAGCACCTCGGTGACCGAGCCTTCCAGCTGAATCGCGTCTTCTTTCGCCATCCGTTCCTTGCGCTAGCCCTGGGGGCTCAGCGCGAGCGCTCGGTACGGCTGCGGCGACGTGCGGCGGCGGCCTTGAGCTGCCGAGCCTCGCTCGGCTTGACGTAGTAACGCTTCTTGCGGAGATCCTTGAGGATTCCGGCCTTGGCGATCTTGCGCTTGAACGCCTTGAGCGCCCAATCGAGTCGATCGCTCTCTTCGAGATGAATCTCGACCATCAGTTCGTCCTTCCTGTGTGATTGTCGCGCTGAGGGCGCGAGGCAACGCTGCGAGACGACGCCCTTGAAATGAAAAAGGCCCCACGCGCGCAAGCTCCCTTGAATCGCGGGAACCGTGCGCGCGGGCGACGCAGCCCCGAATATTAGCCCGCGCCCGGAGTACTGTCAATCGCGCTGGGCACGGGATCGTCGACCGCCCGCACGAGCGAGAGGACGAACCGGGAGCCGGTCCCGACCTCGCTCGTCACAGTGAGCGAGCCGCCCATGCGCTCCGCGAGCTCCCGGCCGATCGAAAGACCCAGGCCGCTCCCGTCCGCGGACCTCGTGAGCCCCTTCTCGACCTGCACGAACGGCTGGAAGATCGATTCCCGCTGTCCGTCGGGAATGCCGAGACCCGTATCGGACACCACGAACTCGATCAGCCCGGGGCCCGGGTCGCACCCCACCGTCACAGCGCCCCCCCGACGAGTGAACTTGAGCGCGTTCGACAGCAGGTGGCGAAGGATCTCCACCGCGCGCTCGCGGTCGGCGCACACGCGCGACTTCTCGGGACAGGGAAGTATCCGGAAGTCGATCTCTCGCGCCGCGAACTCCACGACCAAGGGCTCGCTGGCGAGATCGATCAGGTCGGACGCGTCGAGCTCCGTGGAATCGATCGCCAGTCGCCCGCTCGTCAGCCGAGAGAAGGTGAGCACCGCGTCGACCAGGGTGAGCAGATGCTCCTGCCCACGGAGAATACGGCTCACGGCGTCTCGCTGCCCTTCGCTGAGCGGTCCGCGAAACCCCATCTCGAGCAGCTGCGCGTAGCCGGCGATCGCGTTCAGCGGAGTTCGCAGCTCATGGCTCATCATCGCCAGGAATTCGGACTTGGTGCGAGCAGCCGCTTCCGCGACCGCCGTGACTCGCTGATGCTCGAAGGCCAGGCCGATGATCTGTGCGAGCTCCTCGGCCAGTCGCTGCTCCTGATCGGTGTAGAGGCGGTCGTCGTGCGCCCGCCCGAAAGTGAGCGCCCCCACGATCCGGCCGCGCGCCGTGATGGGCGAGACGATCACTGGACCAACCGCCAATCGCTCGAGGGCGTCGAGCGCCGGCGCCTGCGGCGCGTCGTCGAGACGCCCTGATGGCGACTCGAGCGTGACGTGATCGAGGCGCTCGGTGCGGCGACGGCGCAGTGCGCGCACGATACCCAGGCTTCCCTCGCCGTCGAGGCGCACGGTCCCCTGCAGCAGACTGGCGAGGGGATCGAGATCCGGATTCGCCGTGATCAGAAGTCGCTCACCCTGCCCGTTGGCGACCTGATCGAGCAGGCACCACTGACCGAGCACCGCCAGCGCAGGGCGAACGACGTCGGCGGCGAGAACGTCGGCCGCGGCGACCTGGCGCGCCGCGCCGCGAAGCAACGCGCGATGCCGTGCGTCCTCCGCCGCCGCCTCGCGCGCCGATCCCAGCTCGCGCTCGGCGCGCGCGAGCTTGTCGACGAGATGCTCGACGAGCGTCGCGCCACTCTGCTCCGGCATGTCCGCCGGACGCCGAGCAGACAGCCGCTCGTCGGATCCACCCTGCTCACGCGATGGTGGCTCACGCATCGATTCGACGGTGCGCTTACGGAGCCTTCTTCTTCTGGATATCGACGTTGTTCCCGATCACGCCGCCCAGAATGCCGCCAGCTGCGGCGCCAATGATCCCGCCCTTCACCTTGTCGCGACTCGTGGTCGCTCCGATGATGGCGCCGGCGGCGGCACCGATGGCGGCATCACGCTTCGTGTTCTTCGTCGTCTCGACGCGCGGCTCGGCCGCAACCGTCGTACCGCTGCTCGAGCCAGCGCTCGAACCGGAGTTTCCGGACGTCGAGCGATGCCGAGCCGGTGCAGACGCCGTCGAGCGTCGTGCCGGTGCTGCTGGCGCGGTCGAGCGAAGCGCGGCGACAGGAGCGGATGCTCCAGCGGCATTCGTCCGCTCTGCCGCGGAGATGGAATCGAGCCGGGCATTCGCATTGGCCTGCGCCGCGAGCGACAGATCGTTGTTCAACGCGGGGTCGGCCGGCTGGTCCTTGCTGCACGCGACGCCGAGCATGAGCGCGGGCGCGAAAAGAATCGTCTTGATGATCGAGCGCATACAACCTCCACAAGTGGTCGGCGTTAGCCGATGATCGAGCGCGGGCTCATAAGGCAGGGCCTGTGCCATCTCATACCCCTCCTGGCGAGATGGATGCGCCTCAAACCGAGATTGACCGGACCGCGTCACCGAGCGTCGGTGACGTCGGTCACGGGAGTTTTCATGCCGTGCCCTCCGTCGCGGCTGACGCGTCCTGAGGAGAACGAGAATCAGCGAGACCCGAGCGGGTCCGCCGCACGTTTCACCCCAGCCGCCCTCGCAGATGAGCCTCCTCGCTCGGCGCTCCGGTCCCAGCGCTCCCAACTCGTCCGGAAGCGCCTATTCGCTGCTCGATTCGCAGCTCGCCCTGAGCGGAGATCTGGATACCTCCGGCTCGCTGCGCATCGACGGACGGCTCGACGGTAACGTGCGTCGCGCCGACACGGTGGTCCTCGGCGTCGGCGCTTCCATGAGCGGAGATGTCCACGCGCGGGAGGTGGTCATCGGCGGCACGATCACGGGGAACGTACACGCCACGGAGCGCGTCGAGCTTCAGGCCACCGCGATCGTCACGGGGGACATTCTGACGCAGACGATTCTCGTGCAGGAAGGAGGTGTGGTGAACGGCCGTGTGTTGATGCGACCGCCCGAGGGCTCGGGCACGCTCGGCACGCTGCACGTGAGCGACACCGCCTCGGGAAAGCAGTAAGGCCGAATGTCTTCGGCGAAGCGAACGCCCCGGTATGTGGACGCCATCCGCTCGTACGATCTCGCAGCCCGCAGCTCACCCGATGTGATCCGGCTTCGGCCCGAGATGCTCGGGCCGACGCTGCCGCCGATCACCAGAGGGTGGCCACGTCGCAAGGCCGTGCCGGTGGCTCAGCGTCCCTGGCAGCTCCTTCTCGTGTCTCCCACGCCGGGCGCGCCGACGCGCTCGTTCCACGTCGCTCGCTGGCACGCGCGGCTCGTCGTCATCGCCGCATCCACCCTCCTGCTGATCGCGGCAAGCAGCATTGCCGCCGTCGGGCTGGCCGTCCGGTCCCCCGACCTCTTCGCCACCAGCGCGGAAGCGGCGCTGCTTCGCGCACGATTGACCATCGTGGAGGACTCACTCGCCCTGGCGCGGGCCGAGCTGGAGGCACCGGACGATTCGCTCGCGATGGCCGCGAGCGCGGCGAGCGTGAAGCCGAGCGCGCCGGGTGCCGCTGCGGCTGCCCGACGCATCGGCACACGCCCAGCTCCGGCGGCGGCGCGGCCCTTCGCCAAGCCAAGCGCGGCAGCGAGCCGCGACGACGACACACGGAGCCTCACGAGCGGTGGGATCGAGGGACTTCCGGTGATTGGCGCCATCGCCAGTCGGTTCTCTCGCGCACGGCGACACCCCCTGCTCCACGTGATCCGACCGCATCTGGGCGTCGACGTGGCTGCGCCTCGCGGCACCAGGATCGTTGCGCCGGCGCCGGGACGCGTGAGCTTCGTGGGCCGGAAGTTTGGCTTCGGCCTCGTCGTCGAGATCCAGCATAGTGATGGCGTATCGACGCGCTACGCCCACTGCGGCCGCGCGCTCGTCGCCGAGGGGGACCATGTGCAGCGCGGTGTGGCGATCGCGACCGTGGGCACGAGCGGGCTATCGACCGGCCCGCACCTTCACTACGAAGTGCTCGTACACGGTCACCAGGTGGACCCGCTGCGCTTCCGGATGCCGCCGATGGCCGACGGCGCCATGGCGGGCTCGGCAGCTGTCCAGCAGGCGGGCGCCGGGCTGAGCGTCGCGTCGCCCGGGGCGGCGACCTTCGGCGCACCCGCGCCGCGATAGCTCCGCTGCGATAGCTCCAGCGTATCGCCCGGAGTGTCAGGGGACCGCTCTGTCGGTACGTCTTCTGCACTTCACCCCGGTACACGACCGGGGAGCGCAGCGAATGAGCGGTGAGGGCGATCCGAGCGAACGCCGGTCCAGCGGCGATCGACGCGAGCACGGAGACGGCGGCCGGCGAGTGGTGACGAAGGTCACGTCGCCGCTCGCGTACGTCATTCGCTCATTGGTGCTCGCCGGCGTGCTACTCGTCGTGATCGTGTTCACGGTGCGTCACACACGGCCCGTGTTCGCGACACGCGGCACGATCGGCGATGAGCTGCGCAAGCACGCGCCCGAAGCCGCGGCGATCCTCGCGCCGGACGACACGACGCCGATGGATCGATTCATGACGTCTGCCAAGTTTCGCGACGAAAAGCGGAACTTCTACGAGGATGTCGTGCGCACCGGGCAGGTCGACTCGGCGCGTGCCGACTCGATTGCCACGTTCGCCGTGCGCGAGGCGTACACACGCGGCATCTCACCCGCGTTGATCTTCGGCGTGATGCTCACAGAAAACGCCCGATTCATCTCCGGCGCGATGTCGAACGTGGGCGCGGTGGGACTCATGCAGGTCTACCCGAAGATCTGGCTGAAGAAGGAATTCAGCGACAGCCTGGGCAAGGACCTGGCGTCCGACTCGACCAACGTCCGCTACGGTGTGTTCATCCTCAGCCGCTATTTCAATCCGCGCACGAGGACCGGCGAGACTCGCACGCGCGATTTCCGCTCCGCCCTGCTGCACTACAACGGCTGCGTGAAGGGCACGAACACGCCCGACTGCAAGCGGTATCCGGACAAGGTCAAGCGATACGTCGAAGCGTCGGCGAAGTCGATCTGCGACGGGCGAGGATTCTACGACTGCATCGCGAAGCCGTTCATCGACGGGCTGCTGGGCGAGGACGAAAAGCCGGGGCGCTGAGGCCGCCGTCTCGCACGATCGCGCTCCGCTCAGCCTTCGCGAAGCGCGCGAAGCCCGAGCGCGAGCTCGGCCCGCGGCCCGCTCCCCAGTCGCTCGTCCAACTCGTGCTCGTGCTCGGCGAGAAGCTCGCTCGCGCGCTCGTATGCGGCGCGGCCAGCGGGTGTGAGCGCCGCGCGGACGTTGCGGCGGTCACCCGGATCAAGCGTGCGGGCCACGAAGCCGTCGGCCTCGAGTCGGTCGATGAGCTGCGTCACGTTGGACTTGCCACAGCAGTGACGCTCGGCGAGCTGAGACAGCGTGAGCGGCTCGGAGGCGAGCACCAGGTGCCGCAGCGCGCCGAGCTTGGCGAGCGAGAGACCCACCTCGGAGAGTGCACGCTCCGCGCGCGTCTCGACGGCTCGGGCCGCATCGAGCAGCAGGAGGGTGAGGGCGCATCCGGGAGCGGCGTTCGTGCGGCACTGATCCGACATGGTCGAAGCCTAGGCGCGGTGGCCGGTGAGCGTCAACTCGACGCGGTGAGGATCCTACCCCTCGGCGTCGGATTCGGGCAGGTTCACCGTCTGGGTCGTGTGCCGTCCGCGAAAGACGCCGCGATGCGCCGTCTCGGCGAGCGCGATCACATGTCGCGCGATCGTCTCGTAGCGCTCCGCCGATAGCCCGAGACCCACCTGCTGTACGTGGATCCGCAGCGATCGGCGGATGTCCACGAGCGGCACCTCATGCTCCTGCGCGTCGCGAACGTACGCCGAGACGGCCGCGTCGAGGTCCGACTGGGCCCAGTCGTCCTCGGCGATCGCCGTCCAGAGCGTCCGGCGAAGACGTTCGCTCGGAGTGGGTTCGTGCATGCTCAGACCTCCAGTGACGACGACACGCCAGCGGCTAGCCGAGAAACGCGTCGCGACCCGATCGCAGCTTGCCCGCCACGCTCGGCGCGCTGACGGTCGGTGACGCCGGGGACGAGTGGAGCGTGTCAGCCCATGAGTCGAACATGAGGATGGGCCAGAGCGTGGCCAGATTGTTCGAGTAGCCTCGAACGTGCTCCTGCCAGATGTGCTGCACTTCCGCAGTGTCGAAGATGTCGTGCCGAGCGATCCGTGCGGGATCGAGCTTGGCCTCGGCCCACTCGCGGAGCGGGCCTCTCAGCCAGTCGTGCAGCGGCACGCCAAACCCCATCTTCGGGCGCTCGACGAAGTTTCGTGGCACATATCGATCCAGCAGCTGGCGCAGGATCCACTTTGACTGCTTCGAGCGAAGCTTCATTCGCAGTGGCAGCCGCGCGGCGAACTCCACCACCCGGTGATCCAGGAAGGGAGTGCGCGTCTCGAGCGACACGCCCATCGCCGCGCGATCGACTTTCACCAGCACGTCGTCCGGCAGATAGCACATCAGGTCGAGATGCATCATCTGCTGCGGGAAGGACGCCGCGGGCATGAGGTTGGCGACGTCGGTCATCGCGTTGGCCGGCTCACCGACGCCCGGCACCAGCCGGCTCGGATCGGTCCACGACGAGACGAGCTCGTGGTAGAGATCCTCGCGCCACTCACAGCGCAGCAGCCGAGCGAGCTTGCGTGCCTTGACGACGAGCATGTGGGCGCGACGCGTTCGCGCCGTCTCGTCACGCCTCCAGGCCGCCGGGTTCCATCGCCGCGCGTCGAGACGGTCGACGAGATCGATCCCTTCGGCGACGGTCATCCTCGCCTGTCGCGGCACCATCCGTAGTCCGCGCCAGATCTTGTTCAGGGCGACGTATCGGTCGTAGCCGCCGAACAGCTCATCGCCGCCGTCACCGGTGAGGGCGACGGTGACCGAGTCGCGTGCGAGCGAGGCGACGAGATACGTCGGGATCTGCGACCAGTCGGCGAACGGCTCATCGTACAGGAACGGCAGCCGGTCGATGACGCGCATCGCGTCGGTCGGCGTGATGTAGTGCTCGGTGTGAATCGTCCGCAGGTGCGCAGCGACCGCGCGGGCGTGACGCGCCTCCTCGAACTTCGGATCGAAGAATCCGATCGAGAACGTTCGCACCGGCCCGTTCCCCTGCGCCTGCATCATCGCCACCACCGCGGTCGAATCGAGCCCGCCCGACAGGAAGGCGCCGAGCGGAACATCCGAGACCATCTGATCGGTGACGGCCTGGCGGAGGACGACATCCAGCTCGTTGATCAGCTCGGAGTCCGACTTCGTCGAGGGCCGCGCGGCACCGGCCCGTGCGACCGCGATTGCCGACCAGTACGAGGCGACGGACGGCGTGAGGCCGTCGCGCGGGCGAAAGCGGAGGACGGTTCCCGGGATCACCTTCGAGATTCCCGAGAAGATCGAGTGTGGTGCAGGGATGTAGCCGTAGCGCATGAGCAGCGCGGTCGCTCCACGGTCGATCACACCCTTCCAGTGCGGGTGCTCGCGGAGCGCCTTGATCTCGGACGCGAAGACGATCGAGTCGCCGCAGACGCCGTAATAGAGCGGCTTCTCGCCAATCCGATCCCGCGCCAGGGTCAGCTCCTGGTCCCGGATGTCCCAGATCGCGATGGCGAACATGCCGGTCGCCTCGCGCAGGGTCGCCATGATGCCCCACGCCTCGACGCCGGCGAGGAGCACCTCTGTGTCGGAGGTACCGCGGAAGGTGGCTCCCGCTGCGTGGAGCCGTTCGCGCAGCTCACGGAAGTTGTAGATCTCCCCGTTGAAGGAGATCACGTAGCGCCCGTTGGACGACCACATGGGCTGCGCGCCGGTGGCCGAGAGGTCGAGGATGGAAAGGCGGCGATGTCCGAGCGCGATCGGGGTGTCCGACGGGACCCAATGGCCATCGGCGTCGGGCCCGCGATGCGCCAGCCGGAGGGTCATCCCTCGGACGCTCTCTCGGCGTGCCGACGCGGAGAGCGAGGGCGACCAGAAGCCAGCGATGCCGCACATTCGCTCGTTCTCGTGCCTCGGGGAGCGGCCGACCGGAGTCCAGGCGCCCGCAAGGATGGTGGGAAAGGGGTGTCGGCGGACTAAACATCTGGCGCCGGTAACCTGCGTCACAAAAGGCTAGCGTCAATCGGCGGAGATCGCCATAGTGTGGCGCGCTGAAGCGGCGGATATGCTCGGGCCCGCCACCTTCCTCTCTTGATGGACGATTCAGATGCCCTGGTGCCACAGAGGCGGCAAGACGCGCGACCGTTGGACGATGAGGCCCACCCCACCCTGTTGAAGGAGTTTGATGGAGAAGGACAGAGTGCGCTGGGCCCCCCCGACGACGGGTATGGGGCAGCGCAGCACGGGAGCCAATCGATCGAAGGGTGCGAGCGGGTGCTTTCGGGGGGGCGCAGCCATCGCGCTCGTCGTGATGGCGTTCGCTGGTTGTAGCGGCGCGGACGCCGTGATCCCGACCGAGGAAGATCCGGTCATCCGGATCAGCGCCCCCGAGGGCGCGGACGGCATCGACGAGGCCGAGCAGTCCGGCGCGCTGCCGATCTCGCCGACGACGATCGCGGTGACGACGTACGAGGGCTCTGGAGAGCTCGTTCACCCGGACGTCGCGTTCTTTCCTCGCGGCTGGTGGGGGGTTCGCTACTGGTTCTCGGCGACGCCATATCCGGGCGGCGACTCGGGGAAGGAGAATCCGTCGATCTTCAACGGCGCGGTCGCCGGCGAGATGAACCTTCCGGCCGGAGCGACCAATCCGCTCGGGCTTCCCGAGGTGAACTCGTACCTGTCCGATCCCGACATCTCGTACGATCCGGATCGCTCGGAGCTGCGGATGTACTATCGGCAGACGGTGCCTCTGGCGGACCAGATCTACCTGACAAAAAGTGCGAACGGCGTGACCTGGTCGAAGCGCCAGCTGGTGCTCTCGGCGGGACGGTACGCGCTGATCTCCCCCGCGGTCGTTCGTGAGGGGACGGGCAAGTGGCGCATGTGGACGGTGAACGCCGTCGGCGCTGGCTGCCGCATTTCGAGCGAGCTGCTCGTGCCGCAGCAGCGGCGGTCGAGCGATGGTATAAGCTGGGGCGATGCCGAGCCGGTGACCCTGAAGATTCCCGGACGCGTGCCGTGGCATTGGGACGTTCAGTACGTGCGCGCCAAGGGCGAGTACTGGTCGATGATTGCCGCGTATCCCGACGGTACGAACTGCTCCCAGACGGCGCTCTACTTCGCACGCAGCACGGATGGCTCGAACTGGAGCGTGTCGCCAGCGCCGCTGCTGAGGGCCGGCGACTACTATCCCATTCGCGATCTCGTCTATCGTTCCACCTTTCGCTATCACGAGGGGAGCGACGCCGTGTCGGTCTGGTTTTCCGGCGCGCGGATGGAAGAGGGCGCGTTTCACTACGGCGTCGCGCTGGCGCGATATCCGATGGACGAGCTGCTGCGACGGGTGAGCGGTTCGGCGGTCGGCACGCAGGAGCGAGGGAACATGGAGCGTCCGTCGCGCGAGCTGCGGGCTGCACGGGCCGCCTTCATCGCGAACTTCCCGTAGCCCTGTTCGAAGGTCGGACGCCGCTGGCGTTCCGTCGAGTCGCGACGCGCCGGCGATGGGGCTTGGCGCTTGCACGTGCGGACGGTTCACGATCACGCAGCTCGCACTGGCCCACGTCAATCGCCTACCGTTTCGTCATGTCATGCTTTGCGGCGCGCCACGCGCTCTCGCTTATCCTCTTCTCCGTTTCCACGTTCTCGGCGTGCGTCGACCGTCCCAGCTCGGCGGCCGCGTCGAACCATGAGGTCGCGGTCACCGGAGACGCCGGCTCCTCGACGCGCGTCGTGCCAGGGCCGGCCGGCGTGATCGCGGTGACGGCCGAATCGGCGGCCAAGGTCAAGGAAACGGTGGGTGCACCTCCACCGAAACGCTCGCGCCGCGACAGCGTCGCACTCGCGAGCATGACCAAGCCGGACAGCATTCTGGACGGACGATGGCCCGTGAAGATGCCTCCGCCACTGGCGGGTGCATTGTTGCCGGCAAACCGGATTCTCGCGTTCTACGGGAATCCTCTTTCCACGAAGATGGGAGTGCTGGGCGAGTACCCGAAGGATCAGATGCTGACGATGCTCGACCGCGAGGTCGCGCGGTGGGCGAAGGCGGATCCGGAGCATCCGGTAATTCCCGCTCTGCACTTCATCGTGACGGTCGCGCAGGGCGCGCCGGGAAGGAACGGGCTGTATCGCCTTCAGATGCGCGACTCGATGGTGAACGCGATGCACGAGTGGGCGAAGTCCAGGCACGCCCTGCTCTTTCTCGACGTGCAGCCGGGCAAGAGCACGGTGCAGGCGGAGGTGCCGAGGCTGCGGCCGTTCCTCGAGCATGCGGACGTGCATCTGGGGATCGATCCGGAGTTCGCGATGGCGCCCTCGGGCGCGGTGCCGAGCTCGCGCGTCGGCACGGTGGACGCGAAGGACATCAACTGGGCGATCGATTTTCTCGACCGGCTCGTGAAGGAGAAGCAGCTGCCACCGAAGGTGCTCATCGTTCACCGGTGGACGCGCAAGATGGTGACGAACGCGAAGGAGATCCGGCCGACCCCGCACGTTCAGGTCGTGATGGACATGGACGGCTGGGGTCCGCCCTGGCTCAAGTTCGACTCGTATCACGACTACATCAAAGAGGAGCCCGTGCAGTTCACCGGGTTCAAGCTGTTCTTCCATCACGACACCAGGAATGGCGACCCTCTCCTGACCCCGGAGGAGGTGCTGCGCCTGACCCCCAAGCCGCTGTACATTCAGTACCAGTAAGACCGCGGCGCAGCCGGCGCGGACCCTCCCCTCCCGGCACGTGTCCCGGCACATGTCCGAGCACATGTCCGAGCACATCACGTTACGTAGTTTGACCGACGCGGTTGGCGTCGCTATCCGCCGGACCGAGGACGCCGCGGCGGCGAACGTCGCCTAGAGGATGTTCACCGCGCGGCCGGCGAGCAGCACGATCGTGGTGAGCGAAATGAGCGATTGGAGCATCATCGCGAGCTTCGCCCGAGACGAGAGCACCGGCACATCGGTGGGAGAGAACGCCGTGCTCGTATTGAACGACAGGAAGAGGTAGTCGACGAAGTTCGGCCGCCAGCTCTCGGTCTCGGCGAGCGTGGTGTCGGCGTCGCCTGGCGAGGACGCCGTCATCTGTGGAAAGAGGAACGCGCCGCGCGTGTGCGCACGCCGTTGCTCGCGCTCGTTGGGGCCACCCGCGTCGAGCCGCCAGTACCAGCCGGCGAAGACGATGACGTTGATCGTCCAGAGGACCGCAGCCGAACGCAGCACATCGATCGCGGTGGCCGCGTGGTGGACGACGCCGAGCAGCAGCGCGCCGACTCCGTAGAGCAGGCCGAACGCCAGCGTGGACAGGATCGCGTACGCCGTCCACGAATTTTCGCGGTGCATATCACGCGCCCTGAAGACGTACGCCGCCGCCGCGAGCACCGCGACGATGATGGCGAGCGACCAGGGCGGACCGACGCGCAGTGGTTCGGGAAGGGCGAAGTGCAGCGCGACAGCCGAGAACGACGCGACGATCGCCGGCCATCTCGGTTCTGGACGCTCGACTTCCGGAGTGACGCTGAGCATGCGGAGAGCTTATCGCACCGGCATCTCGCCGGCGAGGGCGCAGCGACTGCGCACGATGCTCAGGGCGTCGCGATCAACGACGCGTACTCGGGGTGGCGCTGAATGAACGTTGAGACGAACGGACAGGACGGAATGATCTTGAGCCCTTCGTCTTTCGCGTAGTCCAGCGCGGCCTTCGCCAGCGCGCTGCCGTAGCCGTGCCCTTCCAACTCGTCGGGCACTTCGGTGTGCAGCAGGTCGAGATTGGGACCCTCACGCCCGTAGCGGAGAAGCGCGGTGCCCTTCTCAGTGCGCATCTCGAACTGATGGGCGGCGGAATTGTGGGATACGGTGAGCGTGTCGGGCATCTGGCGTTCGACCTCGGGCGGAGTGGTGGAGCTCTGTGCAAGGACCGCGCGCGAGTACGGAGTACCGAGGGCGTGCCACTGAAGTACGCGGGTATACTGGTACCGCGTATCCAGATTGGCATACTGGTCCCCAAGATGTGTGGCCTCCTTTGGAGAGATCTCGGCGGGGCTGCACCGTAATCGGCGACGGGCAAACCGGATCAAGGGCGTGGCTCGCTGAAACGCCGACCCACGCGAGACCTCAGAAAGTCGCGTGGGAGGATAGATCGCCGCGCGGCGAGCGCGGTTTTCATCCCATTTCCGCAACGAGACGTCGGCGCATTCCAGGGGCCGGTATGCCAATCCGGATACTCCGTCCTCGTGCTACTCCACTACTGCAGTGGCACGCCCTTGGTACTCCAGTACTGCAGTGGCACGCCCGTGGTACTCGAGTACTCGGAGCGGTACGATCACGTCCCCCCGTACCATTCGTAGCCTTGATCGCTCCAGTATCCCCCGTTGCGCGCCGGCATGAACACGACGCGCGTGAGATACTTGGTGTTCTTGTAGCCGAGCTTCACTGGCGAGTGGACGCGAGCGGGCGCGCCGTGACCCGGCGTCAGCAGGTGGCCGTCCATGCCGTACGCGACGAGCGTCTGCGGGTGCATCGCGCTCGCCATGTCCCAGCTCTCATGGTAGCCCTTGTCGAACCCGGCGAAGTCGACGTACTGCGCGTCGTTCGTCGCGCCGGCGACGCGCGCGAGGTCGCTCACGCGCACGCCCGACCAGGTTGCACGCGCATTCCAGCCCTCAACGCAGAAGTGATCCACCTTCTGGGAGATACGCGGAAGCTTCATCAGGTCGTCGAGCGAGAGCGAGAGCGGCCGTCTCACGGCGCCGGTGACCTCGAGTCGCCACGCCGCCATGCCGGCTGCATCGAGCGTCGGCACGTTGTCGGAGATGAAGTATTTCGGGAACGCGTTTCCCGCGATGCCCGCCGACGCGGACACGTCGTTCATCGCCGTATGACGAAATAGGCCGCGCTCCAGCCCTTCGTTCGCCCGCTCGGCGAAGTCCAGGAGCGGTGCGGCCTTGTCGGGATTGGCGTTGCACGCCGCGAGCAGCGTGCTGCCAAGCGAGGCGGCCGTGATGGTGAGGAAGCGGCGGCGGTCGACGGTCATGTGGGCGGCACCTCCGTCGAGGGCGGCGCGGATCGCGCGGGACCGAACAGGTGATAGAACGGACGCGCGTTGCGCGCTTCGGGCGATCGCGCGCGATCGTACCAGCCGGTGAAGATCGCGCGCAGCGCGTACGGGTCGACGGCGAACACCATGAACACGTGCACGAGGGCGAGCAGGAGCAGCAGCACCATGGCGACGAAGTGGACGAAGCGCGCCCACTTGTAGTTGACGAAGAGGGTCGTGAGGAAGCCGAGCGTGACCGGCTTCCAGATCGCGAGCCCGCTGAGCACGATGATGATCCCCAGCACGGGCATGGCGAAGTACGCGCTCTTCTGCAGCGCGTTGTGCTTTCCCTGGTGCGGATGGTCCTTCCGCGCGAAGAGATAGAACTTCAGCATCTCGATCGCGTCGCGCGCGTCGCCGCGACGTGGCACGATGTCGCGCCATTCGCCGTGCAGGAAGAGGAAGCCCAGATAGAGCAGCCCGTTCGCGACGAGCAGCCACATCGCCGCGAAGTGCCAGTGCCGCGCGCCGCCGAGCCATCGCCCGAACGTGAGCCAGGCGGGAATGGCGTGTCCCTCCCACGGGTTGAGCGGAAAGCTCTCACCGGGGCGCGCGAACGACGGATGCGCGTTGAAGATGCGCATGCCGCTACCCGCCATGACGATGACCGCGACCACGTTCACCCAGTGCGTGAGGCGAACGACCCAGTGGTTGCGCTTGACGAGCGTGGACATGCGGGAGTCCGCCGTGCGAGAGAGATTGCCGTATTCTGCCGCCGGGGCGTGCGAAAGGGAACGGCCGATGCGCTCGATCGGTTCCCACGGGGCGCTCCTGCCTTCTCCGTATTGTCGCACGCCGCGCGTCCGAGACGGCTACACGCTCCCCGGAGCGGCCTGTTCGCACGGATGGATGGCCAGGCCCTGCTCCACCTGGAGCGTCGCGTGGGCGATGCCAAACCGGTCGCGGAGCTCGCGCGTGGCCGTGGCGAGGAGCGCATCTTCGCCGCCGTGACATGGACGGATGAGGTGGGCGGTGAGCGCGACGTCGGTGGTGCTCATCCCCCAGATGTGCAGGTCGTGCACTTCGACGACGCCCTCCAGTCCGGCGAGCATCGCCTCGACGGCATGCGGATCGATGCCGGCCGGTACGGCGTCGAGTGCCAGATTGACGGAGTCGCGCGCGAGACCCCACGTGCTCCAGGTGATGAGTGCGACGAGGAGGAGCGAGACGATCGGGTCGATCCAGAGCAGTCCGGTGGCGCGGATGAGCAGGCCCGCGACGACGACGGCAGCCGATGCGCCCGCATCGCCGAGCATGTGCAGATACGCGCCGCGGATGTTGAGATCGTGATCACGGCCGCGCATGAACGCGAGCGCGGTACCGAGGTTGATCACGATGCCGACCGCGGCGACGGCTGAGACGATCCCGCTGGCGACCGGCTCCGGGTGCCGCAGCCGATTCAGCGCCTCGACGACGATGGCGCCGACCGCGATGAGCAGGATGCCGGCGTTGGCGATGGCGGCGAGGATGGAGAAGCGTCGCAGCCCGTACGTGCGTCTCGGCGTGGGGCCGCGCCGCGCGAGAAGTGAGCCGGCCCAGGCGAGGACGAGTCCGAGCACGTCGCCGAGGTTGTGTCCGGCGTCTGAGATGAGGGCGAGCGAATGCGCTCGGAGCCCGAACAGCACCTCGGCGACGACGAAGGCGAGGTTGAGCCCGACCCCGATGGCGAAGGCGCGATCGAAGCTCGCGGGGGCATGATCGTGGCCCGGCCCGTGCGCGTGGCCATGGTCGTGGCCCTGCGCGCCATCGTGTTGGTGGACGTGTGCTTCTGCCATGTCGTAGAATAGCGGTCCGAGACGGTGGAGCGCGAGCCGCGATCCGCGCTACCGTCCGGCGCCACCGGACATGGTGACGCTACGCGGTCGCCGGGGCGTAGCTTCCGACCACGCGCTCGCGCGGAGCCAGCCAATACACCATGCTCAGCATGATCAGGGCGATCAGCACGTGCGGCAGGTTGAGCATCACGTTCGACATGAGCGGCTTCCGTCCGATGAAGCCGTTGATGAGGTAGAAAGCCGCGTCGCAGGCGTAGTACCAGCCGAACGCTGTCAGCGCGAGGAGCGACGCCTGACGAGATTTGATGCAGGCGCCGAGCAGGAGCAGCGCCGACATGCCGTGCGTCACGTCATCCAGCATGCTCATCTTGAACAGCCCGAACATCGTGCGCTCCGGCCCGTCCGGCGTCATCTGCATCGCCGTGATGTTGTGGGGCATCCACCCCATGACGACGACGATGATGAAGATCACCGAGAAGGCGAACGCCAGCTTCCTGACCATCTGAGATCCTCTGCGTGAAGATGAAGACGACGGAGAAGGCCTCCGAGCTCACCTCTCTCGAACCGCCCATCAGATCGCCGGGACCAACGGCTCCGGCTCCCCGCCGGACGATTCGCGAACGTCTTGCGGCACGCGCCCTGTCGATCGGCCGGTGGTGCTGGCGCGTGGCGACGCGCGTCGCCGTGATGCTGCTCATGGTGCTCCTGCTCACGGCGATCGCCGCCGTGTGGGGCGCGTCCAGGAGTCCGGTGACGCGCCCCGTGCCGCCGACGACGATCAACGACGTCACCCAGCTCAACCCGATCGTCGTGGCCGAAGTGATCCGGCCGCGACGAGTCGACGAAATCGTCCAGGCGGTGAAGACGCATGGCGGTCCGATCTCCGTCGGAGGCGGACGTTACAGCATGGGCGGCCAGACGGCGACTTTCGGCGGACTCCAGATCGACATGCGCCAGTTCAACCAGGTGATCGCCTTCGATTCGGTGGGCAAGACGATCACCGTGCAGCCGGGCATCCGGTGGCGCCAGATCCAGGAGCGGATCGATCCGTCGAACCTGTCCGTGAAGATCATGCAGACCTACAGCAACTTCACCGTCGGCGGCTCGCTCTCGGTGAACGTGCACGGCCGGTACATCGGCCTCGGCCCGCTCGTGCTCTCGGTTCGTTCGATCAAACTCGTGCTCGCCGACGGGAGCCTCGTCGAGGCCAGTCCGACGCAGAACCCGGAGCTGTTCTATGGGGCGATCGGCGGCTACGGCGGCATCGGGGTGATCGTCGAAGCGACGCTCGAGCTGGCGGACAACGTCAACGTCAAGCGCCGCCGCGAGGTCGTGCCGATCGGTCAGTACACGCGGTACTTCAGGTCGCGCATTCGCGATTCGGCCGACGTCGTGTTCCACAACGGCGACATCCTGCCCGACGACTACACGTCGGTGAGCGCCGTGTCGTACCTGCGGACGAGCGAGCCGGTGACGGTACCGGAGCGCCTCATCCCGAGCGACCGGTCGTATAAGCTCAACCGCTTCGTGTACTCGGTCATCTCGGAGTGGCCGTTCGGCAAGAAGATCCGCGAGCACGTCATCGAGCCGTTCATGTATCGCGGGACGGTGGTCGAGCATCGGAACTACGAGGCCAGCTATGACGTGGGCGATCTCGAGCCGGCGTCGCGCGAGGCATCGACGTACGTCCTCCAGGAATACTTCGTCCCCGTCGAGCACTTCGACGCGTTCGTGCCGAAGATGGCCGCGGTGTTCCACACGCACGACGTGAACGTCATCAACGTCTCGATCCGGCACGCGTTGCCGGACCCGGGGACTTTGTTGGCGTGGGCACCGCGCGAGGTGTTCGCCTTCGTGGTCTATTACAAGCAAGGCACCGACGACGAGGCGCGACGCCAGGTCGGCGTGTGGACGCGCGAGATGATCGATTCGGTGCTCACCGTCGGCGGGTCGTACTACCTGCCCTATCAGCCGGCGGCCACGGAGGCGCAGTTCCTCAAGGCGTACAAGCATGCGCCGGAGTTTTTCGCGCTCAAGCGGCGCGTCGACCCGACGAACAAGTTCCGGAACACGCTCTGGGACAAATACTACACGCCCCATGTGCAGCCCGAGTCCGCCCCCCTCGACGCCAGCGTGCGCACATGGCTCGATGCAACGAAAGGCTACCTCCGCGACGAGGGTCAGACGTTCCTCACGCATCCGGAGTGGTACATCGTCTACAGCTCGGACGAGTATGCCGAGTGGCTCCGGACGAAGCTGCCCACCGACTTTCCTTACCTCGCGTCCATCGGCCAGTACTGGGTGAACTACCGCGAGGCGCGCGCGCTCACGGCGCATCGCTATCCGTTCAACGGCGGCTACCATGTGATGCTCGCCGTGATCGGCACGAGCTACTCGGCCGAGCTCGCGCTGAAGGGCGTCTATGAGAATACCGTTGGACGATTGAGCGGGTGGACGGCGGGACACGAACTGTCCGATGAGGATCGCTTCGCCGCGGCCGTCGCGACCGACTACGGGCGATTCATTCACGTCTCTCCGTGGTACCAGTATCCGTTCGGCGCAAAGCTGCGAGCCGTGTGGGGCGATCTGCCGCTCTGGGGAGCACACCCGGTCCGGAAGCTCGAGCGGAAGTTTTTCCTTTCCCTCGAATACGGAATCAAGGCAGCGTACGCCTCCGTGATCGCCGCGGGTACGCAGGCCGCCTACGGCACGGAAGACGACCGCATGCAGCTCGTGGCGACCGGATGGACCGACTCGCTCGTCGCGGCGCGCCCGGCCGTCCAGTTGCGCGCGCGGCTCGACGCGCAGCACGCGCTCCTCTCCGCTCCGCGCTACGACGCGTTCCGCGACCTCATGCTCGGGCTCGCGGCGAGTGGCGCGCCGGTGCGCGTGACGGAGATCGCGGGCAACGACGACATCCTGCTCACCGGCATCGCGCCCGCCGGCTGGAAGTCACCGGTGCCGGACGGCCAGGTGGTGTACTCGCTGCCGCTCCCCACTGACGACACGCGCGAGCGCGTCGCGATGCGCCTGCGGGTTCCCGACCTGCTGGGCGTGTTGCGGGCGCTGCGCGCCGATGGCCAGCTCGCGGTCGATCACATCTACGATTACTGACGATGCGACTCGGCCGCCGCGATCAGCCCGCCCTGATCACACCACACGCGACGCGGGCGCCGCTGTTCCCTGCCGGATCCGTCCGCTGATCATCGGTCATCGCATGTATCACCACGGCGCTGCCGTCCTCGTCGAGCAGCGACCGCGCATCGTTTCCGAGCGTGCTCGTGCTCGAGGTCGCACGATACGAACCGTGCAGGTCGGTTCCGATGACGAGGTTCGCGAGGTCACCGGCGTGCGGACCGTCGGGGTTCGCCAGCCCGTGCTTGCGTCCGCCCGGATTGAGGTGCGGACCGGCGCTCGCGAACGCCCCCGCGGCGTCGCACTGGCCGACACCGTGGATGTGAATGCCGTGCTGACCCGCGACAAGGTCGTGGAGCTCGCCGGTCACGAGCACGCCCACGGGGCCCAGATCGGTAAAGCGCAGCTTCCCGACCTCGCGGCCATTCGCGTCGAACAGTGTCGCGCTGGCTGTGCGCGCTCCGCTGGCCGGCACCGTCTGACATCCGACGGCGGCGATCACGAGTGTCAGTGATATCGCGAGCACGCGGTAACGGGACACGAGTTTACGCATGGGTCACCCTACTTGCGTGGTGGCGGAGGTGCGGCGGGAAGCTGCGAGAGCCGTCGGCGGACCGCCTGGAAGCTCGGCGAGTCAGTCCGAAGGCTGGCGAGCTGGCTCGCCGGCGTCTGAGCGAGCATTCGCTGGATGTCGGCGATTCGGTCCTGCGTGCCGGGATGGTCCGAGAACCAGGCACTCGTGCTGGTCGATCCACTCTGCTGTTCGTCGGCGAGCAGCTTCTGGAAGAAGGTCAACATGCCGCGTGGATTGATGCCGGCGCGCACGACGTTCTGAAATCCGCCGTCGTCGGCCTGGATCTCGTCGGCGCGGCTGAACTTCGCGAACACCGCCGCGCCACCGATCTGGATTGCCGCCTGGGTCGCCTGGCTCTCGCACACACGCGTGAGCGCGCAGGCGAGTCCGACGCCGACGTTGGCGCCCTGCGCCTGCTCCATCTGCTTCACGGAGTGCCGTTGGACGACGTGCTCGATCTCGTGTCCCAGCACGCCCGCGAGCTCGCTCTCGTTGCTCGCGCGGCTGATCACGCCCCGATTCACGTAGACGTATCCGCCCGGCAGCGCGAACGCGTTGATGACATCGGTGTTCACGACGGCGAAGTGCCACTGCAGGTCCGCGCGCGAGGTTCGGCTCGCGATCGCATTGCCGAGTGAGTTGACATAGCCGTCGACGGTGGCATCTCGCAGCATCGGAAGCTGTGCGTCCACCTGCTGCGCCGTCTGCTGGCCGATCTGGACTTCCTGCTGCTGCGACACCGAAGCGCATGCGGCTACGCCGACGACGACGAGTAGGCCGGCGAGTCGCCGATTCGCGAGGTGAAGCATTCGAAAGCTGATCATGGGGTAATCCGTGCCGAGATGGTGGTCGTGGACGCGGCGTGTTGCCGCGGCCGCCAAACGCACGAGTCACGCCACATCCGGGCGGCCACCGGCTCGATCGGCCGACTCGGCCGTAACGGGTCAGCCTTGCGGCAGCTCGAGGACGAATGTGCTGCCGATGCCGACGGGGCGGTGTGATCGTGCGGTTCGGTTCATCCATGAATGCGCGGAGCCGTCGGGTCGCCCTAGCTGCTAGAGCACGCCGCGCCGCCGGAACGCGATCAGCAGGATCGCCGACAGGGCCAGCTGCACGCCGACCATGATCTCGAATCCGTACGGATGATGCGCGAGCGGGATGCGCTCGAAGTTCATCCCGTACACGCCCGCGACCACGACGAACGGAAGGCTGAGCGCTCCCACCACGGCGAGCCCCTTCGACACGGTGCCGAGCCGGTTCGAGACCTGCGTGAGATAGCTGTCGAGCGTGCTGCTGAGCAGATCGCGATAGCTGTCCAGCGCGTCCGTGATGCGGAGCATGTGATCGTACACGTCGCGGAAGTAGAGCTGCGCGTCGGTCGGCAGAAAGCGCGACGGCCGCATCGTGAGCTGACTGAGCACCTCACGCTGGGGCGCGAGGTAGCGCCGCAGCGTGATCACCAGCCGCTTCACCCTGAAGATCTCCTGCAGCAGCGAGTCATCGAAGTGACCGAAGACGCGTTGCTCCAGGTCGTCGACGAACTCGTCGAGCTGGTCGAGCACGGGGAAGTACGCATCCACGGCGGTATCCAGCACGTGATGCGCCAGTCGCGCCGGTCCACGGGCGAGCAAATCGGGATGGCTGCGTATCCGTTCGACCATCTCCTGCACGGCGGGCAGCGCTTCGAGGTGCGTGGTGACGATGACGCGCTCGGTGATGAAGAGCGTGAGGTTGGCCGTCTCGAGGTCGTAGGGATCCGGCGTCGTCTCGCAGAAGCCGACGACGCGCGCGACGACGAGCAGGAACTCCGGATATTCCTCCGCCTTGACGCGGCTCTTCTCGTTCCGCGCGTCTTCGATGGCGAGCGGATGGAAGTGGAAAACACTCGTCAACAGCTCCGCCTGCGCGGGATCGGAGACGTCGAGGTCGACCCACAGCAAGCTGTCGCCCGGTTCGGTGATCGCGGTGCGGATCGCCTCCGGCGAGAGATCGCGTTCGACGCTGCCGTCAGTGCGCCGGAGCGCACTACGCACGTTCGAAGGTCCTAGTACCGTGGGCGCCACTTCACTCGAGGTCGCCAGAGCAGGTCTCTCCGTCTTAAGAGTTGGTCGCACGAGGCGGCGAGCCCGGCCGTCGTGAGGGGGACGGCGTTCGTCTTCTCCGGCCGAGCACCAACCTTGGAGCAGCGGATGGCCGACCGCAACCGGCGACCCGAGGGCGCCACGTGGATAACTGCTTGAAAGCATGCGTGCTGCGCTTGTCGGGCCTATGTCTCCCCTTCCCGCGAGGTACGCGCCGATGCTCGCCTCACCCACCGGCACGCTTCCCCACTCTCTCGTGGGATGGGCGATCGAGCCGAAGTGGGACGGCATCCGAGTCATCGCCGACATCTCGGCGCGCGCTGTTCGGCTCTGGACGCGAAACGGCAACGACAAGGCGCCGCAATTCCCGGAGATTGTCGAAGCGCTCACGGCGCTCGCCTCGGCGAACGGGGCGATGGTGCTCGACGGCGAGATCGTCGCGCTCGATGCGAAGGGCAGAGCGCTGCGCTTTCAGGCACTTCAGGGCCGGGTGCACGCTGATCTGCACGAGACGACGGCCCGGAACGCCGCGGCCGCGCGCGCCGCGTTCGTCGCGTTCGACATCCTGGCCGAGGGCCGTCGATCGCTCACGGCGCTCGCGTGGACCGAACGTCGCAAAGCGCTGGAGGCGCGGATTCCCGCCCGGCGCTCGGCGGTGATCCGTCGAGGCGAGTCGGTACGCTGCGGGACCGCCGCCGCGAAGAAGCTGTTCGAGCGCGCGCGCGCCGAGCACTGGGAAGGCGTGCTGCTCAAGCGCGCCGATGCCACCTACGCGGCGGGCCGGCGTACTCCCGACTGGCGGAAAGTAAAGCTCGAGCGCGAGCAGGAGTTCGTGATCGGCGGCTTCACGGCGCCCACCGACGGTGCCGCGCGCGATCACTTCGGCGCGCTGCTCGTCGGCTACTACGGCGACGACGGGCTTCACTATGCGGGCAAGGTCGGCACCGGCTTCACCCACGCGGTGCTCGCGTCGCTCGCGCGCGCGCTCACGCCACTGCGACGTCGCACGTCGCCCTTCGTCGATGCCCCGCGAACCGGAATCGCGTCCACCACGTGGGTCAAGCCCACGCTCGTCGCCCAGGTGCGCTACAACGAGATGACCGAGGCCCGCATCCTGCGCCAGCCGAGCTTTCTCGGACTGCGTGATGACAAGGACGCGCGGGACGTACGACTCGAGGAGATGGGAAGCGCCGCCAGCGCGATCGCGAGTGGGCTGCGCTGTGCGTCCTGACCGCCGCGAATGGACCACGTTCCGTCCGTCGCCACCGAGCGGGCTGCGCACCACGCACGTGGACTTCCTGCTCCGCTTCCTCCTCGACCGGAGCTCCGTCGCGCCGGCGCTGGTGTCGGCGCGCCTCGACGCGATGGAGCGGACGCTCACCGATCTCACGAAACAGTGGCGTCCAGCGGCGTCGATCGCGCCCGCGCGCGAGCTCCGCATGTCGGACGAGACGCTCGCGTCGCTGCTCGCGTGGATCGAAGCACCCGGGCATCCCGAGCCCGCCGACCTGGTGCGGCTCGGGGTGTACGCCTCCGGCGCCGTGACCGACGACGCGGTGCCCGACGGTTGGCTTCGCGTGCGGCTCGGCTGACGACACGCCAACCGGCAGGGATCAGTCCGCGCGAAGTGGAGTAGCAGTAGGCAGAACACCGGAACACCACTGCTCACTCGCGTCACGCGCACGGAGGCCTCACATGCGACGCATCGCGCTGGTCGCGCTCGCCGTTCTCATGGTGGGCTGCTCGTCGCTCGACGCCACGAGCCCATTCGGTTCGGTGGACGGCACGTACTCGCTCACGCGACTCAACGGGCAGACCCTTCCCTACACATTCTCGAACGGGTTGACGCTGCTGAGCGACGACCTCACGCTCTACCGCGACGGTACGTACATGGACATCTCGCGGTACAGTACGGGAAACTCGCGCACCGAGCAGGGCTACTACACCAACAACGGCGGCTCACTCTATTTCCAGCCGAACAGCTCGGGTGCAGCGTATCAGGGCTCGGTGAGCGGCACGGTGTTGACCGAGATCGTCAGCGGTTATACGCAGACGTTCGAGCGGCGATGACCTGACGCGGTCCGGACGCCTCGTGCGCGGTCCTGAGCGGCCGCCGATTTGTTTTTCGTCGCGACGGCTTACGTTCAAGGAATGACTCCTCACACCGCGTTGCCCCACGTCGCCTTTCTCGGGCTCGGGATCATGGGCTCCGGCATGGCGAGCCGCCTTCTCGCCGCCGGCTATCCGGTCACGGTCTACAATCGCAACCCCGACAAGGCCCGTCCCCTCCGCGACGCTGGGGCGTCGGTTGGCACTTCGCCGCGCGACGCGGCTTCGAGCGCCGACGTCGTGATCACGATGGTCGCTGATGACGACGCGTCGCGCGCGATGTGGGAGGGCGAGTCGGGTGCACTTGCCGGCGCGCGACGAGGCACGCTGCTCGTTGAATGCAGCACGGTCACGGCGGCGCGGATCGCCGATCTCGCCGCGGATGCAGACCGCGTGGGGTGCACGCTGATCGACGCGCCGGTGACCGGGAGCAAGAACCAGGCGGCGGCGGGCGAGCTGACCTTTCTCGTCGGCGGGAGCGACGTCGCGCTCGAGCGCATTCGTCCGGCCCTCACCGCGATGGGCACGACGATCCACCATCTCGGCCCGACCGGGAGTGGAGCGCTCGTGAAGTTGATCAACAACTTCCTGTGCGGCGTGCAGGCGGCGTCGCTCGCGGAGGCGATCGCCGTCATCGAGCACTCTTCGCTCGACCGTGGTCGCGCGGTGGACGCGATCATCAGCGGCTCGCCCGGCAGCCCGGTGATGAAGACGCTCGCCGCCCGCATGACGATGCCCGACTTCACGCCGAACTTCTACCTGCACCTTCTCGTCAAGGACATGCGCTACGCGATTGCCGAAGGAGAGAGCCGCGGCGTGCCGATGCGCACGGCGGAGACGGCACTTGGTCTGCTCGAGGGCGCGATGGCGCACGGCGACGGCGATCGGGACATGGCGGCGGTCGTCGAGCAGTTCCGGGCGGTCCGATGAGCCTGCACCCCATCCTCGTCGCGGGCGCGTGGCGCGCCGCGAACGGCACCGGATCGTTTCACTCGGAGAATCCGTCGACCGGCGAGCGGATCGCCGACGAGTTTCCGATCAGTGCGTGGTCCGATTGCGATGCCGCGCTCGACGCCGCCGCCGATGCCGCGAGCGCGCTCCGGCGCGTGTCGCCGGAAATGATCGCGCGCTTCCTGGAGCGCTTCGCCGAGCGGATCGAGGCGCGGGCGGACGAACTCGTGGATGCCGCGCATGCCGAGACGGGATTGCCCCGCACGCCGCGACTTCGCGACGTGGAGCTGCCGCGCACGACGGGCCAGCTGCGACAGGGCGCCGCCGCCGCGCGCGAGGGCACATGGGCGATGCCGACGATCGACACGAAGCTCGGCCTGCGCTCGATGCTCGCGCCGATTGGGCCGGTGTGGGTGTTCGGGCCAAACAACTTTCCCTTCGCGTTCAACAGTGTGTCGGGCGGCGACTTCGTCGCGGCGATCGCCTCGGGCAACCCGGTGATCGCCAAGGCGAACAGCTCGCATCCCAACACGACACGCGTGCTCGGGGAAGAGGCCTTCGCGGCCGTGACCGATGTGGGACTGCCCGCCTCGACGGTTCAGCTCCTCTATCGCACGAATCACGCGGATGGGGAACGCGCCGTCGCCGACGCGCGGACCGGCGCGACGGGCTACACCGGCAGTCGCTCGGCGGGACTCAAGCTCAAGGCCGCCGCGGACGCAACGGGCAAGCCGATCTATCTCGAGCTGTCCAGCGTGAACCCGCTCGTGATCCTGCCTGGCGCACTGGCGGAGCGTGGCGACGAGCTCGTGGGCGAGCTGGTCGGAAGTGCGCTGATGGGCACTGGTCAGTTCTGCACGAGTCCCAGTCTTGTGGTGTTCGTCGGTGGCGACCGCACGGAGACGTTCATCGAGGCCGCGCGCGAGCGGCTCCAGGCGACGCCGCCCACACCGCTGCTCTCGTCCGCCGTTGCGCGCGCGCTCGTCACGAGCGTGAAGGAGTTGCGGGCCGCGGGCGCGCGGGTGGTCACCGGCGGCGACGCGGTGGCGGGCCCCGGCTATCGCCACGCCAACACGATGCTGCGCGTAAACGGCGACGAGTTCCTGCGCGCGCCGCACGCACTGCAGACGGAGGCCTTCGGCAACGTGTCGCTCGCCGTCGTGGCGAAGGATGTGGAGCAGGCGGTGGCGGTGCTCGAGCAGCTCGAGGGCAATCTCACCGGCTGCATCTACTCGGACACGGGTGGCTCGGACGACGCCGCCTACGCTCGGCTCGAGCCGGTACTGCGGCAGAAGGTCGGTCGACTGATCAACGACAAGATGCCGACGGGCGTCGCCGTGAGCCCGGCGATGAACCATGGCGGGCCGTATCCGTCGACGGGACATCCGGGGTTCACCGCCGTCGGCATCCCGGCGTCACTGCGACGCTTCGGCGTCCTGCAGTCGTACGACAACGTTCGTCCGCATCGGCTGCCCGCGCTCCTCAAGGATGAGAATGCGACGAAGGCGTGGCGATATGTCGACGGGAGCTGGACGCGGGATTCTCTGCCGTAGCATTGGGGTCAGAGCCCGGGGTCAGAGCCCGGGCT
>JBDTOD010000051.1:0-27179 GCA_039933415.1 bacterium
GCTGCCACGGATACGTGCCGCCCATCAGTCGTCGAAGCGCGGCGACGCCGCGGTCGAGTGAGTCCGTCAGTGCACGATGCCAGACGTCACCGAGCGAGTCCGCCGGCGCGACGACGATCGCATGGCGACCGGCGAGCGTGCGTCCGTGCTGCTCGAGCCATGCGACACGACTGCTGTCCTCCGCCGACCAATCGATTTGCGCCGCAGGAGCAGATTGTGCCGCGAGCAGACGGCATGACAGCGCCGAAAACGCGAACAGCGCGATGGCGTACATGATTCGACGCGACATCTTCGGCCCTCTGCCGCGAGTGAGTAGACGCGGAGCTGCCGGCACGGAGTGCGTGAATGCTCCTCCGGATCCGCCGAACCGAAACGCTGTATAGAATGGCGAGACCGCGCAAGGTGGAGGTTGCCGAGCACGCCTGCTCGTTCGCGCGTCGCTGATGCCGGTCCCTACCGAGTACCGCGGCCCACCACGTTTCCGAAAATTCCGCCGGCCGCCGCGCCGATCACCGCGCCTTTCACGCTGTGCCCGGTCGCCGCTCCGATCATCGCTCCGGTGGCTGCGCCGAAGATCGTGCTCTGCGTCCGACTCGGACCGCGACGCTCCGCGCGTGATTCGGTCGGTGATTCGTCGACCATGGGAACCGGACGTTGTGTCGCGACCACGTCGCGTGCCTCAGCGTTACCGTCGTGAGCCTCGGCCTTCGGTGAGATGGTCGCTGGCGCCGCGCTGGTACGCGCTCGCCGCTCGCGCGCCGGTCGTACGCTCGTAACGCGTCGCGCAATCGTCGCCGACGCGTGGCGGTGCATCGGTGTAGCGCTCTCGCTGACGCTGCCAGCCGACGTGCGAGTCTCCGCCCGCGTCAGATCGGACACGCGCTGGCGCGCCTCGGCCGATTCGGCCGTCGTCGGCGTCAGCGCGAGATAGCGGCAATACGCCGTCATTGCCGCGGCGCGGTCACCGAGTGCCTCGTTCGTGCGGCCCAGATGGTACGCGGCCGACTTGTTGGTTTCATCGAGCTCGGACGCGCGGCGCAGCAGCGACTGCGCCTCCCGAACGTTGCCCTGCATGTCAGCTCCTTGCGCCTGCAGAGTCAGCTCCTTCGCGAGAGTCCGGTTCGCTATCGCGGGCTGCGCGGCGAGCGGGACCGCTCCGCATGCGGCAGGAAGGGGGACCGGACGCACTTCGCTGTCGATCTCGAGCCGCGCGACAAGCGCGCGGTCCTGTGACAGTAGATCGGTCTCCTGAAAATCATCGTGCGTGGAACACGCCGCGACGGCGGCGAAGATCACGAGCACGGACAGACGAGAGCGGTGCAATGAAGCCTCCGTTCCCCGAGGAGAGTGGCGATCGCGAATGGACGGACGTGCCGGAGTCGTGGGCGGAGCGGAGTGTCGTCATCCGCGGTTCCGTGTGCCCTCCAGCACGTGGTGGAAAGGCAGGGCACGTGCCGAGTCCAGAGGGCCTCCAGAGGCACTCAACGCCGCGAGGTGTCCATAGCGCTGTCATTCCGTGTCCATACCACGAGACGAGAGCGCCAGCATAGGTCGGCGTCCGCCTCGGCTCTTGCCGTTCGCCCGCCAGCGCGAGCAAGTATCTGCCGAGCTGGGCACTCATCGCCGGCCTGAACGGCACCGTCAGGTCAAACTCCAAACGACGAGACCTGAGTGGCCAAACCGATCACCCGTGACGCGCTCACCATAGTCGACACGCCAACGTACCGCATGCCTCCCTCGGTCCGCGCTCGCGCGACGTATCTCGCACTCACACTCGGAACGATCGCGCTCGGTCTGGCGGTTCATACCAGCGGAGCCGTACTCGGCGCGGCGACGCGCGACGTGCTCGGTGATGCACTCTGGGCGGTGATGATCACGTGGGCGCTCGGAACGTTGGTGCCAGACGCACGGCTCCCGGCACGCGGCGCCGTCGCGCTCGCGATCTGCTACGGCGTGGAAGTGAGCCAGCTCGTTCACTCACCCGTGCTGGACGCGATGCGTGCCACAAACGCCGGACGACTGATGCTGGGCAGTGGATTCGATCCGCGGGATCTCGTCGCCTATTCAGCGGGAGTGCTCGCCGCCATACTCGCTGAGCGCCTCGTCCGGTCTCGGCGCACGGTGCCTGCGACCGCGCCGCCGGCTCGATAGAACTTCTGAGGTGTTCATGCGGCGCGTTCATCTCTTCGAAGTCGGCGAACAGTCGTGGTGCCCCTCCGCACTGCGCGACGGGCTCACCGACTACCTGACGTTCATGATCGAGCACGGGCAGCCGTATGCATCGGCTGCTCCGCTGTTGGCGACGGCCATGCTCAGGACGCCGACGCCGCCCGCGCACGTCGTCGACGTCGTCGATCTCGCGGCAGGGGCCGGCGGGCCGTGGAAAGTGCTCGTCGAAGCGCTCGCCGAGGTGGGCGTTCCGGTTCGCGTGCGCCTGACCGATCGTTACCCGAACCTCGATGCGTACGCGCGACTCTCGCTCGCGACGAACGACCGCGTCACCGGCGAGCCTCGGCCGGTGTCCGCCGACGCGGTGCCGCCCGAGCTCGTCGGATTCCGCACGATGTTCTCCGCCTTTCATCACTTCGCGCCGGCGGACGCTCGACGCGTGCTGGCCGACGCGGCGGCGCGCGGAAGGTCCATCGCGATCTTCGAGGCCATGCGACGCGACGTGCGCGCCGTGCTGCTGATGTGTCTCGTTCCGATCTTCGTCCTTCTGAGCACGCCGTTCATTCGTCCGCTTCGACTCTCGCGCCTGCTCCTCACATACCTGTTGCCCGTCATTCCGTTGGTGGCAATGTTCGACGGTATCGTGTCGTGCCTGCGCACGTACACCCCCGCGGAGCTGCTCGCGATTGCGCAGAAAAGCGCGCCCGACGGATACGCCTGGACCGCGGGCGAGGTCGGGAAGGGCCCGATTCCGGTGACCTATCTGCTCCTCGAGCCGAACGCGCCAAGTCAGCAGCGAGATGGCGGCGTCGAAACGGGCCGCGCGGTATCGTCGTAGTCATACACAACAGGCCGGCTCTGCCTCAGCGAAGCAGGTCTGAAGCCGTCTGCGGTACGACGTGTACTCTCCACCACATGGCAACGGACCACCTCGCGCGGATCTTCTGGTCGGACGAACAGGTGCGGCGCGGTCTGCCCGTATTTACGCGGACGACGGATCCGGCATGGTTTGATTCGATCGAGGAACGCTGGAGCCTCGTGTGTCGGTTTCATGCGTCGCCACGAGAGCAGGGATCGCCGTCGGTGGCGAGCGTCGCGTTCATGGCGGCAGATGCGCCGCACGATCGACTGGTGCCCGGAGCGAAGCTCAGTCTGTTCGAGCGGTCGACACGGCAGCAGGCGACGGTCGAGATCATCGAGTGAGTGACCCCGCGCGTCCTCCATACCATCAGAGAGAAAAGCATGCAACGCTGGGTCGGTCGGTGGATCATTGGGGTCGGCGTCATCCACAGCGTCATTGGCTTCATTCTGTTCGCCGCGCCACTGCGGGAGATTGTCGAGGCCAGGCTCTGGAACAGCCTGAGCCCGAGCACTCCGATGCGCTATCTGGCGTTCTGGTTTCTCTTCGGCGGGGTGGCGACGATTCTCGTCGGCTATCTCGCGGACTGGATCGCGCGGATCGCGGAGAGCGCGTTGCCGCGCGGCCTCGGCTGGACGCTCCTCGGTGTGGCTCTGGCGGGGGTGATTCTCACGCCCGTCTCGGGATTCTGGCTCGTCTTCCCCGCGGCGTTCGCCACGCTCGCTCCGTCGGGCCCGAGCGCCGCTGACGCAACGGCGTGATTGACGTGACGCGATGAAGCCCTACGAACGTCTCGGGGAGGCGCGGACACCGAACGGCACGACGCTCGCCCTCTATCGGCACGACGGCGCCTATCTCATCCGCGCCGACGGCGTTGAGCTCATGTCGACCCGCCGCCACCTCTCCGAGGATCGGCTCGCCGAAGTCGCGTGCGCGCCCCTTCAGGAGGTCGGGCAGGCACGCGTGCTGATTGGCGGGCTCGGCCTGGGGTTCACGCTCCGAGCCGCGCTCCGGCATCTGCGCGACGACGCCGAGGTCGTGGTGGCGGAGCTGTTGGACGAAGTGATCGCGTGGAACGCGGACCCTCGCTACGGTCTTTCCGTCGACGCGCTGAGCGACCCGCGCGCGCGCGTCGTGCATGACGACATCGTCAACGTGCTCCGGGCGAATCCCGGCGCCTTCGATGCGATCATGCTCGATACCGACAACGGGCCCGATGGGATGCTCATGTCGGAGAACGCGCCATTGTACGCGACGCGTGGCATCGGGGACACGGTGGCCGCGCTTCGCACCGGCGGCTCGATCGTGTACTGGTCGGTCGGCGATGACCGGTCATTCGCTGGGGCGCTGCGCGCCGCGCGGCTCGCGGTCACGCCGATCCATGTCCGGGCCCACGACACGGCGGGCCCCATGCACACCCTCTACGTCGCGACGCCGCGCTGGTGATTCTCGGCCCGTAGCCCAGAGGTGGCGCGTTGGCCGGACAGCGCGCAAGTTTTGCGGCTCGTTCAACGGAGGGTCCGATGAAGCACAGAGGCGAGCGCCACATCCCGGATTTCTCGAAGAAGACCAAGGGCGATCATCCCGCCGCGCCGGATCGCAAGGCGGCGGCCGCGCCTCCGAAGGCGCGCGCGCCGCAGCCGAAGCCGCAAGCCACCTCAGCGAAGTCCGGGCGTCGCGGCCAATGAGCTGAGCGCGCCCGGGATGACGCCGCCCGCGCAACCGCGCCTCGCCCGCCGCTTCGGCCTCCTGCCGGCGACGGCGCTGAACATGACGAACATGATGGGCGCGGGACCGTTCATCACGATCCCGCTCCTCATGTCGGCGCTCGGCGGACCGCAGGCGATGCTCGGCTGGCTCGTCGCGCTCGTGATCGTGATCTGTGACGGGATGGTGTGGAGCGAGCTCGGCGCGGCGATGCCGGGGTCGGGCGGATCGTTCCAGTACCTGCGCGAGGCGTTCGGGCGCGAGCGCTACGGGCGGCTGATGGCGTTCCTGTTCGTCTGGCAGTTCGTGCTGAGCGGACCGCTCGAGATCGCGTCCGGCTACATCGGCTTCGCCGCATACGCCGGCTACATCTGGAAAGGACTGACGCGCACCGGGGTGCTCGCGCTCATCACGGCGGTGGGGCTGGTGAACATCGCGCTGCTCTACCGGCGCATCCACTCGATCGCCACGATCACCATCTCGCTGTGGATCGGCACGCTGATCACCGTGCTCGCGGTGATCGTCACGGGCGCGATGCACTTCGATTCTCGCATCGCCTTCGATTTTCCGCCGGGCGCGTTCAACTTCTCGATCGGCTTCTTTCTCGGACTCGGTGCGGCCGCGCGTATCGGGATCTACGACTACCTCGGCTACTACGACGTCTGCTACATCGGTGACGAGGTGCGCGATCCCGGGCGCGTGATCCCACGGTCGATTCTGATCAGCACCGCCGCCGTGGCCGTCATCTACCTGGGCATCAACCTCTCCATCATCGGCGTGATCCCGTGGCGGGAGTTCGTGCCGGCGTCCGCGCACCCCGAGTCGAGCTTCATCGTCTCGATCTTCATGCAGAAGATCTACGGTGAGGGGGTGGCGATGATCTTCACGCTGCTCGTGCTCTGGACGGCGTTCGGCTCGGTGTTCGCTCTTCTGCTCGGCTACTCCCGCATCCCCTTCGCCGCGGCGGAGAGTGGCTACTTCTTCCGCGCGTTCGGACGGCTGCATCCCACGAAGGACTTCCCCTACGTCTCGGTGCTCGTGCTGGGCGCCATCTCGATCGTCGCGGGCTTCTTCTCGCTCGGCACAGTCATCGACGCACTCATCGTCACAAGGATCCTCGTGCAGTTCATGGGGCAGGTGTTCGGGCTGATCCTGCTGCGCAGGCAGGCGCCGGACATGCCCCGCCCGTACCGCATGTGGCTCTATCCGCTGCCCGCGCTGGTGGCGCTGCTGGGTTGGGGCTTCGTCTTCGTCACCACGCAGTTCGAGGTCATCCTGTTCGGCGTCGGCGTTCTTGCGCTCGGTTGCATAGCGTTTCTCTTCTGGTCATTTCGCAGTCACCTTTGGCCGTTGGACATCAAGGAGGCACGATGAATCGAATCAGGCACCATCGAATGGCGAGCATGTCGCGCATGCTCCTCGCGTCACTCGCCGCCGTAGGGGCGCTCTCCGGCCCCGTGCACGCTCAGCGCACCGCACGTCCGAACATCCTCTTCATCATGACCGACGACCACGCGGCTCACGCCATCGGCGCGTACGGGTCACGCGTGAACAAGACGCCCAACCTCGACCGCATCGCGCGCGAGGGCGCGATGCTGACGAGGGTGTTCGCCACCAACTCGATCTGCACGCCGAGCCGAGCGACGATCCTCACCGGTCAGTACTCGCACGTGAACGGCGTGACGATGTTCAACCGGTTCGACGGAACGCGCACGACCGTGGCGCATCTGCTTCAGCGGGGCGGTTACTACACGGGGATGATCGGGAAGTGGCACCTCGGGAGCGACCCCGGCGGATTCGACCGATGGGAGATTCTGCCGGGGCAGGGGACCTACTTCGACCCCGTGTTCTACTCGGCCAAGTCCGAGACGACGTACACCGGCCGGTACGTGACGGACGTCATCACGGAGCGGGCGATCGACTTCATGGCGAAGCGGCCGCGCGACAAGCCGTTCTTTCTCATGATGCACCACAAGGCGCCACACCGGCCGTGGGAGCCGGACGCGCAGCACGCGGCGCACTTTGCCGGGCAACGGATCCCGGAGCCGGTGACGTTGTGGGATGGATACGAGACGCGCACGGATGCACTGCACGAGAACCAGCAGCGCGTCGCGGACGATCTCACGAACCGCGATCTCAAGCTGGCGCCGCCGACGGGGCTCGACGCGCCGGCGCTGGCGCGGTGGCAGGGGCTCAAGCCGGAGTCCGTCACGGTGACGCGCGATGGGAAGCCGCTGACACTGAAGGGCGTGCCGCTCACGCGCTGGAAGTATCAACGCTACATGCAGGACTATCTGGCCACGGTGCAGTCGGTGGACGAGAGCGTCGGACGCGTGCTCGACTATCTCGATCGGTCGGGGCTCGCGCGCAACACGCTCGTCATCTACACCAGCGACCAGGGCTTCTTCCTCGGCGACCACGGATTGTTCGACAAGCGCTTCATGTACGAGGAGTCGATCCGGATGCCCTTCCTCGTGCGCTGGCCGGCCGAGATCAAGGCGGGAACGGTGAGTGACGCGATGGCGTTGAACGTCGACTTCGCACCGACCTTCCTCGACGTCGCCGGGCTGCCGCCGTCGAGCGAGATGCAGGGGCGCAGCATGCGAAGCGTGCTGCGCGGCCGCCGTCCGGCCGATTGGCGCACATCGATGTACTACCGGTACTATCATGATCCGGGCGACCACAATACGCGCGCGCACTACGGGGTGCGCACCGACACGCACAAGCTGATCTACTTCTGGAAGAAGGATCAGTGGGAGCTGTTCGATCTCGTGGCCGATCCGTACGAGCTGCACAACCTTTACGGCGAGCCGGGCACGGAAGCGTTGACGGCGACGTTGAAGGCCGAGTTGGCCCGACTGAAGCGCGAGGTGCACGATGACGACCGCCTCGCCGACGTGCAGATCCCGAATGGCGTCGACGGTCCCGTCGCTCGGCTCCGCGGGAAGTAGGCGACGCGGTCCGTCAGTGGCGTCGTCACAACGGTAGGATCGCCGAGCTCGTACCGTTCAGACGAGCGAGATGGTCGCAGGCACTGCAGGGCGTGTGTAAGTTGGGCGACACACCGAATTCCGAACTTCAACGAGGTTCTCGTGGACAGACGCAAGTTTCTCGCGGCGTCGGCCGTTGCCGCCGTCACACCCATTCCCACGCTGGCAGCGCTCGGCCAGCCGGCGCCCCGCCAATACATCGAGCTGCGGCGGTATCATCTGATCCCGGGCGCCAAGCAGCGCGCGTTCAGTACCTTCCTCGGCGACGTCGCGATCCCGGCGATGAATCGCGCCGGAGTTGGCAAGGTCGGAGCGTTCAGCGTCGTCTACGGTGAGAATGCGCCGTCGCTGCTCCTCGTCCTCACGCACGCGACGCTCGATTCCGTGGCGACGCTGCGCGATCGCATGGCGAACGACGCGGTGTACACGAGCGCCGGCGCCGCGATCCTCGAGGCGCCGCTGTCCGACCCCGCTTTCGTGCGCGTGGAGAGCACGCTGTTGCGCGCGATCGAGGCGATGCCGGTGCTGCAGCCGTCCGCGGGTGCCGCCGCGAAGGCAGCGCGCATCTTCGAGCTCCGGACCTACGAGAGTCACAACGATCGTGCGGCGCTCAACAAGCTCAAGATGTTCAACGCCGGCGAGGTGCCGATCTTTCGCAAGACTGGCCTCACGCCCGTCTTCTTCGGTGAGACGCTCGTTGGCGAGAAGATGCCCAGCCTGACGTATATGCTGACCTTTGCCGACATGGCGGCGCGCGACGCCTCGTGGGCCGCGTTCAGCAAGGATCCGGATTGGAAGACGCTCTCGGCGGATCCGCAGTACAAGGAGAACGTGTCGGCCATCTCCGACATCATCCTCCGTCCGACGGCGTTCTCCCAGATCTGACCCTCTCTCTCGCTCGCGCCCATGCCGAGGTCACATGCATACCGTGAGTGAGACCTGGCGCCGCGCGCTGGTCGCCGTCGCGATGCTCGTGCTCGCCGCCTGCGCCGGGAGCAACGGCATCGCGCCGGCGAATCCGTCCACCGTGCCGGACATCAGCGCATACCCGCCGCTGCCCAATGACGCCGCGCCTGGCGCATCACCCAGCGCGATGACGGCCGCCGCCGCAATCGGACGCGGCGTGAACTTCGGCAACATGCTCGAGGCGCCCACCGAGGGTGCGTGGGGACTCACCGTCACCGACGACTTCATCGACAAGGCGGCGGCGGCGGGCTTCACGTCGGTGCGCCTGCCGGTGCGCTGGAGCAACCACGCCAGCGTCGATGCGCCGTTCACGATCGACGCAACGTTCATGACGCGCGTCGAGTCCGTGGTCGACAAGCTGCTGGCGAAGGGCGTGGTGGTCGTCCTGAACATGCATCACTACCGGCAGATCGACGGCGATCCCGTCGATGCGGGCGAGCTGTCTGCCGCCAATGCGGCGGTCGACGTGCGCTTCGTGATGCTGTGGGACCAGATCGCGACGCGATTTCAAGGGCGCGGCCAAAAGCTCGTCTTCGAGCTGTACAACGAGCCGCACGGCCGGCTCAACGGCGAGCCGTGGAACGTGCTCGCGGCACGTGCGCTGCGCGTGGTTCGTACGACGAATCCGGATCGTGTCGTCGTGATCGGTCCAACGCGATGGAACTCCGCCGGCGATCTGCCGCTGCTCAAGATGCCGAACGACGCGAACCTCATCGCCACCGTCCACGACTACGATCCGTTTCGGTTCACGCACCAGGGCGCGGAGTGGATCAGTCCCATCATGCCGATCGGCGTGACCTGCTGCAGCGCCGCGCAGGTCGCCGAGATGAGCGCACCACTGGATCTCGCGAGGACGTGGTCGGCGGCGAAGCACTATCCCGTGTTCGTCGGCGAGTTCGGCGCGTACAGCAAAGCCGACGACGCGTCGCGCATCGACTTCAATCGCAAGATGCGGCAGGCGATCGAAACACGCGGCTTGACCTGGTCGTACTGGGAGTTCGCGTCCGGGTTCGGAGTCTACGATCCCGCGACCCTCACCTTTCGTCGAGGGCTCCTGGACTCCCTGCTCGGGTCATGATGCACACCTCGCTCGTGGCGCGCGGCGCCCTCGCGTGCGCAGTCGTGATGCTCGCCGGCGCCGAGCTTCCCGCGCAGACGCCGCGACTCGCGATCGCCCCAACTCGTCCACTTCCCGGTACGCTCGTGGACGTCACCGTCTCCAGCGCCGCCAGCTCGCACGACGCGATCGTCACGATCCGCGGCACGATGGCGGGTGAGCCGCTGCACTTCGTCGCGTCCGAGACGCTCTTTCGAGCGATCGGCGCGGTGCCGGTCGACTCCGGCGGAGCCGTCAAGGCACGAGTGATCATCCTGCGCACGTCGGGCCGCGCGGACACTCTGAGCGCCACCGTCACGCCGCCACCGCTGCCGCCGCCAAAGGAGCAACTGGCCGTCGCCCAGCGATTCGGGCGCGCGCTCGACTCGGCCACCGAAGCACGCGTTGCGCGCGAGGGCGCGCGCGCCCTCGCGGTCGGACGACGATCGCACGAGTCGCCACCGCGATGGACGACTCCGTTCGAGCGTCCGCGCGCTTCAGCCATCAGCAGCGGTTTCGGCTCTGGCCGCACCTTCAACGGCCAGGTGCAGAGCCGTCACCTCGGCGTCGACTTTCGCGGCGCCGCCGGCGCGCCCATTCGCGCGGCAAATCGTGGCGTCGTCGTGCTCGTCGACACCTTCTTTCTGGGCGGACGGGTGGTCTACCTCGATCACGGCGGTGGGCTGACGACCGGATACCTGCATCTGAGCCGAGCGCTCGTCGCGGTCGGCGACACGGTCGCGCGCGGGCAGACGATCGGGCTCGTCGGGGCGACGGGGCGCGTCACCGGCCCGCACCTCCACTGGACCGCGCGCTACGGCGCGCTCACCGTGAATCCGCTCGGCCTGCTCACGCTTGGATCGCAGAACGCGCGCTGATTGACGCTATTGCACGACGATCGGCGCCGTCCACCGGAACGGTCCCCACGACATCGCCAACGTGCCGCGACGAGCATCCGTCGAGTCGATGGAGATCGTGAACTTCTCGACCGGTGAGGCGAGCGTCTCCGTCGCCATCGCTGCCTTTCCGAGATCGAACGAGCCGTCGTAGCCGGTGCCCCACTGGCCCGTCTGCTTGTTCACGATCAACTCGGTGCCGTTCTTGTGTGGGGAGGTCCACAGGGTGTAGGTGCCTTTGGCGAGCTTGATCCCTGCCAGAGTGATCGGTGCGGAGGTCGTGAACTGCGTCGCCGCGTTCGCTCCGGTGCGCCACACACTGTCGTAGGGGACGAGGTTGCCGAGCACCTGTCGCCCGCGCACGAGCGGACGCCCGTAATCGACGTTGAACGTATTGCCGCCGATGCTGACGCGCGTCGTGTCTCTCATGCTCATCGACTTCACGCCGCCGGCCTTCGTCTCGGCGGCGGCGAACCGCTCTCCGATCGCCTGCACGTCCGGTGCGTCCGCGAGCCGATCCACCTCCATCTTGTACGTCGTTCGCGCGCCCGAGTAGTGGAGCATGCGGTGACTGGAATCAATCGTCGCCACGCCGGTACCGGCCAGCCAATCGTGCGCGATCTCGGCCTTGCCATCAGGCATCAGCCAGACCGTTCCGTTGCCCAACGGAAAGCGATCGAACTCGCGATCGATGTAGAACTGGCGAAAGCGAACGGTCTCCCCCAAGCCTTGCTTCACACCCGTCGCACGCGCGAGCGCGGCGGCGAAGTAGATCTCGTAGAGACTGTACATCTGCTCGAGGTGCGCCACGACGGGGGCGCCACCGGTGGCGAAGCCGATGGTCTTCACGCCGGCGCTGTCGCGCTTCGTGATCTTCACGGAGTCTTTCGTCACGTCGGCGACGACATGACGCTCGCGCTGCGCGGGCGGCTCGCTCGGCGTCCGGATGTCCATGACCAGACGCTGGATGGCACCATCGGGGCCGAGCGTGATCTCGGCGTGCCGCTGGCGCACGCGCGGAAAGCGATCGACCTCGTCGCTCGTCACCGTGTTGCCGCGGCGAGTCACGCTCTCGACCGAGACCGTGTCGTTGCCGAGGCGTGCAACGAATCCGTAGCGCTCCGTGGGCTGTCCGGCGCTGCACGCATCGAGAAGGAGAACGGCAAGGAGTGCTCGTTTCATGGACGCGGAGGGTGACTGGGACCAGATGATCGAGCCAGCGTACGTCGGCGACGTGAAGGTCGGCGCCGACAGCATACGGCGCGACACGTCCGGATGGCAACGCGCAAGATGGTTCAAACCGAGACGTCCGCCCAGCAGTGTGTCGTCGGGGCGAGATATATTCGCTCAATGCCCGGTCTCCCATGACGACCAATCTCTACTATCACGGACCGACGTCGGACCACTTCGACGGCGTGCGATTCTTCAATCCGGGGCTGCCGACGACCGATCGCGGTCTCGCCGATCTGCTCCGGTGGCGAATCAGCGGGAAGCGCGCGCCCTGGCCCGACTCGCTGGAATGTCTCCAGGTCGTTCCAGCAGGGAGAGCGGACGCCCTCACCGTCACGATGGTGGGACATGCCTCGCTGTTGATCCAGGTTGCCGGGCGCAACATGCTCGTGGATCCCGTCTGGTCGGAGAGAGCCAGTCCGCTGCAGTGGGCCGGTCCGCGCCGAACGACCGCGCCGGGCATCGCGTTCGACAAGTTGCCGCCGATCGACGTCGTGCTTCTCACGCACAACCACTACGATCACCTCGACGTACCGACGCTGCAACGCCTTTGGGACCAGCACCATCCCCGTATCGTCGCCCCACTCGGCAACGACAATGTCATTCACAAGTCGGCGCCAACGATCGTCGTCGAGACGGGCGATTGGGAGCAGTCGTTCGACTTCGGTACGGGGCTCCTCGCGCGGATCGTTCCGGCGAATCACTGGTCCGCTCGCGCGATGGGCGATCGGCGGATGGCGCTCTGGGGAGGGTTCGTCATCACGACGCCGGACGCCAGCGTCTATGTCGCCGGTGACACTGGATACGGCGACGGTCGGATCTTCCGCGATATTCGACAGACACATGGGTCGGTCGACCTCGCCATTCTGCCGATCGGCGCGTACGCGCCGCGCTGGTTCATGAAGGACCAGCACGCCGATCCGGACGAAGCGGTGCAGATCATGATCGACTGCGGCGCGCGCCAGGCGATCGGCGTGCACTGGGGCACGTTCCAGCTCACGGACGAAGCAAGACGCGCTCCGAAAGAGGGCCTGATCGCCTCCCTCGCTCGGCGCGGAATGTCCGCGAACTCGTTCGTCGCGCTCGAGCCGGGCGACGTCTGGACGAATTCATCGCAAATGTGAAGGCCTCGATGCTGCTGGACGATCTCATGCCTCGATACGACGTGGTCGAGCGGCACCGGACCATCGTCAACGCGGCGCCGAGCCGCGTGTTCGGCGCCCTTCGTGAAGCCGACCTGGCGGGCGATCCGATCACCCGTGCGTTGCTCGCGCTCCGCGCCATTCCCGCCGCGCTCATCGCCATCATCCGGTCGCCGAGCGCCGCGCGGGTCGAACAGCGCGAGCGGTCTTCGTCGCGCCGCAACGGTCTCCGCCTGCACGACTTCGAGCGCGCGGGGTTCAAGGTCGTCGCCGAACGTGCATCCGAGGAGCTCGTCATCGGATTGCTCGGCCGCTTCTGGACGCCACGTGGTGCGCTGTGCGACGACGTGACGGCGGACACCTTCCGCGCCGGTCCGCCCAACGGACAGGCGCTCGCCGGATGGAACTTCACCATCGCGCCGCGCCCGGACGGCTCGAGCGAGCTGCGCACGGAGACAAGGGTCTGGTGCGCGCCAGACGCACGCTTGAAGTTCCGCATGTACTGGCTGCTCGTGCGTCCGGGCAGTGGTCTGATTCGCCGCGCGATGCTGCGAGCGATCCGGCGCCACGCCGAGAATCCGGGTCGAGCCGTTGGCGCGCGAGACGACGTCTGAGCCGATCATGACGCTCACCTCCCTTCAACGATCATGACTGCGTTCCTTCGTTCAGTCGCTGATGGCGCCACCAGCGGCGCTGGGCGGTTGGATGCGCGCGCGCCGCGCCGGCTGATCCACCGCGTTGGTGCGACGTGCCCCGCCGGACCGCCCTCGTCATCCCGAGCGAAGTCGAGGGATCTGCACCCCCTTCAGCGCGTGACACTTCAGACCTCGAGCGAGCCATGACATCCGTGAACCATCTGGACGACGATGTCGACACGATGTCGCAAGCCCAGTTGCGGACGGAGGTCACACGGCTGCGCGCCGGCATCCGCGCGCATCGCGACAGCACCGGCCAGGAGCTGTGCTGGCATCACCCGGCACTCTGGAAGCTGCTGCCAGAGAAGTCCGACCTGCTTCCAACCGTTCCGCAATGGCCCGAGTTCATGCGCGGGTGCGTGCGCTATCGTACGTCGCTCGACGAACAGCTCCCCGACGCACCGCGATCGACCGAGTCGTAGGCGTGCGGATCCGCCTCGTCCGTCGCGTGCTTGCCACGCGCTGCCCTGAGTCGTAGCCTCACAGCGACCGGCAACACGAGTCCCTTCACGACGAGCCATCATGCCCGACAGGATCGACCGACGAGAATTCCTCACGCGTTCGGCACTCGGCGCGGTGGCGCTCACGCTGCCGCGCATCGAGCCGATGCCGCGAGCGCTCGGATTGGCGCCGGCGGGAATGTTCGTGTCGCTCCCGCCGTGGGCGGTGGCGCGCAACGTCGGCTGGCCCGAGCAGGCGCGGTTGGCGGCGCGCGTCGGCTACCGGGGCGTCGCTTGGCCGTTCGAGTCCGCGAGGAGTGTCGGCGTCGACGCGACGCGCGCACTGCTCGCCGAGCTCGCGATCGAGCCGACCGTGACCAACCTGCCGATGCAGGATCCGCTCGGTTCGGACGACGCCGCGTTCGAGAAACAGCTTCCGATGTTGGCCGAGAAGGCGGCGTTCTGTCAGGCGATCGGCTGTCGCCGTTTCCAGTATCCGATGAGCGCGACGACGCTCGATGGGCAGTCGAAGGCCGACCGGTGGAACCACGTACAACGTCGTCTCGCCGCGGTCGATGCGGTGGTGGGAAAGTACGATATGCGACTCGGCATCGAGTTCCTCGGACCGCTGATGTTCCGCATGCGTCGCAGCCGTCCGGGCGCGCCGCCGCCCGATCCCGCCACGCCGCCTCCGGTGCCATTCGTCTGGACGCTGAACGACGCGCTCGCGCTCAGCGAAGCGTCGGGTGCCAACATCGGCGTCACGCTCGACGCATGGCATTGGTATCACTCGGGTGGTACGGTGGCCGACATCCGCGCGGCGAAGGCATCGCGCATCGTCGACGTGCACGTCTCCGACGCGCGACCGATGGCGCCCGAGGATGTACGCGACGACATGCGCTGGCTACCGGGCGAGGGAGTGATCGACCTGATCGGATTCTTCCAGGCGCTGAAGGCGATCGGATATCAGGGGAGCGTGTTGCCCGAAGTGATCGGGCCTCGTATCCCGAAGGAGATGGTGCCCGAGGAGAGCGCACGTATCGCGCTCGATGCCACGATCGCGGTGATGAGAAAGGCGGGCGCGGTCTGAGCGGAACGGTTCACGAGCGCCCTCGTCGCTCCACGACGCCGCGGCGACAGCGCTCACGTCGTCGGCCGGGCGCGTTCTCACCGTGCGCGTCTAGATGAATCAGATCGGACTCGCCGTACCGATCAGTAGCTCGCTGCTCATCTCGCTCGCGCTCCAGCTCGGGATCGGCGCTGTGTTCGGCGCCGTCGCCTGGCAACTCGGCCGGAGGTATGGTCTTCTCGCGGTCTTTCTGAGCTGGCTGATCGGCACGCTCGCCTTCGGCGCGGCGTACTCCGCGCGTGTGCTCCACGCGTGGAGCGCGTTCGGTATCCCGCCAGATCGGTATCCACCCAGGATGGTGTTCGCGATCTTCACGGTGCTTGGCGCGTTCACGCTCGGCTTTCCGGCGCTCAGCGTGGCTCGCCGACTACGGCGCGCGCCAGCGCAACGGATGTGGACGGTCGTCCGCGCGGCGGCAGGGCTCGCGTTCGCGGGCGGTCTTCTCGCGATCGCCGCTGGAGTGCTCACGAACCTCGGCCGCATGCTGGACGCGTCGGTGCAGTGAGGCCTCGCCGCTGATCTGGCGGGCACGCGATGGGTGCGTCGCATCTCGAGGCGCAGTGCCGGCGCCTGCTTCGTGCCGCGCGAATGGCCGCGAGCACACGGGGACGCGCTGGGAAGTGTACGGACACTGGGTCGACGACCCAGTCCGTCTGCGCACCGACGTCCTCTACCTGCTGGAGTGAACCAACTTTCTAGCGCTTGAAGAGTGCCGGGTCGTGCAACGCGCCGGTGAACGGGCGCAGCCACACCGTGCCGTTCCACGCATGCGCGAGATACTTGTTGACCGCGTCCATCTGTGCCGGCGTGTACTGCGACTTGTGACAGGCGAACTCCTCGCGTCCCGCGACGAGATCGCGCTCCTCGAATGGCACGCGCACGGTGAGCAGCCCTTCCGTCATGCCGTTCACCGTCGGCTGCGCTGGCGGAGCGGTGCGCAGCCGTTCCGACGGGAGCGAGGCGTACAGCAGATCGATCTTCGCATACTTCGCATCGCCCTGCACGATCTGGCTCACGACGTCGCCGACGAGACGGTGGTCCGGATGTCCGGTGCCGCCTTCGGGGCCGAAGGTCAGAATCGCCGCCGGCTTCACCGAGTCGATGATCGCGGCGACGGCCGAGCGCAGCTTGCTCAGCACGTTGAAGGAGGCGAGTCCACCATCGGGCAGACCGACGACGTGAAGCCGATGCACGCCGAGCCGGGTGGCGGCGCAGGTTGCTTCCTTCATGCGCGCCGCGGCCAGCTCGGCGCCGGCGGGGATCTTGGCGAAGTCCGTCACTCCCGCCGCGCCGTCGGTGGCGATGACGAGATGCGTCTCGCGTCCTTCGCGCGCGAGGCGCGAGAGCAGGGGGCCGATGACGCGCTCGTCGTCGGGGTGGGCGAACACGGCGAGGATGGGCCGTTTGGCCTGCGCCGTCGCCGAGTGGGGAAGGAGGGCGGCGAGCGCGACGACGACGAGTAGATGTGAGTGGAGACGCATGCACTAGAGTGCAGCGCGGACCGGCGACGCGCGAGCTGAGGTGCGCCAGATGTACGTTCGACCGTCGGATCGCGCCGAGATGAACCCACGACAGGAGAGTTGCGCGTGTCGTCGATGAAGAAGATGGTCGCCGCGGCGAATCCGGACGCATATGTCGCCGCGCTCAGCGGCTGGCGTCACGAGTGTGTCGCCGCGCTGCGAGCCGCAGTGGTCGGCGCGGCGACGCTCGACGAGATGGTGAAATGGGGACACCTGGTCTACCTGTCCAACGGGCCCGTGCTCTTGATCCGGGCGGAGGACACGCGTGTGGTGTTCGGCTTCTGGCGAGGCAAGCGACTGCGCGATGTCGACGCGCGGATGAAACCTGGCGGGAAGTACGAGATGGCGAGCATCGAGCTGCGCGAGGGAGATTCGATCGACAGCAAAACGGTGCGGCGCCTCGCGCGCGAAGCGGTGAAGCTGAATGCGGAGCTGGGTGACCCGACCCAGGCGGCGAAAAGATGAGGTCCGATAGCTCACCGAAAGGGTTTCCCCGCGCTCTCCGCGTGATTTGGTTGTGCTGAGCCATTCGTGTCAGACAGCACTTCACTTCGATTGACGCTGAGCTGACCAAGCGTTCACGCGGAGGCGCGGGGGTCGCGGAGAAAGACGAACAGCAGGGAGACGATCGTGGAGCTCGACGAGATTACCGGTGCCATAGTTGCAACAGCGATCGGCATCCATCGTGAGTTGGGTCCGGGCCTGCTCGAGTCGGTCTATGAGGTAGTGCTGGCGCATGCACTCGAGCGGCGCGGTTTGCGGGTTGAGCGGCAGCGCCCCATCAGCTTCTGGTTTGATGGCATGCAATTCGAGCACGGCTTCCGCACGGACGTGCTCGTGGAAGACTGCGTGATCGTCGAGGTCAAGTCCGCTGAGCGCAACGCACTCGTCTACGGAAAGCAGATGTTGACCTACCTTCGCCTCACGAATCTCCGCGTCGGGCTGATTCTGAACTTCGGCGCCGACACGATGAAGGAGGGGCTGAAGCGCGTCGTGAACGACCTGCCTCCCGAGGCGTCTCCGAGGCTCAGGGTCAACCAGAGATCGCTCTGAGCGCCAGAGCCCGAACCGCAGCCACAACCGCAACGCTTGACGGCCAAGCCTTTGGATCGTATATAGCAATATGGCTATACACGCAAAACGCCGCACCAAGTCCGCCAGACGAGACTCGCTCAGCATCATCTTCGGCGCGCTCTCCGACCCGACCCGCCGCGCGATGCTCGAGCGACTCGGGAACGGGGTGCGCACCGTGAACGAGCTGGCCGAGCCGTTCGGAATGAGCCAGCCGACCATCTCGAGGCATCTCAAGGTGCTCGAGCAGGCGGGTCTCGTCGTACGCGGGAAGGACGCGCAATGGCGGCCGCGCGCGATCAACCCCGCACCGCTCAAGGAGGCCGACGCCTACCTCGAGCGGTTCAGAAAGCTCTGGGACGAGCGACTCGATCGGATGGAGCTGTACCTCAAGGAACTCGACGCAGACCGCTGATCAGATCCCACTGACTGAACACTTCACCGACCTCCCCGATGCCGAACACCATGCGCACCACCTCCATCCTCGCCGCGCTCGCTCTGCTCGCGGCCACCCCCGCCGCGGCGCAGCAGGCCGCCGACCTCGGCCCGTACCTCATCGCCGATCGCGCAGCCGAGGCGACGTTGGCGCGGAGCGCGGCGCCGAACGCAGTCTCCGATTCGGCGACGGCGCTCGTGCTCACCCGTGAGGGATTCGTCGAAGTCGCGAAAGGAACGAATGGTTTCAGCTGCCTCGTGCTTCGCTCATTCCTCGGCGGCGTCGACGATCCGGGCTACTGGAGCCCGAAGGTGCGCGCGCCGCACTGCTTCAATCCGCCCGCGGCGCGCACCGTGCTCGTCGAGACGCTCGAGCGGGCCAGGTGGGTCATGGCCGGCGTGAGCAAGACGGAGATCGCGGCGCGCATGACGCGCGGCTATGCGTCGCACGCCTTTCCCGCCCCGGCCGCCGGGGCGATGGCGTACATGCTCTCGCCGCACCAATATCTGTCCGATGCCGATCCGCACTGGATGCCCCACGTGATGTTCTACTACGATCACTCGCTGCCGGCGTCGGCATGGGGAGCGGGCGACATGAACGCGCCGATCATCAACGCGTCCGCAGGAGACCCGCACGGGGCGGTGCTGACGCTGTTCATCCCGGTACGTCGCTGGTCGGACGGGACGACGGCGATGACGGCTTCCAGTCACTAGGGAGTTCGCTCTGATCGAAGTGTCGAAGGCGCAGCGGCTCTCGGACCGCGAGGTGGTGTTCACCCGCCTCGTCGACGCGCCGCGCGAGCAGGTGTGGCAGGTGTGGACCGAGATGGAGCATCTGCATCGGTGGTGGGGCCCGGCTGGCTTCACCACCACGACGCACGAATTCGCCTTTGTTCCCGACGGCGAATGGCGCTTCATCATGCACGGTCCAGACGGGACGGACTATCCGAACCGCATCGTCTTTCGCGAGATCGATCCGCCGTCGCGACTCGTGTATCAGAATGGCTGGGACGCGCTCGGCGCGCCGCTCGACTTCACCGTCGTCGTGACGTTCGTCCCCGACCTCGGCAAGACGCGCTTCTCGATGCACATGACCTTCCGGGATGCCGAGTCTCTCAGGAAGGCGGTGGAGCTGTATGGCGTGCTACCCGGAGGGACGCAGACGCTCGACCGCCTGGCGGATTACGTTGAAGGACGCCCGGCGAATGGGGCACGATCGTAGGCGGCTGTCCCGCGTCAACATTGCGGGAGCGTTGGTCGTGATCGCGATGCTGGCGATCGTCCTGCTCCTCGCAGGCTGGACGAGCCCTCCGTCGAACGTACGCGTGCTCGGCGTCGTGCTCTCGCTGATGGTGCTGGTCGGCGCGGGGGCAGTGCGTCGCCGCCAGAATCAGGCGGCGATCGCGCGCGCACGCTCGTATGTCGAGTTCGATGAGCGCGAAGTGCGATTCACCGAACGAGGGGAGAGCCAGACGCTACCCTGGCGCGCGCTAACCGGCATCGACGTCATCACGACGTCGGGCGGACCGTGGGCGAACGACGTCTTCCTGGTGCTGCTGGTGGAGCCCGGTGACAGCATCGGATGCATCGTCCCACAAGAAAGCGAGGGATTCCAGCCGCTCGCGAATCACGTGTTGACCCTGCCGGCCTTCGACGTCGACGAGTTCGTCGCCGCGATGGGCAGCACGCGCGACCACCGCTTTCGATGCTGGCGACGCGGCGCGGTGGATTCAGTCTGATCGCTACCGCCGCGTGCCCGGCGCTTTCCTCGATCCGTCCCCCAACCACAGCAGTCCGTCGACGATCAACCGAAGTGGCTCATGCTGGCCGCAAAAGCTAGCTTCGCAAGCCTCTCCGCGTTCGGTGCGTCTCTGCTCCCCCCCCCACAAACGGAGCCTCTCATGTCCGAGCGATCCTACCGGTTAACGGTCGTCGCGTGCGCCGCATTCTGGCGGGCTTCAGCCCCCGCTCCGACCATGACCGACATCGCCGCCGTCACCGACGCGCTCGTCCGCGCGCCCCGCGCAGCATCCGGAATATCGCTGCTGCGTGGCCCCATCGGGGATGCGTGAGGGAGACGTCTCCGTGCGACGGATCATCGTCGCGCTGTTGTTCGCTGCGCTCGGCATCTGGCTGGGGCTCACGCTCACGAAGCCGACGGATGCGCTGCCGCTCGTGCCGGTGATCGCGTTGGTGTCGGCCGGATCCTCAGTCGGCGGCGGAGCGCGACAAGGGAAGTCGTGGCGGGCGTGGGCTGAGTCGCCACGATGAGCCACTCCTGTCCACGATTCGGATTGATCCTCTCGGCGACCATCCATCCGTCGGCGACCGCTGGTCTCCGCATCGCGCTCGCCGATGACCTGATCGCCACGCTCGAAGCCAATGGGTTGACGCTCGCCGCGAACGTCACCGCGAACGAGCGCAGCAGACTCGAATACTCCATCGCTCGCGAGGGCTCGCAGGTCACGCACACCGATCACCAGCTCGTGCTGACCTGGGCCGAGCGGTGGACTCACGTCGCGTCGGTCAGCGTCTCCGACCTGGTCGACCTCGACGATGACTAGCCTGGGTACGTTCTGCGGTGCCCGATAGGCAGCGCTTTCCCGGGGACGAGTGAGGCGCTAGCGTAGTCGGTGCATCCCGCGATGATGTGACGACGGCGTCCGGGTCCGACGCCACCCAACGACGACCACCACGTGATCTCACTCTCCCCCGTCACTCTGGAAGGCCACGGCATTCGCCTCGAGCCGCTCACCGCCGCACATGAGCCGGCGATCGCCGCCGCCGCCGCCGATGGGACGCTCTGGAATCTCTGGTTTACGACGATTCCCGCGCCCGATCAGGTCGCGCGGTACATCATCGATGCGTTGGCGGGCCAGGCGGCGGGCCACATGCTCCCGTGGGTGGTCCGCGAGCTCTCCTCGGGAACCGTTGTCGGATGCACGCGCTACCACGACATCGTCGTGGCCGCGGATCGCGTGGAGATCGGCTACACCTTCTACTCGGCGAGCTGGCAGCGAAGCCACGTCAACACCGCAGCGAAGCTGCTGCTGCTCACTCACGCATTCGACACCGTCGGCTGCAAGGTCGTCGGGCTGCGGACCGACAACTTCAACTTCCGGTCGCAGCGTGCCATCGAAGGAATCGGCGCCAAGCGCGACGGGGTCATCCGGCGTCATCATCCACGCAAGGACGGCACGGTGCGCGACACCGTGATCTTCAGCATCCTCGCGGAGGAGTGGCCGGACGTGAAGCGTCACCTCGCGACGCGGTTGCAGCGCGGGGCGCGCCACACCGGGTGAGCCGGTCGCCCTTTCTCTCGCGAGCTGACGTAGCTTCGGTGATGCCTCGCCCGGTCATCACCGTTCGCGATCTCGCGAAACGGTATGGAAAAACGATCGCCGTCGCCGACGTGTCGCTCGATGTCTACGAGGGCGAGATTTTCGGCCTGATCGGACCCAACGGCGCCGGCAAGACGACGACGATGGAGTGCGTGCAAGGCCTCCGCCGAGCCGACGGCGGCACGATCTCCGTGCTCGGACTCGATCCGCACAAGGACGCGACGGCGCTGCGGCAACGCATCGGTGCGCAGCATCAGGAAGCGCATCTCCAGAAGCGCATCAAGGTGTGGGAGGCGGTCGACCTCTGGGCATCGCTCTATCAGCACGACCGCGTCGTCGACGTCGATCCGCTGCTCAAGCGGCTCGGGCTCGACGCCAAGCGCAACGCCTGGTTCATGACGCTCTCCGGCGGACAGAAGCAGCGGCTGTTCATCGCGCTCGCGCTGATCCATCAGCCGGAAGTCGTCTTCCTCGACGAGCTCACGACGGGACTCGACCCGCAGGCGCGCCGCGCGATCTGGGAACTGGTCACCGACATCCGCGCGCGCGGGACGACAGTGTTCCTCACCACGCATCTCATGGAAGAGGCCGAGCGGCTCTGCGACCGCGTGGCGATCATCGAGCACGGGCGCCTGATCGAGATGGGAACGCCGGATGAGCTGGTGCGGCGGCACTGCCCGGAGCGGCGCGTCGTCTATACCACCGACGAGGACGGAGTCGAACGACTGCACGAGGAGGCCGGCGAGGGCGACGACTTCGTCACCGGGATCATCCACCGCATCGCGAGGGAGGGCACGCGCGTGCGCGGGTTCCGCACCGAGATGCCGACGCTCGAGGACGTGTTCCTCAAGCTCACCGGCCGCGCCATCAGGGACTGAGGCTTCGCACGCATGCTGAAAGGGCTCCTCAAGCTGAGCTGGATCGAGACGAAGGTGTTCCTGCGCGAGCCGCTCGGCGTGATCGGGTCGCTCGGCGTGCCGATTCTCCTGTTCGTGCTCGTTGGGCGCAGCCTGCGCGCGATCCCGAGCAGCACGCCGCGGCCGCTCTCGCGGCTGCCGTTCAACGTCACCATCCTCGCGGCGATCCTCATCGCGCTCGGCGCCGTGCAGTCGCTCATCGCGATCATGGCGATCTACCGCGAGGGCGGCATCCTCAAGCGGCTGCGCGCGACCCCACTTTCGCCGGTGACGATCCTCGGCGCGCACGTGCTCGTGAAGCTCGGCTTCACCTTCGTCAGTCTCGTGCTGCTGAACATCGCTGGTCGGCGCATTCTGCCTGGCGCGCTCCCGACCGACACGATCAGCTTCACGGCGGCGGTGATGCTCGGCACGTTGAGCATCCTGTCGCTCGGCTTTGTGCTCGCGAGCATCGTTCCCACGGCGCGCTTCGCCCAGCCGCTCGGCGCGGCGGTGATGTATCCGATGCTGGCGATATCGGGGTTGTTCTTCCCGCTCGACGCGCTGCCGAAAGTGGTGCGCTGGTTCGCGTATCTGCTGCCGACGACGCACGCAGTCGCGCTGATGCAGGGGGTGTGGGACGGCGCGGGCTGGAGCGGGCAAGCGGGGAGCGTCGCCGGGTTGCTGGTGTTGTTCGGCGTGTGCATCGCGCTCTCGGCGCGGTGGTTCCGCTGGGAGTGACGCGATCGTCCTGAATCGCCGAACCTACCGACCGTCCAGCGGCAGCCGCACCTGGAACTCCGTCCGCCCAGGCACCGACTCCACGTCGATCTCGCCGTCGTGCCGCTGGAGCAGCCGCTTCACGATGTCCAATCCCAGCCCGGTCCCTTCCCCGACCGCCTTCGTCGTGAAGAACGGATCGAAGATGCGACTCTGGATCTCCGGCGGAATGCCGGGCCCGTCGTCGACGATGCGGACGACGACCGAGTTGCGCACCCGCGACGCCGACACGTTGATCTTGCCACCTGCCGGAACTGCATCGAGCGCGTTGTCGATCAGGTTCATCCAGATCTGATTCAATTCGGCACCGACGGCGCTCGCCGGCGGCAGGTCCTTCGGGATCTCCAGCGACACGTGCACCGACTTGGCGCGCGTCTTTCCGGCGAGCATGCGGAGTGTGTCGGCGATGCCGCGCTGGACGTCCACCGGTTCCGCGCTGGGCGCGTGGTCCATGTACGAGAAGCCCTTCACCGCGCTGACGAGATCGTGAATGCGCGTGGCCGCGCTCTCGATCTCCTGCGACAGCGTGCGCACCATCACGCAGCCGGAGATCCACCCGAGCGCCGCTTCGAGCGCGGCGCCCTGCACCGTCTGGGCGAGCAGGTCGAGCGCGGCCGGCGTGATGCCGCTATCGGCGAGCGGAATCGCGAACTCGGCCGTTGCGCTGTGATCCGACAGCCAGTCGGTGAGCTCGTCCTCGCGGTCTGCCCGCTCGAGTGGCGAGCGGGGCGCCGAGCTCGCCGCGGCGTCGCACATCGCGCGCGCCTGGTCGATCGCCGCGAACTGCGCTTCGGTCAGGCCGGCGCTCGCGAGCAGTCGCGACGCCTCTTCTGCACCGTGCAGGCCTTCGAGAAGGAGCTTCGCGCTGCGCACCACGGCGGAGGCGGGGTTGTTCAGCTCGTGTGCCAATCCGGCGGCGAGCTTGCCGAGCGAGATGAGCTTCTCGTCGCGCAGGTCGCTCGACGTGAACATGCGTGCGCGGTCCAACATGATGTGCACCGTCGTCGCCGAGACGACGGGGCACTCGCGTGTGAGCTCGGCGAACGATTCCTTGTGGATGGCCAGGATCTCGGTGGCCGCTTCGGCGCGCACGTCGTTGGGTGGGGAGGCACCGCGCGAGTACGGCATCACGCCGCCGATGTCACCGGCCTTCCACTCGAAGATCTTGTGCGCGCCGGCGCCGCGGTCGTTGCGGATGACGAGGTGGCCTTCCAGGACGACGAGCATGCTCCTGGCCTGTTCACCCTTCGCCGTCACGACGTCGCCGGCGGCAAAGCGCTGCACCTCGCCATGGTCGGCGAGCCACGCGCGCTCGCTCGCCGGCGCGCCGGCCAGCGAGCGGTGTGCCTCGAGGCGGGCGATCAGCTCGTCTCTCGGTGGCTGCGCGGCGCTCGTGTTCACGCTCGTCATACCGTGCGGAGGTAGCGGTGCACCGAGTAGATCGCCGCTGAGCCTTCGCCGACGGCGGCGGCAACGCGCCGGTTCGCGTTCGCGCGGACGTCACCAGCGGCGAACACACCGGGAATGCTCGTCTCGAACGAGAACGGCTCCCGCTCGAGCGTCCAGCCGCGCGGCCGGCCGTGCTCGTGCGGCAGGTCGGCGCCCGTGGCGATGAATCCCGCGTCATCGCGCTCGATGATGCCGGCGAACGCGTCGGTGTGCGGCTGCACGCCGATGAAGATGAACATCGCCGCCGAAGGGATCGCGCGCAGCTCGCCGCTGTCGAGGCTCTTCACCTCGATGCAGTCGAGCGATGCGTCGCCCTGTACCCGCGCGACCTCGACCCCGTATACCACCTCGATGTTCGACGTCGCCAGGATGCGGTCGACGAGGTACTGCGACATCATCGGCTGAAGCGACGCGGCACGGATGAGCATCGTGACGCGACGCGCGTAGCGCGAGAAGAAGAGCGCGCCCTGGCCGGCGGAATTCGCGCCGCCCACCACGCAGACGTCCTTGCCTCGGCAGCGCGCGGCCTCGGTCATCGCCGCGCCGTAGTACACGCCGACGCCGTGCAGTGCTTCGATACCCGGTGCGTCGAGCGTGCGCGCGCTCATGCCGGTCGTGATCACGACGGAGTACCCCGTGAGCTCAGTGCCGTCGGCGAGCACGACGATCCGGTACGGATCCTCACGGCGCAGTGAGACGACCTCCTGGCCCGTGAGTAGCTCCGCGCCGAAGCGACGCGCCTGCATGGTGGCGCGCTGGGCGAGATCCGCGCCCGTGACACCGGCGGGAAAGCCGAGATAGTTCTCGATGAGTGAGCTCGTGCCAGCCTGCCCGCCCGCAGCGCGCGACTCGACGAGCACGGTGCGAAGTCCCTCCGATGCGGCGTACACCGCGTTCGCCAGACCTGCCGGCCCGCCACCGATGACGATCACGTCGTAGAACGGGCGGTTGGCCTGCGTCTGCATTCCCGCCTTCGTCGCCAGCTGCACCATCGTCGGCGCGATGAGATGCGTCCCGTCGGGAAACACGATCACCGGCAGGTGCGCGAGGTCGCCCGCGAGCGACTCGGCCAGCGCGTGCGCGGTGGTGTCGACGTCGATGTCCACCCACTCGTACGGGACCAGGTTGCGCGACAGAAATTCCTTGGCCTCGAACGACTGCGGCGACCACTGCGAGCCGAGCACGCGGATGCCATCGAACGCAGGCCGCATGCGCGCACGCCACTCGCCGAGCAGGTCGTCGAGCACCGGATAGAGCCGCTGCTCCGGCGGGTCCCACGGCTTCATCAGGTAGTGGTCGAGCGCCAGCTCGTTGATGCCCGCGATGGCGACGTCGGTGTCGGCGTAGGCCGTGAGCAGCACGCGTCGCGACGTCGGATGCAGCTTGATCACCTGTCGCAGCAGCTCGGTGCCGGTCATGCCAGGCATGCGCTGATCCACGAGGAAGAGTGCGACGGGAAGGTTCCTCGCGGCGAGCGCCCGCGCAGTGTCGAGCCCCTCTTCCGCGGACCCGGCCTTCATCACGCGATAGTCCTTCCGATACCGGGTGCGCAGGTCACGCTCGATCGCGCCGAGCACGGCGGGATCGTCATCGACGACGAGGATGGCGGGCTTCGCCATGGTTGCTCTCTCCAAATCTGTGCCGGATGCTCGAGGGCTAGAATATACGCCGGCATGGCCGCGCGGCGAGCGGCACACGTCACATGCCGGTGCGCCAGCCGGACGCCGTGCGCGCGAATTGCGGCCCTGTCGACGCGACGGTAGATCTCGCGCTGACTCAGCCAGAGGACGCAATGGAGCTCGACCTGGAGCAGGGAAGGACCGTGCTCGCGCGCACGCCCGAGGTGCTGCGCGTGATGCTCGCCACGCTTGGCTCCGAGTGGATCGACGCGACGGAAGGGCCGGAGACGTGGAGCCCCTACGACATCGTCGGCCACCTGGTGCACGGGGAGCGAACGGACTGGATCCCGCGCGCCGAGATCATCCTCGCGCAGGGGACGAGCCGCGTCTTCGCGCCGTTCGACCGGTTCGCCCAGTTCCGCGAGAGCCAGGGCAAGTCGCTCGGCGACCTGCTCGACGAGCTCACTCGCCTGCGCGCCCAGAACCTCGAGATACTTGCCGGATGGCGATTGACCGAAACGCAGCTCGTGCTCGAGGGCGAGCATCCGGCGCTGGGCGTCGTGACGCTCCGTCAGCTCCTCTCCACCTGGGTCGCGCACGACCTGGGGCACATCGCGCAGATCGCGCGCGTGATGGCCAAGCAGTACCGCGACGAGGTCGGGCCGTGGCGGGAATACCTGCCGATTCTGGATCGGTAGGAGGTGGGGCGGTTGATCGGTGGGGCGGTTGATCGATGGGGCGGTTGATCG
>JBDTOD010000052.1:0-26766 GCA_039933415.1 bacterium
AGCAACGACAAACGGCGTTGGCACAAAGGGCCCGGCGCGAACGCGACTGGGCCCTTCGCGCATTCGCGACGATGTCACGCGCCGGTGCTCTGTTCATGGAGCGTATGCGACGGACGTCCGAGACCGGGACGGCAGCAGAGCGTGCACCGTGACTCAGGGCGGAGATGATGCTGGAGGCGATCACGCGCCGGCGGCACACGGCGGCGGAGAAACCGCCGCGGCGCTCGGCGCCGGCGAAGCACGGCCCAGCGACGCCAACCGTTCCGGACACGTCGTACGCGGGAGCATTCGCGCGAGTGCGGCTGATCCGCGCGTGGATCGGCGTTGCCGCAGCGACCGTGGCGCTGGGCTACGCGTTCGCGGCGCTGCTCGACCGCCTGCTCACCTGAGCGCGCCGCGCGGTGCGGCGAACGCGCGGAACCGGAACGCAGGGGCGCGAGTACGAGGAGACGATGCCTCTCACGCCGAAACATGACGCGCGCCGGCGACGTTTGAATCGGCATTGGTTGAGAGCATTCACGACACGACTCGATTCGGGAGGGACGAATGGAGGTTGAGGCCACCTGGCAGCCGCTCGCGGCGCCGTACGACATCAACGACAACGGCAAGCTCGATCCGCGCGAGCGGCGGGCGCTTCCGGACAGTGCGTTCGCGTTCCCGCATCAACGGGAGCTGCCGCTCGTTGATGCCGAGCTGACGCGCGAAGCGATCGTCGTTCTTCGCCGGATGAAGGGTGTTGCGGACGAGGAGCGGCGCATCGCCGCGACGAACATCCGCGTCGCGGCAGCGTACTTCGGCGTCGAGTTTGAGGGCTGACGACTCGAGGCGTCGCCCTTAGGAGGGGAGCCGGTGTCTGCGGTTCCCCCGCTCTGGTAGGCCAGCGAGCAGGCACAATGCTCGACCTCGCCAGCACTCTCGAAGCGAGCGGTGTACGTAAGCCGAAGTACCTTAGTTGGGACTGGGTCCTTGATACTTTCAGGGGCTAGTTCCGCCCTTCGTGCGGGGGGTGGCCCGCGGCCCGGCCGGCCCGCCGGTGCCGCCCGTCGTACGCCCGATTCCCTCCGCCCCGCCCCCCGCGACATGACCACGAACCGTCTCTTCCGAGCACTCTCCTCCGCCACCATCGCGGCGCTGGTCGTCGCGGCGAGCTCCGCGCCGGCACAGGCGCAGTTCGGTGCACCCAATAATGGCCTCGGTCCGCAGCTCCCCAAGAGTGGCTCGATCGTTCGCGACACCACGTACGAGCGAAAGGTGCTCGAGCAGATGAAGGCGCCCGACGGCTTCACGATGCTGAGCTACGCCGGCCCGCCGGTCGCGATGTATCCGACCGCCGTCGCACCGTCGCCGGACGGCTCGGTCTACGTGGGCGTCGACCTGAACCTGGCGCAGGGCGCGGTGAAGGGGCGCGGGCGCGTGATGCGGCTCGTGGATACCGACGGCGACGGCCACGCCGACAAGTACACGATCTTCGTCGAGACGGACAGCCCGCGCGGGATCGCGGTGGACGGCAACACCGTCTACGTCCTGCATCCGCCGAATCTCACGGCGTATCGCGACACGAATGGCGACGGGATCGCCGATCAGTCGGACGACCTGGTGAAGAACATCGGGTTCGGGCTCGATCTGCGCAGCTCCGACCACTCCACCAACAACATCACGCTCGGTCCCGACGGCTGGATCTACATCGCCGTCGGTGACTACGGCTACCTGAACGCGACGGGCAAGGACGGGACGACGATCACGCGTCATGGCGGCTCGCTGACTCGCGTGCGCACCGACGGCACCGGACTCGAGATGTACACGGTCGGCACGCGCAACATGTACGACGTCGGCATCGATCCGTTCGGTCACGCGTTCTCGCGTGACAACACGAACGACGGCCTGGGCTGGGACACGCGATTCCACTATCTCGCGGCCGGCGCGAACATGGGCTATCCCTCGCTGTTCCTGCACTTTCCGCAGGAGCACATGCCGTCGATCGCCGACTACGGCGCGGGCTCGGGCACGGCGGGGTTGTGGATCCAGGATCCCGGCTTCCCCGACCAGTGGAACAACACGCTGTACACGGGCGACTGGACGGTGAACCGGATCTTCCACCATCTACTCGAGCGGAAGGGTGCGAGCTGGACGATCAAGCAAGACGTCTTCATGAGCGTGCCTCGCGCCATCGACATGGCGATGGACGATCAGTCGCATCTCTACGTGGCGAGCCTGATCGGCGGCGTGTTCAACTACGCCGGGGACACCGTCGGCGCCATCGTGCGGGTGAGCTTTCCTGGCAAGACACCCTCCGCCGCGCTTCGTCCGGCGACGCGCACGGACGCGCAGCTGCTCGACGCGCTCGTGTCGGCGAACGCGGTGCACCGGCTGTGGGCGCAACGCGAGCTCGTGCACCGCGGACCGAAAGGAACGACGCTGGCGCGGCTGCAGCAGCTCATGATCGACCGGAAGCGGCCGGCTGACGCGCGCACCAGCGCCCTGTTCACGCTCAAGCTGCTCGGCGGGGCGCGCGCCAACGCGGCCATCCAGCGCGTGGCGTCGGAGCCAGCGATGCGCGAGGTCGCGCTGCGCACGCTGGTAGACGACAAGCGCCAGCTCGCGAACGTGCCCCGGGCCCTGTACGTCCATGCGCTCACGGACACCAGCAATGCCGTGCGAGCGCAAGGACTCAACGGCCTCGTCCGAATGGATGCAAAGGAGCTTGCGGGGGCGATCGTACCGCTGCTCGCCAGCCCCGACTCGGCGCTGGCGCATCTCGCGGTGCAGTCGCTCGCCGCGCTCGGTGCGCGTGACGTGGCGCTGAAGGTGCTGACGGCACCCAGCTCATCGGCTGAGCTGCGCACGCGGGCGCGCTTCGTCCTCCAACAGCTGCATGACGACGCGACCGTGACCGAGTTGGTCGCGCAGACGGCGAGCGCACAGGATCCGGCGGTGAAGCGCGAGCTCTTGCTCACGCTCGCGCGCTTGTACAACACGGAAGCCACGTGGACCGGGGACTGGTGGGGCACGCACCCGTCCACCGTGGGCCCGTACTTCACGCCGGCGACATGGGCAGGAAGCGCGCGGATCCAGCCCGTACTCCGCGCAGCGTTGTTGGCCGCGAGTGGTGAGGAGGCAGGGCGCGTCATCGATGCCTTCGTCGCGAACCGCGTGCTTCCGGCGGGATCGAAGGCGTTGCTGCTCGCGGTGACACCGAGCGACGCACAGCGCGCCGCGCTGGTCGACGCGCTGGTGGGCACGTCGCAGATCTCACCGGCGGCCGTCGCGCTGCTCACTCCGCTGGACGCGCGCGGTGCGGCGTTCCATGCGGCGGTCGGCGAGCTACTCGCGGGCGAGACGAACTTCGACACGAGGACGCTGCCGCTCGCGCGTGCGGCCGTGATGGACGCGACGCTCGACGCGACGCTGCGCGGCAAAGTCCTCACGGCGCTCAGTCAGATGCCCGGTGACGCTGGGCGTGATGCCTCCGTTGCGGTATTCGCGCAGCTGACGCCCAAGGCAGGCGCACCGAACATGACCGGAGCGGCGCCAGCCGCCTCGACCGATCAGCTCGAGATGGCGTGGCGTCGGTGGGTTGGCGACCGCACGCGCTTCGCGCAACTCGATTACTTCATTCAGCTCGCCAAGACCGGTGACCCCGCGCAGCGGACCCTCGCGTACGCCGTGTTGCTGCAGATGGTTCGCACGCCGCGCACGCCGGCGATGATCCGCGATCGAGTGACCCCAGTGCTCGACGCGGCGTGGGCAGATCCCACGGCGACGCCGCGACTCGTCGACGCGATCGCCATCATGCGCGTGGAGAGTCGGTACACCGACAAGCTGCAGGCGTATCTGAGCAAGTCGGTCGCGAAGTAGGCGGAGGCACGCCGCACGGCGCGCACGCATCGCCCGGTCACTGTGAACCCGACCGACCGACCCGACGAGGTGCGTGTGCACCAGGAGCGTGTGCACCAGGCGCGTGCGTACGAGGCGCACGTCGCCTCGGCGGCGGAGCGAGGCATTCGCGCCGCGCAGGTCGGCATGCTGATCAACGCCGCACTCGCCGGTGTAAAGCTCTCGGCGGGGATCATCGGGAACACCTACGCACTCGTCGCCGACGCGATCGAGTCGGGGGCCGATGTGTTCGCGTCGCTCATCGTATGGGGCGGGCTGCACATCGGCGCGCAACCGGCCGACGAGGACCACCCGTACGGGCACGGCAAGGCCGAAGCGCTCGCCACGGCGGTCGTCTCGTTCATGCTGCTCGGCGCGGCGGTGGGCATCGCCTTCGAGGCGGTGCGCGAGATCCGTACGCCGCACAAGGCGCCCGCACCGTGGACACTCATCGTGCTCGTCACGGTGATGCTCGTGAAGTGGGTGCTCGCGAGACGAGTCGGCGCGGTGAGCGTGGAGACCGGCAGCTCGGCGGTGGAAGCGGACGCCGCGCATCATCTGAGCGATGCGATCACCTCCGCCGCCGCCTTCATCGGCATCTCGCTCGCGCTGGTCGGGAGCCGGGTATGGGGTGGGCGTGGCTGGGCGGCGGCGGACGACTGGGCCGCGCTCGTGGCCGCGTGCGTCATCGCCTTCAACGGCGTGTCGATGCTGCGTGCTGCACTCTACGATCTGATGGACACGATGCCGGACGACACGGTGGTCGCGCCGATTCGGGAGGCCGCGCGCTCGATCACCGGCGTCGAGGCGATCGAGCAGCTCCACGTCCGCAAGGTGGGCATGGCGTACCGCGTGACGCTGCACGTGCAGGCGGACGGCGCCCTGCCGCTCCACGACGCGCACATCCTGAGCGGACGGGTGAAGAGCGCGATCCGGGCTGCCTCGCCGCGGGTGAACTACGTGCTGGTACACATGGAACCGTTCGTCGACGGCACGCGCTGAGCTCCAAGTGGCATCCTCGCGAGATCACCGTGAGAGCCCGTTCGCGATGTCGACGACGACCGCACACACCTTGCCGACCCCGCATCCGCTGGCAGATTCGACGCAGTCTTCCGAGCGGTGTCTGCGGACATTCCCGTTCCCGCTTGCGGTCTCTCGTCATCGGAACCTTCATGCGGTTCGTACAGAGCACGGTCATCGGTGTTCGCGATGCCTGCGAGCGCGCGCACTGTAGATGAGCGCACGCGGAGCGCTGGAGGCAACGGCGGACAGAACGTTCAGAGGCGACGGCGAGATGCACGCGCGTTGCCGAGCGTTTGACTGGGCGGCGACGCCACTTGGTCCCGTGAGCGGCTGGTCGCAGAGCCTGCGCACGACCGCCGCACTCGTGCTCGACTCGCGCAACCCGATGTTCCTCTGGTGGGGGCCGGAGCTCGTCCAGATATACAACGACGCGTACCGCCCCAGTCTCGGCGAAGGGGGGCGACACCCTCGCGCGCTCGGCATGAAGGGGCGCGAATTCTGGACGGACATCTGGGCGGCGATCGGACCGCAGATCGAGCAGGTGATGACCACCGGCGAAGCCACGTGGCACGAGAATCAGTTTCTGCCGATCGAGCGCAATGGGCGGACCGAGGACGTCTGGTGGACGTATAGCTACAGCCCGGTGCGCGACGACGACGAGAGGATCGCCGGCACCCTCGTCGTCTGCCAGGAGACGACGCGGCAGATGCTTGCCGAGCGCGAGCACGCGCGCCTGCTGCGCGCGCTGGAGCTCGAGCGCTCCCGCCTGGCGTACGTGTTCAAGCAGGCGCCGACATTTCTCGCCGTCCTGCGCGGGCCCGACTTCGTGTTCGAGCTGGTGAACGACGCGTACTACCAGCTCGTGGGTCACCGTGAGCTGATCGGAAAAACGTTGTTCGAGGCGTTGCCCGAGGTGCGCGGCCAGGGGTTCGACCTGTTGCTCCGCCAGGTGCTGACAACGGGTGAGGCGTTCGTCGGGCGCGAGCAGCAACTGCTCGTTGCCCGCACGGCCGACGCACCACCCGAGACTCGCTTCGTCGACTTCGTCTATCTACCGCTCGTGGAGGAGGATGGTGCGCGCGCCGGGGTGATCGCCCACGGCACCGATGTTTCCGAGCAGGTGCAGGTGCGGCTCGAGATCGAGCGACTGTACAACCTCGAGCAGCATGCTCGCGCGACGGTCGAGGAAGCATTTCGGATCGCCGAGTCGGCGAACCGCGCGAAGGCGGAGTTTCTCGCCGTGATGTCGCACGAGCTGCGCACGCCGCTGAACGCGATCGGCGGATACGCGGAATTGCTGGAGATGGGCATTCGCGGTCCCGTCACGCCGCAGCAGTCGGACGATCTCCGGCGCATCCAGACCAGCCAGCGACATCTGCTCGGGTTGATCAACGAGGTGCTCAACTACGCGAAGCTCGAGACGGGCACGGTGCAATACGACGTCGCCGACGTGCCCGTGCGAGAAGCGCTCGTCACCGCGGAATCGCTCGTGGCGCCGCAGGCGAGAGCGAACGGGCTCACGCTGACGCTGGCCGAGTGCGCGAGTCGCCTCACGGTGCGCGCCGATGCGGAGAAGCTGCGCCAGATCCTCGTGAACCTGCTCTCCAACGCGATCAAGTTCACGCCCGCTGGCGGCCGAGTCGACATGACGTGCGACGCGACCGGCGCGATGGCGACGATCCGCGTTCGCGACACGGGGATCGGCATTCCGGCTGACAAGCTGCAGGCGATCTTCGATCCGTTCGTGCAGGTGCGATCCGACCTCACCCGCACGCACGAGGGCACTGGGCTCGGCCTGGCGATCAGCCGAGATCTCGCGCGCGGCATGGATGGCGATCTGCGCGTGGACAGCCACATGGGCGAAGGCAGCACCTTCATCCTCACGCTGCCCTTCGTCGGAGGAGTCGCGTCAACGGCGACGTGATCGCACGACGGCGTCGGCGGCTCGCGGTCAGTGGGAGGAGCGCAGCGGCAGCCACAGCGTGAATCGCGACCCGCGCTCGGCACTGTCGCTCACGGTGATGTCGCCGCCGAGCATGCGCGCGATGCGGCGGGCGATCGAGAGACCGAGCCCCGCGCCAGGCTTGTCCTCCCGCTCGAGTCGCGTGAATTCTTCGAAGATCTCCTCGACCTTCTCCGACGGGATGCCCGGACCGTCGTCGGCCACCTCGATGGCAAGCGCGGGCTCGCCGTGCGCTGCGGCCGGACGTGAGGACGGCTCGGCGCACACGCGAATGTGACCGCCGGGCGGCGTGTACTTGATCGCGTTGGAGAGCAGGTTGCCGAGCACCTGTCCAACGCGTGCCGCATCGGTGAGGACGACAACGTCGGCGCCGGCCGGCGCATAGGCGAGACTGAGCCCGACCGCCTCGGCGGCGGCGCGATGCTCCTCGACGACCGCGTGCACCACGTCGTGGACGACCACGCGGTCGAGGGTGATCGTGAGCTGGCCCGATTCGGCACGCGCGAGCTCGAGCAGGTCCTCGATCAGGTGCGTCATCGCCTTCACCGATCGCCGGATGCGCCCGATGCCGTCCTGCTGCTCGACGGTGAGCGGACCACGGAGCCCGCTCTCGAGCAGCTGGGCGTGGCCGTCGATGGCGTGGAGCGGATTCTTGAGGTCGTGACTCACGCCGCGCATGAAGCGCTCGCGAGAGGCCATCACGTCGACCAGCGCGGATCGTCGCCGTTCGGCGTCCAGCGCGGCGGCACGCGCACCCTGTCCGAGCCACCACGCCGCGACCGCGGCGAACAGGGCGAGCAGGCCGAGCAGCGTGCTGGCGCGTTGCTGGAGCTCCTCGCCCTGCGTGATTCGCACGCGACGCTCCTGAATCGCCTGCGTGATCGCCTCATCGAGGTTGGCCGCGGCGACCAGCGTGCGGTCGTACAGATCCTCCTGGGCCTCGTCGTAGCGCAGCACGCTCAGGTCGGGCGAGCTCCGCACGTAGGTCGAGACCGCGCGATGCCACCCGGCTTCCAGCGACAGCAGCTCGGTCAACCGCGCGCGGGGCGCGTCTCCGAGACGCTCGATGAGCGGCGTGAGCCGGCGATACGCCGACGCCTCGAGCGTGCCGGCACTGTCGTAGCGCCTCAAATGGCTCGCATCGCGTTGTGCGACGTAGTCGTCGAGCGCCTCCCCCTGCAGCGCCATGGAGAGATGGATCTGTGTCAACTGTCCGCGAGCGGGCTCGGCGAAGTCGCTGAGGTCGCGCTGCAGCGGATGGAGATGGCGGGAGATGGCGAACGGGACGGCGATCAGCGCGACGAGACTGAGCACGACGAACGTCAGCGAGAGCCACGTCGCCCACTGTGGCGCGAGGCGGATCGACGGCGGCGACTCGTCCGGCATTGAGGTGAGTGGCAGGATCGGGACCGATGCGAGAGACGTCCGCGTGAGCGCGGACGTAGAGAAGTACGCGGCGCGCGAGATTCGTGCTGGATGAATCCGGCACCGAGCGCGATCATGCCTCCGGTGTCCCCGCGACGAGGAGAGCGGCGAACGCGACAGGGCGAGCTTCTTGCTTCCATTCGACACGGCGGCGGCATCAATCGATGTGGCCTGCAACCGCCGCGTCAGAACACGCGCGGTTCGACCGCGCACCCACCAACTCGCGCACCTGCGTGCGCGCGTCTCGACCTAGAGGATGCCATGAGTGTGTTCGGATCATTGATGAACAAGATCCTCGGGCACAGCGCCCGAGCGTCCGAAGCGAAGGTGAACGAAGCGAGACCGAGCGCGCCGGTCGCCGCACCTGCACCAACAGCCGCCGCGGCCCCGGAGGCGACCCCAACCGCGCCCGTCACGATGGCGATGATCGAATCCGTGCTGACCGACATGGCCGCGGTGTCGAAGCAGAAGCTCGACTGGCGCAACTCGATCGTCGACCTGATGAAGCTCGTGGGCATCGATAGCGACATCACGAACCGGCGCGCTCTGGCGAACGAGCTGGGCTACACCGGCGACCTGAACGACAGCGCCACCATGAACGTGTGGCTGCACAAGGAAGTGATGAAGCGAATGGCGGAGAGCGGCGGGGCTGTTCCGGCCAACTTGAGAGACTGAGTCGCGCGGCTGGGCAGCGAGCGAGCCGAAGGGCGGCGTCGCTCGCGCCTCGTCCGTGCCATGAGGTGGTATGTCTGCCCAACTCGGCGACATCCTCGATCGGTGCATTCCACTCGTCCTCGCTGAGTGGGCGCTGAGGGCGCACACCGGCGAGCTCGAGGCGCTGGGCGAGTCCGAGCGTCCTGGGGACCTGGACGCCGTGCTCCGCGCGATGGCAGCCGCGCTCCGGCCGTTGAGCGACGGATCGGGCACGGTGGTCGACGACTTCATCGAGACTGCGGCAGCGCATGGCGCCCGTCGGCGAACGCAGGGCGTGGACGAAAGCTGCCTGTTCGCGGACTACGATCTCCTTGGCAGTGCGCTACCGCTCGCGTTGCGCGCCTGTCCGGATGCGGGAACGCTTTCGCCCGAGGAGCTCATCGCACTCGAAGGCGGCCTCACGACGGCGATCCTCGCTGGCCTGCGAGGATTTCATCGCGGAGAGTTCGAGCGGCGTGGGTCATGGCACGAGACGCTGGCGCGGGTCAGCGAGGCGTCGGAGATCGGAGTGCGGCGGATATAGATGCGGGATGCGGGATGCGGAGGTGACAAGTCGCGCACACGACGGCATCCGCATCGCAAGCAGTCCCAGCCGTGATGTGGACAATGTGCAGAAGTGATGGATAGCACGCCTGCTGCCCTTCACGGCTGGCACTATGGCATCCATCTGGAAAGGCGCCCTGACGTTCGGGCTCGTGAATGTCCCCGTGGAGCTTCGGCCGGCGGTGCGCAGCGCCGAGACGCTCTCTTTCCGACAGTTGGACAAGAAGCATCAGCAACCGATCAAGTACGAGCGTGTCTCGTCGGTCGATGGGAAGACGGTGCCGTGGGACGACATCGTCAAAGGCTACGAGATCTCGAAGGGGAAGTTCATCGTCGTGGACGACGCGGATTTCGCGAGCGCCGCAGTGGAGATGTCACACGTGCTCGAGATGACGGACTTCGTTCCCGCCGACTCGATCGACCCGCGCTTCTTCGATACGCCGTACTTCCTCGTGCCGCGTGATGGGGGTGAGAAGGCGTACGCGCTGCTGCGCGACGCGATGGCGGAGACGCACAAGGTGGGGATCGGGACGTTCGCCCTGCGCCAGAAGCAGCATCTCGCCGCGGTGAAGCCGATGGGGGACGCGCTCGTGCTCGAGCTGATGCGCTTCGAGGCGGAGCTCATAGATCCGGACGAGTTGAAGTTCCCCAATTCGGAGAGCGTGAAGATACGGCCCCAGGAGCGCGAGATGGCCATACAGCTCATCGAGAACCTGGCCGAGCCGTTCGACCCGTCCAAATATCGCGACGAGTATCAGGACAAGCTGCACGCCATCATCAAGGCGAAGGCGAAGGGGAAGAAGCTCGATGTCGTCGACGCGCGCGAGCCCGAGCGGACGAAGGTCGTGGACCTCGTGAGCCGGCTCCAGGAAAGCCTGGCAGCGAGCGCGGGCGCGAAGCGAGGGACGAAGGCGAAGCGCACTCAGAAGACGGCGAAGACCACCAGGCGCAAGACGGCGTGAACCGGGCACGCCGTCGTCACGGAGGACGCATCCGCGATCCCGACGACGCAGTCGCCGTGGCCCGATTCCGCGACGCTGTGGCCGCGGAACCGGTCGACGCGGAGGAAGAAGCCGCGTCGGAGTCCGTTGGCGCAACGACGTACGACTTCGCGAGCTTCCGTGCGCGCCGCATCCGCGAGCGTTTGCTCGCACTGCTCGACACGCTCGCCGTCGCCATCGAGCAGCGAGATCTGGACGCGGTCTTGCGCATGATCGACGCCGGCGACGCATGCCGCTGCTTTCCGCCGGATTGCGTGAGGAGGCGCTCCTGATCGCGGCCCTTCCGATCGAATCGTTCCGGGCGCCGATGCGACTGTACCGGTACCAGCACCTGCTCACGCAGCTCGGCGGTGAGCCGCTCGAGATGCCGGGCGATCCGGAGCAGCTCGACCTGGACCTCATCGCGATGCCGGTAGGGCGGCCATTCTCTGCGCGTGAGCTCTGGTTTCGCGGCGGGTCGCGAACCGACGATGGTCCAGAGACGGGTGGATCGCATCGCCGCTCGGGCTCGCGCTGAGCGATGCCCTCACGCCCTTTTGAACAATGCTCTCACTCCCTGTAGGTGGTAGCGGGTAACGGTAGCGACACGTCGAAGCGGGTAGCGGGATTGGCATGCTGGCCACGAATGCCAAATGCGTCAGTCCAGACACCTCCGACTCGCTACCACGTCCCGCTACCGCTACGGCCTACCACCTACAGGGAGTGGTGGTCACACGCCCAGGGAGTGGCCGTTCAGAGGTCCGCGGGCCCCGATCCTCCACGCCGATCTTCGACTGCCTCATCCAGGCTGCGCTTCATCGACTCTCTCGCAAACGATGCATCTCGCACCGCATCGGCGAGGCGGGTGCGACCGAGGTCGACGACATGACGCTCGAGCTCGTCGACATAGCGGCATGACTCGATGTAGCGTCGCAGGAGTTGATGCAGCCCCTCGTCGTGTGCCTCGATGATCGCGAGCCACTCGTACGGACCGGACGACTCGAGGCGCGATGGGTCGACGCAGGTCGACGCAGCCGTGCGCACGGTTTCGCGGATCGCGGCCATGATGTGCGCCGGCAAGCGACTGTCGCCCCGCGCCCGGCTCGGCGCACGCCGATCACCCTGCGGCGCGCCGTCGGCGGCGCCGTGCTGCGACAGCGGAGAGTACCTCTTGTCCATCGCCACATCTGCTCGAAGAGTCATTCGTCTCGTCGCGAAAGCCAGGGCGTCTGCTACGCGGAACGGCCCCGTGACACGCCTTCGTTCGGCGAGAACGGCCACGAAGCCGCTGCTGTTCGTACACTCTCACAAACGGAGATGTGAGCAAGAGCACACTTCCATACTTCAACAACGCGTTGAACGCGCTCAGCGTTGGCCGAGCAAGTGCTTCTGTAGAAATGACAGAAAGACAGGCCAATCCTGAGGCAGGATGCCGTGTCGCCCAGCGTGCATGTAGTAGCCGAGCGTGCTCAACACTGGTTCGCCCGCGGCAGGATAGCCCTCGGATGAAAGACCCTGGGCGCCGAGCAGCCGCCACACGGGCGACGCGGCGACCGCCGAGAGGTATTCGCCCTTGGGGTCGGACCAGTAGTCGGTATCGCCCGTCTGTAGCAGCAGCGGACGTGGTGCGATCAGCGAGACGAGCATGTGCCCGTCGAACGGAAGCTCGTTCACCCGATCGCCGTACGATTGGTAGTTGGCGGCGAACTGATAGGCATAGCGCGTGGAGTCGGTCATGAGCCTGACTGTCTCGCCGTAGTTGCGGCGACTGAGCGCGGCGCCACTCTCGCCAGAGACGCTCGCGAGGATCACCGCGAAGCGCGGATCATTCGCGCCGGCCCAAAGCACCGTTTTGCCGAGCCGAGAGGAGCCGAGCAGCGCGACGCGCTTCGCGTCGACACCGGGCTGGGTCTCGAGATGATCCATCACGCGGCTCAAACCCCACGCCCATGCGGCGATCGCACCCCACTCGTCAGGGGCGAATTTCGTCTGGCCGGGCTTCAGGTACTGACCGCGAATACCGAACGGTATGCCGCCGAGAAAGTCGGGCTCGATGTCGCCGTAGTACAGCGTCGCGAAGCCGATGCCGTTCGCGAGGAAGGGGAGTACGTTCACACGCCCGAAGGCGCTCGCGGCCGGTGCCGGCATGCGCTTGTGATCGCGCCCCCACATCTCGCCGGGCTTGATCCCCGGGTCGTCGACGACGTTCGCGTTCGGGGAGAAGCTGATCTGGAGCAGCAGCGGCACGGGCCCTTTCGCTTCCGCCGGCAGGTACATCAGCAGCTCGGCTTTCGGCCCCGAGCGATCCGCGGTGAAGTAGAGCGTCGCCTGCCGGCGGATGGCCTTGCCTCCGAGCGCGGGCGTTCCCGTGTCGAACGCGTCGACCGTGCCGTTGGCCGGCTTGCCGGGAGCTCGGCCGAACTGAATCGACTCGAACAGGTGCAGGATCTCGGGACGTCGCTCACGCGTCCACGTCGCGGCGTTGGTGACCCGCTTGCCATTCGCGAGCACCAGCGGATCGGGAAGCGTATAGCTGCCGACCTTCGACTCGTCGTAGTTGACGGGAATGCCGGCGACGACGGCGGGCGGAGGAGCGGGTGCAGTCGGCGTCGTCGCTGCGGACGACGGGGTTGCGGGCGCCGTCTGCGCATGCGCCAATGGCGCGAAAAGCGCTACAGCGAGAATGGCTCGCGCGACCACGCAGCGGATCTGAAACGGCATCGATCCCTCGTTGTGAGACACGTGTCAGGTCGGGCCTCGAGGTTCATTGCTGCCGAAAGGCCGCGGCGCCCAAGACTCTAACGGCGCATCGAAGCACTCGCCACACTTCACCTACGAGCGCCGAGCCGAAACTGTTCGGCAGCCACGCCGCATGCCCCACTCCCCACCCATCACCGATCGTGCTCGTCCCTTACGCAGATCTCCACACCGCCATGCGCGACGTCCTGCTCCAGTACGGGATGGAGCCAGTGCGCGCCGAGCAGTGCGCACGCATGTTCGCCGACGCGAGCCGCGACGGCGTCGCCTCGCACGGCGTGAATCGTTTCCCGCGTTTCATCGCGATGATCGTCAACGGCATGGTCGATGTGCTGGCTCGCCCCGAGCGTGTGACCGGACGCGGTGGCATGGAGCGGTGGGACGGACACCGCGGCCCCGGCAATCTGAACGCGTGGACGTGCATGGAGCGCACGATCGAGCTCGCACGCGAGCACGGGATCGGCGCCGTGGGCCTGGGCAACTCCAACCACTGGATGCGCGGTGGGAACTACGGCTGGCAGGCGGCCGATGCGGGGATGATCGGCATCTGCTGGTCCAACACGCTGCCCAACGTGCCCGCATGGGGCGCGTCGATCCCGCTCATCGGCAACAACCCGCTGATCATCGCCGTGCCGCGCGCGAGCGGACATGTCGTCCTCGACATCGCCATGTCGCAGTTCTCGTACGGTGCCCTCGGAACGCACCGGATGCGGGGCATGGAGCTTCCCGTCGCCGGCGGGTACGACGAGCATGGCGACCTGACGCGCGATCCGGCGGCGATCGAGCGCACGCAGCGACTGCTGCCGATCGGATTCTGGAAGGGGTCGGGGCTCGCCATTCTGCTCGACATGGTCGCCGCCATGCTCGCCGGCGGGAAAGCGACGCACGATTTCTCCACGGTGCCCGAGGAGGAATCGGGGCAGTCCCAGTTCTTCCTCGCGATCGACGCCAGCTCGACTGGCGCGTCCGGCGAGAGCGAATCGATCGCCGATCGCATCGTGAACGCGCTGCACGAGGGCGCAACCGAGGCGGGCGAAACTGTCCGCTATCCGGGCGAGCGCACGCTCGAGACGCGGCGAAAGAGCCTCGACGAAGGCGTCTTTGTGGACGACGCGATGTGGCGCCAGGTCGAGGAGCTGCAGGGCGGCGGCGAGCTGGGCGACCTGCGCTGGCGATGAGAGCGCTCCAGATCGAACACGAAGGGCGTACACGGCTCGTCAGCGTCGAGGCACCAGAGCCCGCGGCGGGCGACGTGTTGATCCGCGTTCGCACCGTCGGCTTCTGCGGCTCCGACCTGAACACGTATCGCGGACTGAATCCGCTCGTGACGTACCCGCGCATCCCGGGCCACGAGATTGCCGGCGTGGTCGAGCACGTCGGCAGCGCCGTGCCGGCCGACGTGTTCGGCGCGGAGATGCTCGTCACCGTCGTGCCGTACACGGCGTGCGGCCGCTGCGCCGCGTGCCGTCGCGGCCGCACGAATGCCTGTCGGGACAACGAGACACTTGGCGTGCAGCGCGATGGCGCGCTCACCGAGCTCGTGGCCGTGCCGTGGAAGAAGGTCCTGCGCGCCGACGGCCTTTCGCCCCGCGAGCTCGCGCTCGTTGAGCCGCTCAGTGTGGGCTTCCACGCGGTCGACCGCGGGCGCGTCGAGCCGCGCGATACGGTGCTCGTCATCGGATGCGGCGCCGTAGGTCTCGGCGCCATCGCTGGTGCCGCGCATCGCGGCGCGCGCGTGATCGCGGTCGACGTGGACGACGACAAGCTCGCCCTCGGCCGAAGCGCCGGCGCGTCGGAGACGATCGACACACGCGCCGGCTCGCTGCACGAGCATGTGCAGGCGATGACGAACGGCGACGGTGCCGACGTCGTGATCGAGGCGGTGGGATTGCCTGAGACGTTCGTCGCCGCCGTGTCCGAAGCCGCCTTCACCGGGCGCGTGGTCTACATTGGCTACGCCAAGGCGCCGGTAACGTTCGACACCTCGCAGTTCGTGAAGAAGGAGCTCGACATCCTCGGCTCGCGCAACGCGACCGCCGACGACTTTCGCGCCGTGATGGAGATGCTGCGCGGCGGCGGCTTTCCCGTCGACGGGGCGGTGACGCGCGTGGTCGGGCTCGACGACGCCGGCGGCGCGCTGCGCGACTGGAGCGCACGCCCGGCGACGATCACTCGAATCCACGTGGACCTGGCATGACCGAACCGAATGGCGTGACGCGGCGCGACTTCATGCGGCAGAGCGCCGCGCTGACCGGTGGTGCTCTCGTGAGTGGATCGCTCCCGCTCGCCGCGCAGCCGTCGACCGATGCCAGCACGCGCACCGCCCCAGCTGCGCAGCAGGTGACGAGCCCACTCACGCTCTGGTACCGTCGCCCGGCAGGCCAGTGGGTGGAGGCGCTTCCCGTTGGCAACGGCCGCCTTGGCGCGATGGTGTTCGGCGGAGTGGAGCGCGAGCGGCTGCAGCTCAACGAAGACACGCTCTGGAGCGGCGGGCCGCGCGACTGGAACAACCCGAAGGCGCCGCAGGTGCTCGCTGAAGTGCGCAAGCTGATCGCCGAAGAGAAGTACGCCGAGGCGGATCGCGCCGCGCGCGGCATGCAGGGACCGTTCACGCAGTCGTTCGAGCCACTCGGCGATCTCACGCTCGCGTTCGAGCACGGCGATTCGGCGCGCGGCGGCTATCGGCGCCAGCTCGACCTGGAGAGCGCCGTCGCGGCGGTGACGTACAAAATCGGAGCGACGACCTACACGCGCGAGGTCTTCTCGTCGCGACCCGATCAGGTCATCGTCGTGAAGCTCGCGGCCGACAAGCCCGGGATGATCACGTTCGTCGCGTCGCTCGAGAGTCCCCTTCGCTACACCGTTGCCACCGAGGGCGACGTGCTCACGCTGCTCGGCAAGGCGCCGGCGAACGCCGATCCGAGCTATCACGACAGCGCCGTCCCGATCACGTACAGCGACGCGGAAGGGATGACCTTCGAGGCGCACGTCTCCGCGATCGTGACGGGCGGGAAGCGCTGGATCGATCAGGCAGGACTGCACGTCCGCGGTGCGGATGCGGTGCTACTCTTCGTGAGCGCGGCGACGAGCTTCAACGGCTACGACAAATCGCCGGTGCGTGAGGGCAGGGCGCCCGGCCCGATCGCCGCGGCGCAGCTTCGTGCCGCGATGTCCAAGCCGTACGCGGTGCTTCGTGACGCGCACGTGGCCGATCATCGTGCGCTGTTCGACCGCGTGTCGCTCGAGCTCGTGCCGGCCACGGCGCCAGCCAAGCCGCCGCAGGAGATGCCGACCGACGAGCGCATCAACACGCTCGGCTCGAAGGATCTCCAGCTCGTCGAGCTGTTCTTCCAGTATGGGCGCTACCTGCTCATCGCCAGCTCTCGGCCGGGCACCCAGGCGGCCAACCTCCAGGGAATCTGGAATGATCAGACGCGGCCGCCCTGGAGCTCGAACTACACGACGAACATCAACGCGCAGATGAACTACTGGCCGGCCGAGTCGACCAATCTCGCCGAGCTGCACGAACCGTTCATCGACTTCATCGAGCGCGTGGCGGTGAACGGGCACAGGACGGCGCAGGTGAACTACGGCGCGCGCGGCTGGGTGGCGCATCACAACAGCGACATCTGGGCGCAGTCGGCACCGGTGGGTGCCTATGGCGATGGTGATCCCGTGTGGGCCAACTGGCATGGCGGGTCGGCGTGGCTTCCGCAGCACATGTGGGAGCACTACGCGTTCGGCGGCGACGCCAGGTTCCTGCGCGAGCGGGCGTATCCCGTGATGAAGGCGGCGTGCGAGTTCTATCTCGACTTCCTCGTGCCGAACGAGAAGGGCTATCTCGTGACGTCACCGTCCGCTTCGCCCGAACTGCGATTCAAGCTGCCAGGTGGCGGCACCGCGGCGCTCAGCGCGGGCGCGACGATGGACAGAGCGCTCGTGTGGGACCTGTTCACCAACACCATCGAAGCGTCCGTCGCCCTCAACGCCGACGCAGCGTTCCGCGAGCGCATTCGGCAGACGCGGAGCAAGCTGATCCCGTACCAGGTGGGCAAGCGCGGCCAGCTACAGGAATGGGCCAAGGATTTCGACGAGCAGGACCCACAGCACCGACACTTCTCGCACCTGTTCGGCGTGTATCCGGGGCGCGAGATCACGCGCGAGGGGACACCGGCGATCTACGCGGCGGCTCGCCGGTCGATGGAGCTTCGGGGCGACGCGGCGACCGGCTGGTCGATGGCGTGGAAGATCAACTTCTGGGCGCGGATGCAGGACGGCGACCACGCGCATCTGTTGCTGACCAACCTGCTCAAGCCGGCGTGGAGCACCGCCACTAACTACAGCCAGGGAGGCGGGGTGTATCCCAACCTCTTCGACGCGCACCCGCCCTTCCAGATCGACGGCAACTTCGGCGCGACGGCGGGCGTGGCCGAGATGCTTCTGCAGAGCCACACGGGCGAGATTCATCTGCTCCCTGCGCTGCCGAGCGCCTGGGCGGCCGGTCGGGTTCGCGGGCTGCGGGCGCGAGGTGACGTCGGGGTGGACATCGAGTGGAAGGACGGGGCCATGCTGCAGGCGTCGCTCATCGCGGCTCGTGCGACGACCGTGAAGATCCGCGTGGGCTCGCGAGCGACGGAGCACAAGCTGCGGGCTGGCGAGCCGATGGTGCTGCGCGGTTGAGCCGCTTTTGTCGATCAATTTGAGAGATCGACGAGCCCAGCCATTCAATGTCGACGCGAATCGACCGCGTTCGACTCCGTTCCATTCCGAATCTCAACGAGCGCGAGTCGTCGCGCGTGTAGCAGGCAGGCACACGCACCCGCTGCGCGGTTCATGCGCCGCTGGACAGCGCGTGTCGCGCGCGAGAGAATCCCTCGTCGCCGCGTCTCCGTTGCGCGCCGTTTCATATCCGGAGGATGCACTGTCGCACGCCACCATCGGCCGAACGTCGAACGTCACCCATCGGACACGGGCTCCGTCATTCCTGCGCACGATCGGCACGGCCACCCTCGCCGCCATCATGCTGTCGGCCTGCGCGTCCGGCGGCGTCGGATCCTCGTCCGCGTCGCGGGACCCGGACGCAAAGGCATGGGTCGAGCTGTTCAACGGCAAGAATCTGGACGGCTGGACGGCCAAAATCGCGAAGCATGAAGTCGGCGACAACTACGCCAACACCTTTCGCGTCGTCGACGGAACGATCCAGGCGCGCTATGACGGCTACGGCGGGGACTACAGCTCGCAGTTCGGCCATCTCTTCTATGACAAGCCGTACTCCCACTACATCCTCGCGTCGGAGTACCGATTCGTCGGAGAGCTCTACCCGAAGGCGCCGTCCTACACGCTGCGCAATAGCGGCATCATGATCCACTCGCAGGATCCGCACACGATGCCGCGCGATCAGACTTTCCCGATCTCGGTGGAGAACCAGTTGCTCGGCGGTCTCTCGGACGGAAAGTCGCGCCCCACGAGCAACATGTGCTCGCCCGGAACGATGGTGGACTTCGGCGGCAAGCCGGACAATCGCCACTGCATCAACTCCTCGTCCAGGACGTACGACGGCGACCAGTGGGTGCTTTCGGAGACGCTCGTTCTCGGCGACTCGATCGTGAAGCAGATCGTGAATCACGACACGGTGCTGGTGTACACGCACCCGCGCATGGCCGCGGGTGTGGTGGCCGGCTTCGACCCGACGCAGCTCGTCGAAGGCAAGCCGCTGTCATCCGGTTACATCGCGCTCCAGGCGGAGGGACATCCGGTGGACTTCCGGAATGTGCGACTGCTCAACCTGGAAGGCTGCATGGACCCGAAGGCCAGCACCTACAAGCGGTACTACGTCAAGTCGAACCCAACCGCGTGCCGGTAGCGCGCGCGCCTCTCGTCCATCGCTCTCTCTCCGCATTCCATGACATTCGTCGAACAGTATTCTCGCGTTTCCGCCGTGTCGCGCACCGGCCGGAGCGCCGCGCGCACCCTCCTCTCGCTCGCGCTGGTCGCCTTCACCGTTCCGTGCGTGCTGAGCGCGCAGGGGCCGGGTCAGAGCACCGCGCGGCCGTCGTCGATTCCCAAGAGCGGCGCGGTTCCGCGTGAGCCGAACGTGGAGCAGAAGCTCCAGGCGAGCTTCAAGGCGCCGCCGGGATTCAACGTCACGCTGTTCGCCGGTCCGCCGGTGGCGATGTATCCCACCTGCGTGAACGAGTCGCCGGATGGCGCGGTGTTCGTCTGCGTCGATCCCAACCTGTCACTCTCGACGCTTCGCGGCGTGGGCCGCGTGATGCGGCTGGTCGACACGGATCACGACGGCCGCGCCGACACGTATACGACGTTCGCCGAGATGGACAGTCCGCGCGGTGTGGTGGCCGACGGGAAGACAGTGTACGTGATGCATCCGCCCACTCTCACCGCGTACCGCGACACGAACGGCGACGGCATCGCCGACACGTCGGTGGACATCGTGAAGGGGCTCGGCTTCGATCTCGACTTCCGCGGCGCCGATCACACGACGAACAACATCGAGCTGGGCCCCGACGGCTGGCTCTACGTGGCGGTGGGTGACTATGGCTTCATGAAGGCGGTGGGCACCGACGGGAAGACGATCTCGCATCGCGGTGGCGCGGTGGTGCGCGTGCGCCCCGACGGCACGAACCTCGAGATCGTCACCGTCGGCACGCGCAACATCTACGACGTCGCGCTGGATCCGTTCGCGCGCGTCTTCTCGCGCGACAACACGAACGACGGCGATGGCTGGGACACGCGGCTCCACTACCTCGCGCCCGGCGCGAACATGGGCTACCCGTCGCTCTATCAGAACTTCGCGAGCGAGCACTTCCCCACGCTGCACGACTACGGGGCGGGCTCGGGCGTGGGCGGGCTGTGGCTGCAGGATCCGGCGTGGCCGGCGGGCTTCAACAACACCCTCTTCACCGGCGACTGGACCACGCAGCGCATCTACCGGCACGCGCTCACCCCGAAGGGCGCGATCTACGACATCACGCAGGACGAGTTCATCAGCATGCTGCGGCCGGCGGATCTGACGATCGACGGCAGCTCGAACCTCTACGTCGCGAGCCTCGCTGGCGGCCAGTTCACCTACAACTCGGACACGGTCGGCTACGTGGTGCAGGTGCGGCCACCCGGCGCGACACCGCCGCGTGAGGTGTCCGTGCTCGGCGCGACCGACGCGGCGCTCCTCACGGCGCTCACCTCGCCAGCCATGGTGCGCCGCACGCATGCGAGCGTGGAGCTCGTGCGGCGCGGCGCCAAGCCGGCCACCGTCACGCGGCTGCGCCAGATGATCGCCGACACGAAGCGAAGCGCCGAGTCGCGCGCCGCGGCGATCTTCACGCTCAAGGAGATTCAGGGCGCCAAGGCCAACGACGCACTGGTGAAAGCGGCCAGGGCCACGGACCCGCGCGTGCGCGAGACGGCGCTTCGCGTGCTCGTCGATCGGCTGGATCAGCTTCAGGGCGCCACGCCCGCGCTGTACGTGAAGGCGCTCAGCGACGCGGAGCCGCAGGTGCAGGTCCAGGCGATCCGCGGGCTCGTGCGTCTCGGCGCGCGCGACGCGGCCGACGCCGTCCTGCCGCTCACGGGCAGCGCCGACCCGGCGATCGCGCATCTCGCGGTGAATGCACTGGTCAGCTTTGGCGCGTCGAGCACGGCGCTCAAGGGAATCGACGGCGCACCGCCAGTGCGCACGGGCGCGCTGCGCGCGCTCGCGCAGATGTACGACGTGGCCACCGTGACGGCGCTCAGTGATCGTCTCAGCAAGACGAACGATGCGCCGATGCGCGCCGCGCTCGTGCACACGCTCGGGAGGATCGCGAACCGCGAAGCGCCGTGGAGAGGCGACTGGTGGACGACCAGACCCGCGCACCTCGGCCCGTACTTCGAGCCGGTCGCGTGGAGCGAGAGCCCGCGCATCCGGACGGCGCTGGGCGCCGCGCTCAACGCGGTCAGCGGCGACGAGTTCGTCGCGCTCGCCAACGATCTCGCACTCAACGAGGCCCTGCCGCGCGGTGCGCAACCGCTGATCGCCGCCGTGCCGCCAGGCGATCCGATGCGGGCGCAGCTGATCGCGTCGCTCGTTGGCCGATCGCAGGTCGACGAGCAGACGCTCGCCGTCGCGGCGCAGCTCGATGCCAAGAGCCCGGCGCTGCACGCCGCCGTCGCGCAGCTGCTCGCCGGCGAGAGCACGCTCGGTGCGGGCTCGCTGCCGCTTGCACGCCGCGCCGCGCTCGACGTGACGCTCGATCCCAAGATTCGCGGCGCGCTGCTCGCGGCGATCAGTCAGGCGCCCGGCCAGTCGTCACTCGAGGTGGCGACGGAGGTGTTCGCCCGCCTGAACCCGTCGGTCGCGATGCCGGCCTCGGGTTCCGCAGCCACGCCCGCAGCGCCGCCGCGGGCGGGAAACGCGGCAATGGCCGGCGCGGATCCCGTCGAGACGGCGTGGCGACGTTTCGTCGGCGATCGCCGGCGCATGGGTGAGCTGGACTACTTCATCAAGATGGCGACGTCGGCGGAGCCATCGCAGCGCACGCTCGCGTACGCGGTGCTGCTCCAGAGCATCCGCACGCCGCGTACGCCCGCGCCAGTGCGCGCGAAGGTCGCGCCGGTGGTGGATGCCGCCTGGGCCGATCCTGCCTCGGCGTCGAGCCTGGTGCAGGCGATCGGCGTGATGCGGCTCGAAAGCCAGTACTCAGAAAAACTTGCCGCCTACAACCAGACCAAGGGCAAGTGATTCCAGACGTGATGCGATCGAGATCCCGTTGGACCAGACTCACCGTCGTCAACTCCGAGGATTAGCCGTGGCCGAGCACGATGAGACGCAGAGAGAAGTGAACCGCCGGACCTTCCTGGTCCAGATGGCCGCGATCGGCATCGGCACCACCGCGTTCGCCGCGTGCGCGGGCGGCACGAGGATGGGCGGCGGCGGGAAGGACGATACGAACCTGATCGGGCTCCAGCTCTACACGGTGCGCGATCAGCTCGAGAAGGACTTCGACGGGACGCTCGCGAAGGTGGCGGCGGTCGGCTACAAGAACATGGAGTTCGCCGGCTACTACAACCGCACGCCGGAGCAGGTGCGTGCGCTGCTCGACAAACTCGGCATGGTGTCCACGAGCTCGCACATCGGCGGGCAGTTGATGGTGCAGGACGCCGCCGCGCAGATCCGTGCGGCCAAGATCATCGGGCAGGAGTACATCACGCTCCCGTCGTACAGCTTCGGCCGCGAAGGGCTGGCCGGATGGAAGAAAGCCGCGGCGCAGTTCAACCAGTGGGGCACGATGTGCCGCGACGCCGGGCTCAAGCTCGCGTATCACAACCACAACTTAGAGTTCGCGCCGCTCGAGGGGACGACAGGCTACGCCGTCCTCGCGCAGGAGACCGATCCCAAGCTGGTGGACTTCGAGCTCGATCTCTACTGGGCGTCGTTCGCCGACCAGAAGCCATTGGAGCTCTTCGCGAAGTACCCGGGCCGCTTCGCGATGTGGCACGTGAAGGATCTCCTGCTCACCAACGGCACGAAGGGCATGGCCCCGGTCGGTGGCGGCACGATCGACTTCAAGTCGTTCTTCGCGCACCGCGCCGAGTCCGGGATGCGGCACTTCTTCGTCGAGCATGACAGCGCCGCGCAGTATCCTGGCGGATCGCTGGCGAGCATCCAGGCAAGCTACACGTACCTTCATCAGCTGCTCGGCTGAGCGACTTCCGGCGCCGGGCGCGGAACCGCGTCTGGCGCGCGCTCATCAGTCACACGTCAGTCACACGAGAGAGTCTCATGCGTGTCACACCGTCGGCGCCACGCCGTCTCGCCCCAGTCGCATCCGTCCTGCTGCTCGCTCTTTCCGCCGCGTGCGCGAGTGGCGGGTCGGGTGCGGGCGGCCAGGTGCTGTCAGCCCCCCGCGCGAGCTTCGCGTCGGCGCCCAAGTCCGACTGGATCCAGCTCTTCAATGGCCGCGATCTCACGGGCTGGGACGTCAAGTTCAAGGGTCATCAGATGGGCGACAACTTCAACGACACGTTCCGTGTCGAGGACGGGCTGTTGAGGGTGCGCTACGACAAATACACCGGCTGGAATGGCGAATGGGGCCACATCTTCGCCAAGCCGACGTTCTCGTATTTTCTCGTGGCGGCGGAGTACCGCTTCGTCGACAACCAGGTGGTCGGTGCGCCGCCTGGCATCGCCTGGGCGATCCGAAACAACGGCATCATGATCGGTCAATCCGCGGAGAGCATGGGCCTCCAGCAGGACTATCCCATCTCGCTCGAGGTGCAGCTCCTCGGCGGACTCGGAACGGGCAAGCGCACCACGGCGAACCTCTGCACGCCTGGGACGAACGTGCACTTCGGCGAGAAGTTCATCACCGCGCACTGCACCAACTCCACCTCCGCCACGTACGACGGCGACCAGTGGGTTCGCGTCGAGGCGCTCGTGCTGGGTGATTCCATGATCAAGCACATCGCCGGCGGCGACACGGTGTTCACCTATCGCAAGCCGGAGATGGGCGGCGGCGCGGCGAACAACCCGAAGCCCGGCGTGATGGTGAACGGCACCTGGTTCCCGCGGGTCTCGATCTCCCTGCAGGCCGAATCGTCGCCGACGGATTTCCGGAAGGTGGAGGTGTTGAACCTCGAAGGGTGCATGGACCCGAAGTCGAAGAGCTATAAGCCGTACTTCATCAAGCACGATCCGGCCGCCTGCAAGTAGCGGAGGTAGACGAGCGAGGACATCGCGATGCTGCCACGGCTTCGCGCGTTATGGCGCTGGGTAGTTGTCGACCCTGTTCCGTTCTGGCTCGCGATCGTGCCGCCGCTCGTCATCATGGTCGCAAGCGAGCGTCTGCCCGGAGCCGCCGAGCTCCACAGGCGTGCGACTGGGTATGCGCTGACTCTCCTCGGAATACTGTTTGTTGTCTACGGACTTCGTGACACGCGCAAATTATTCGGAAAGCCGAGCTACCGCCGGCGTATCGCCCGCTGGCTGCGGCGCTTTCCGAACATCTGGCGTCCTGGCGTGGTCATCGTAGGGACCGGGACCGGAAGCCTCATGATCGGTGGCAGCGCAGCAGCCATCGTGCGACACGGCGCGCCGGACAACTCTCTGAGCACCCGCCTCAAGGCTGTGGAAGAGAATCTCAAGCTCGTGGATGAGCGTGTGACGCAGACGGAGAGTGCTCTCCGGCAGGAGGTACAGGCAGTTCGCTCGGCGCTTGCCCAAGAGCTGAGAAAGCGCGACGAGGTCAGCGCAGCCCTCGCTACCAAGGTCGAACAATTCGCCGCCGGAAGCCTCGATGCCACTCTCGTGGGTATTGTCTGGGGCGTGTGGGGCCAGACGCTCGGCGCTTTTCCGCTTGAGATAAGCGACTGGATATCACGAGTACTCTGAGCCGCCAACCGCTCCGGACGCATGTCGATCCGGCCCGGAAGCGGATCCTTCCGCGACCCGACCATAGTCTCTACCGACAGGCCCACTGGTGGCACTAAAGAAGTCCGAATTGTACTCCTCGCTCTGGGCGAGCTGCGACGAACTGCGCGGCGGCATGGATGCGTCCCAGTACAAGGATTACGTCCTCGTGCTGCTGTTCGTGAAGTACGTGAGTGATCGCTACGCGGGTCAGCCGTACGCCGCGATCACCGTTCCGGACGGCGCGAGCTTCACCGACATGGTGGTGCTCAAGGGCAGACCCGACATCGGCGACCAGATCAACAAGAAGATCCTGGGCCCGCTCGCCCAGGCCAACAACCTCGCGGACATGCCGGACTTCAACGATCCGGCGAAGCTCGGCAGCGGCAAGGAGATGGTTGAGCGCCTCACGAACCTCATCGCGATCTTCGAGAATCCGGCGCTCGACTTCTCGAGCAACCGCGCTGACGGCGACGATCTGCTCGGCGACGCATACGAGTACCTCATGCGTCACTTCGCCACCGAGAGTGGAAAGAGCAAGGGACAGTTCTACACCCCGGCGGAGGTGAGCCGCGTGATGGCGCAGCTCCTCGGCATCCGCCAGGCGAGAGCGAGCGCCAGCACCACCGTCTACGATCCCACGTGTGGCTCGGGTTCCTTACTTCTCAAGGTGGCGGACGAAGCCGCGCATGGGCGCGACGTGCGCGTGACGCTCTATGGCCAGGAGAAGGACAACGCCACGGCCGGCCTCGCGCGCATGAACATGATTCTGCACGACTACGCCACAGCGGAGATCAGGCAGGGAAACACGCTCGCGACCCCGCACTTCCTTCGCGGCGAGTCGCTGGAGACGTTCGACTACGTCGTTGCGAACCCGCCATTCTCGGACAAACGGTGGAGCACGGGCGTCGACGCCGAGCACGATCCGTATGCTCGCTTCAGCCCGTACGGCGTGCCGCCGCGGAGACAGGGCGACTACGCGTATCTGCTGCACATCCTTCGCTCGATCAGGCCGACCGGGAAGGGTGCGTGCATCCTGCCGCACGGCGTGCTGTTCCGAGGCGGCGCGGAGGGGGCGATTCGCCGCAACCTCGTACAGCGCGGGTACATCAAGGGGATCATCGGCCTGCCACCGAACCTGTTCTACGGCACGAGCATCCCGGCATGCATCGTGGTGCTCGACAAGGAGGGCGCCGCCGCCCGCGGGGGCATCTTCCTGATGGACGCGTCGAAGGGGTTCGTCAAGGACGGCAACAAGAACCGGCTGCGCGATCAGGACATCCATCGCATCGTCGACGTCTTCACGCGGCAGGCCGACGTACCGGGCTACTCTCGGCTCGTGCCCGTTACGGAGATCGCCGACGCGCGGAACGCCTATAACCTCAACCTGCCGCGCTACGTCGACTCGTCCGAGCCGGAGGACCTGCAGGACATCGACGCGCATCTGAACGGCGGCATTCCGGAACGAGACGTCGATGCGCTCGCGCGGTACTGGGAGGTGTTCCCGTCGATTCGCGGCACGCTGTTCGAGTGTGTGCGTCCGGCATACGTGCGGTTGCGGATGCCGATCGCCGAAGTGAAGTCGAGCATCCTCGGCCACAGCGAGTTCGCCGCCTTTCAGAAGAGGGCGACCGAGCGCTTCGACGACGGCGTAGAGCCGCCACCGCGCGGCTCACCGCGTTCGGCAAGGACGGTCATCCCAAGGCGCTGATCGAGACGATCGCCGAGGAGTTGCTCGGCACCTTCCGCCAGGTGCCGCTGCTCGACGCCTACGATGTCTACCAGCACCTGATGGACTACTGGGCCGACACGATGCAGGACGACGCTTACCTCATCGCCGCAGACGGGTGGGTGGCGAAGCCGACGCGCATCGTGGAGACGGACAAGAAGGGGAAGGGCAAGGACAGGGGCTGGGCCTGCGATCTGATTCCCAAGCCGCTGATCGTCGCGCGCTATTTCGCGAAGGAGCGCGCCGCGCTCGACGCGAAACAAGCTGAGTTGGAAGGGGTCACCGCGACCCTCCTTGAATTGCAGGAAGAGCACGGCGGCGACGAGGGCGTTCTGGGCGCGATGGAGAAGATCGC
>JBDTOD010000053.1:0-25917 GCA_039933415.1 bacterium
GACCCCGGGCTCTGACCCCAATTGCACCAATTGCAGTCAACGCCCGACTCGCAACAGGAGCACCCCGTGTGAAGGCACCTTCGCCACGTACTGCGTGCCCTTCACCGGCACGCGGCGGTGCTCCCACAGATCCCGCACCATCTTCCGCCGCACATCGATCCCGAGCGCGGCGAAGTCCACCACCACCTGCGCCGAGTCGGGCCCGCGATTGAACACGGCGACCGCGTGCGCACCCTTGGCGAGCGGACGGGTCCAGATCTCCTTGCGCACCGTCACCGAATCGTCCGACGCCCACACCCGCGTCGCCTGCGCCCCGAGTGAGTCCTGATCGATCGCGATCACCTCGCGATTCGTCAGGATCTCGTGGATCGCCGGCGTCATCGTGCGCAGGTCGTTGCCCGCGAGCAGTGGCGACGCGAGCATCGACCAGAGGCTCATGTGCGTGCGGTACTCCGTGTCGGTCATGCCACCATTGCCGATCTCGAGCATGTCGGGATCGTTGAAGTGGCCTGGCTTGGCGAACGGCGCGAGAACGTCCTGCCGGAAGCCGATGTTCGCCATCGATTGCCACGCGTCGCGAATGTCGCCTGTCGTGCGCCACGAGTTGCCGCCCACCTCGGCACCCCACTTCCACACGTCGAGCTGGCCGTACTGACAGAGGCTGTAGAGAATGTCGCGGCCGGTCGCGAGCAGCGCGTCGCCCATGAGCTGGTACAGCGCGGGCTGATCCTCCGTCGGATGCAGCATGCTCGCGCCGCACCAGTCGTACTTGAGGTAGTCGATCCCCCACTGCGCGTACGTCTTCGCGTCCTGCGCTTCGTGACCGTAGCTCCCGAGATAGCCCGCACAGGTGACCGGCCCGGGCGACGAGTAGATCCCGAGCTTCAGCCCCTTCGCGTGCACGTAGTCGGCGAGAGCCTTCATGTCCGGAAACTTGCTGTTCGTCGTGATGTTGCCCTGTGCGTCGCGCTGATCGCCCTCCCACGTGTCGTCGATGTTGATGTACACGTAGCCGGCGTCCTTCATGCCGTTACTCGCCATCGCATCGGCCATCGTGCGCACGGACGCATCGTCCACGCGGCCGGCAAACTTGTTCCAGCTGTTCCAGCCCATCGGCGGCGTGCGGGCGATGCCGTTGTCTCTGACCGGATGCCGAGCAGGGAGCGCGACCTTCGCCGGCATCGCGCCGTCACCGGCGGGCGCACGATGCGCCACGAGCGCGACCGGGCGAAAATTGGCGTTGGCCCCCGCGGACGCTCCCGGCGGTGGTACGCGACGACGCATCGTCATGCGCAGCTCGTCGCCGACGAGCCGCCCGTCGTACGTCGTGCGGCGCTCGTTGTTGCCGTTCCGTGTCACGCTGGTGACAGAGAAGCCGGCGCTGTCCCACGCACTCTCAGCAATGGTGACGAACGACGTGGGCGCGTGGATCGTCCCTCTGATCTGATCGCCCTCCTGCGTGAGCGTGAAATAGGTGCGACGCACGGTGCCGTCGGCATTCGGCGCGGCCGAGAGCCAGTTGCCACTCACGTTCGGCCGCACGGGCGCCATCGCCTGGACGGGAGCGGGCGCGACGGCGATCACCGGTGCGCCGGCTCCTGTGCAGCCGGCGAGAACCGTCACGGCGCCGACGGTGAAGAACGAGGGGGAACGATATCGCAGACGCATTGGTGGGTGCGGTGGGAAGACGAGAGAGAAGAGGCTCGCCCTTCAGTACGCGCCACTGCCTCGGCGCGCTGCAACGCGCTCGGCACCAGCGCGCGGCATGCTCGACCAGCTCGAGACGTCCTGGCCCGGGAGCGATCCAAGGTTCACATTCGCCGCTCGGCCGCTCGCTCATCCCCATCGGCACACATGCCTCCTCGCACTTCATCACTCGCGCTCGTCGCCCTGCTGGTCGCCCTTCTGGTCGCCTCCGCCGCCGAGGCGCAGGTCCGCGACGCGTCGCGCGCGCCAACCTACGATCCGCTCAATCTCGATCTCGAGCGAGCGGGGATGATCGCCCCCGACCGGCCGCGGAAGTGGCTCACCGTCGCCACCGGCTTCGACATCGCCCTCGATTCGACCGTCGCACATTCTGGCCGACGCAGCGTTCGAAGCCGCGCACAGGCGACCGCGGTCGCTGGTGCCATGGCCGAGCTGCGTGCCGCCGCGCCGTTCACACTCGCGGCCGGCAAGAGGGTGCGGCTGCGCGCGTTCATTCGTACCGAGAATCTCGAGCACGGTCACGCGCGCCTGTGGATCCGCGCCGACGGCCCGGCGGGCCGCCCGCTTTCGGCTGACACGATCGCCGTGCGTCAAGCGCTCGGCGCAACATCGTGGACGCCGTACGAGGTGACACTCGTCGTCGATCCGAAGGCCACTGGCGTGGTCTACGGCGTCACCCACGACGGCGACGGCACCGTCTGGTTCGACTCCTTCTCACTCGAGGTTGACGGACGATCCGTCGCCTCGCTGCTTCCGGCCTGGCGTGCATCGCCCGCCGAGATCGGCTGGCTGCGCGCGCACGCCATTCCGCTCACGACGACCGATCCGGCCGCGCCGGTCGACGAGCTCCGTCCGCTCGAGGCACTCATCGGCGACGCACGAGTCGTCGCGCTCGGCGAGGCCACGCACGGCACGGCGGACTTCTTCCAGCTCAAGCAGCGGACCGTGCAGTATCTCGTCGAGCGGAAGGGATTCACCGTCTTCGCGCTCGAAGCCACGATGCCGGAGGCTCGGCGGATCGACGACTACGTTCGCACCGGATCCGGCGACGTGCGCGCGGCGCTCGCCGGTCTCGCATTTCCATACTGGAACAGCCAGGAGGTGCTCGACATCATCGAATGGATGCGGCGATACAACGCATCGGGCCGAGGACGTGTCGAGTTCTTCGGCTTCGACATGCAGAACCCCGCCGTCGCGATGGACAGCGTGCGGGCGTTCATCGGTGCGACGGAGCCTGGTTTCCTTCCCGCGCTCGATTCCGCCTACAACGACGTGCGCGCCGTTCAGGCGGCGCGTCGTGCCGGCCAGCGAGCCCCTGATGCGGTACGGAACTGGGAGCGCTCGGCCGCGAGCGTGCTCGCGCATCTCGAGGCGAACCGAACGTCCTACGCGTCCGCGCTACCCGACTCGATGCGGCTCGCCTGGGCGATACAGTACGCGCGCATCGCCTTGCAAGGCGCGCAGTCGGCGCTCGGCGGCACGGCGGTGCGTGACAGCAACATGGCGCTCAACGCGGCCTGGATCTACGCACATCATCCCGCGGGCACGAAGATGATCGTGTCGTCGCTCGATCGTCACGTGCAGCGCGTGGACGGGTGGATGGGTATGCATCTGCATCGACGTTTCGCCGACTCGCTCCGTATCGTCGGCACCGCGTTCGGCGAAGGCACGTATGTCTCGAACGGAGCACGCGGTCTCACGGCCTATCCCGCCGATCCGCCTGCGCCGGGTTCAGTGGAATCCGCGTTTCGTGCCGCCGGCCTCCGCCTCGCCGCGCTCGACCTGCGCGGAGCGTCACGGAGCGCGGCTTCGCGTTGGCTCACGCAACCGCACGACCTTCGCATCATCGGGACGATGGCGACCGACAACGCCTTCGCCCCTGCTCGCGTCGCCGGAGATTATGACATCATGATCTACGTCGACCGGACGCGCGCCTCGACGCTGCTCTCCCCGCCGCAGTCTCGGCCGTAGCTGAGGCGTGGATCAGGTTTCATGCAGTGCGGCGCGAGTCCAACAGTCCAGCGAGCGTGCGCACGGCCCGGCGCAGCACATCTGGCGGTGACGCCGTGAAGCCGAGCAGCAGGCCGCGCGTTGCGCGACGGCCGAGGTAGTGCCGCGAGAGTCTGTCCACCGAGAGGCCCGCCGCATCGGCCGCCTCGACGATCGCACCATCGTCGCGGATCGCCGGATGCGTGGCGACGCAATGCATCCCGGCGTCCACGGGCCCTAGACGGAGCGCAGGGCCGAGCCGCGTTTGCAGCGCGTCCACGAGCACGTCACGGCGCTCATGATACAACGCGCGCATCTGGCGCACGTGCGCGCCGAAGTGCCCGTGCTCGATGAAGTCCGTCAGCGCCGCCTGCGCAAGCACCGGAGGATGACCATCGCCGAGTGCGCGCGCGGCGATGAACCCGTCGACGAGATCTGGCGGCGCAACGAGATACGCGAGGCGGAGCGACGGAAACATCACCTTGTTGAAGGTGCCGATGTAGATCACGCGTCCCGACGCGTCCAGCCCCTGCGTCGCGGCGATCGGCCGGCCGACGTAGCGGAACTCGCTGTCGTAGTCGTCCTCGATGATCCACGCGTTCGCGCGGTCGGCCCACGCGAGCAGCGCCAGGCGGCGAGCGAGGCTCATCGTGTGGCCAAGTGGGAACTGATGCGATGGCGTCACGTAGGCGAGTCGCGCGTGCGGCGACGCGGCGATCCCCGCCTCGACGTCGAGGCCATCCGTGTCCACCGGCACCGGGACGATGTGCGCACCGGCCGCGAGGAACGCACTGCGCGCCCCCAGGTAGCCAGGCTCCTCGTGCCACACGTGATCGCCGGCATCCAGGAGAAGTCGAGCCGACAGATCCACGCCCTGCTGCGCGCCACTCAGGATGATGATCTGCTCCCAGCCGCAGCGCACGCCGCGCGACGCGTTCAGGTAAGCGGCCACCGCCTGGCGCAGTGGCCGGTAGCCGGCCTGTTCGCCGTACGCCAGGAGCTCGCTGCCGCGCCGCGCGCGTCGAGAGAGCAGTCGCGCCCACGTCGCCTGCGGAAAGACGTCGAGCGCCGGCATGCACGGCTGGAACGGACGCACTCCCACCGGCTCGGCGTCGAGCGCCGCGCGCGCGATGGCTTGCCCACGGGCGGAGAGCGCACCGCTCCCGCGAGTGCGGCGCGCTCCCGCCTGCGCGGACGCTCGAGCCGGTCCCCGGCGCGAAGACGCCATGAGCGTTGGGAGCACGTCGGCGACATAGCTTCCCGCCCCCACGCGACGCACGAGGTAGCCCTCAGAGCACAGTTGCGAGAAAGCGCTTTCCACGGTGATGCGCGACATGCCGAGATCCGCCGCAAGCGTGCGGGTCGACGGTAGCCGCTCGCCAGGCCCGATCCCTCCGTCGAGAATCGACGAGCGGATGCGCGAGTACACCTGACGATGCAAGGGCGCGCCCGCGTGCGGGGTCCCGTGCGGCGACGTGAGGAGTACGCCGGTCTTTCGCTTCATCGCCCTGCCTCATCGATCGAGAAAGTGGCCTTATGGTTTGCTACAGAATGGTGCTGGTGTGCAGGCCAGTAGAGACATAGATAGCCCCCCATCGATGTTGGCGCACCTGTTCACCATTCGCTCGAGGCTTCCAAGATGATCGCGTCTGCCACCTCTCGCCCCGTCAGTCATTCATTCGTGCTCGAGCACCACGCCGCGTCGTCCGCGGATGCGAACCGACACTTCGCTGCAAAGCTCTCGGTGGAGACGGATCCCTCCGACGTTCACGCGGATCTGGAGCGCAACGTGGACCGCATCCTCGTGATCGACGCGCGTTCGGCGCAGCACTTCGAAGAGTGCCGCGTTCCGGGCGCGACCAGCATGCCACACCGTAGCATCACGGCGGAAAGCACCGCGTCCCTCTCACGCGACGTGTGCCTGGTTGTCTATTGCTGGGGCCCTGCCTGCAACGCCGCGGCCAAGGCGTGCGTGCGATTCAGCGCGCTCGGCTTTCAGGTCAAGGAGATGATCGGTGGCCTCCAGTACTGGCGGCACGAGGGATACTCCGTCGAAGGGACGCTCGGCACGGATGCGCCGCTCCATGGGTGATGCCGACGCGCGCGCGCGCGTCATCGCGTTCGTCACGTACGCGGCGCTGCCCGCCCTGACCGACGACGACAACCTGCTCGCGGCGGCGCTCGCGCGCCGAAGCGTGCGCGTGGAGCCGGTAGTCTGGAGCGATGCGACGGCCCAGTGGAGTATCTACGACGCAATCGTCATCCGGTCGTGCTGGGACTACTTTCTTCGCCCTGAAGAATTCTTCGCCTGGCTGGCGCGCCTCGAATCGGAGCACGCTCGCGTGCTCAATCCGGTTTCCGTGCTCCGCTGGAACGCCAGCAAGCGCTATCTGCGCGATCTCGAGGAGCGAGGCGTTGCCATCGTACCGACGCATTGGGTCGCTCGCGGGACCGTGCCATCCTTGGCCGCGATTCGCCAGCGAACGGGATGGTCCGATCTGGTGATCAAGCCCGCCATCTCGGGCTCGGCGCACGAGACGTGGCGATCCTCACCTGGTGGCACGGACCGCGACGACGCGCGCCTCGGCGCGATGACGGCGAAGGGCGACGTGCTCGTGCAGCCGCTGCTCGAGGAGATCGCGCGCACTGGCGAGTGGTCCATCCTGTTTCTCGACGGTGTGTACAGCCACGCGGTGTTGAAGCGCCCCCGTACGGGCGATTTCCGTGTGCAGATCGAGCACGGAGGAACGTTTGCCGCCGTCGAGCCGTCTGCCAGCGTGATCGAGCAGGCGGCTGCGGCGCTGCGCGCCGCGCCGCTCGATGGGGAGCGCGCGCTCTACGCGCGAGTCGACGGCTGCGTCATCGACGGGCGCTTCGTTCTGATGGAGCTCGAGCTCATCGAGCCAGTCCTCTTCTTCGGTACCTCGCCACGTTCGGCCGAGCGACTCGCCGACGCGATCGTTGCGCGAGCGGAGCGCTTTGCTCAGCGCGCCGCGGTCACGCGCCACACGGTGTTGCCGACGTCGTCGGCAACGAGCAGCGCGCCGCGCGAGTCGATCGCCACTCCCACCGGCCGGCCGCGCGCGTCGCCGTCGTCGTTGAGAAATCCCGTGAGCACCTCGACGAGTGCACCCGCCGGTTTGCCACCGGCGAACGGTACGAAGACCACGCGGTAGCCACTGAACGGCTTCCGGTTCCACGAGCCGTGCTGCCCAACGAACATGCCGTTCACGAAGGGCGCGGGGAGCGCGCTTCCTCGGGCCGACGTGAGGCCGAGCGACGCGGTGTGCGGTCCGAGCGCGAAATCGGGCGCGATGGCGCGCGCCACGAGATCCGGTCGCGGCGGTTTGACACGCGTGTCGACGGTGGCGCCGTAGTAGCTGTACGGCCAGCCGTAGAACGCGCCATCGCGCAGTGAGGTCATATAGTCGGGCACCAGGTCGCTGCCGAGCTCGTCGCGTTCGTTCACGGACACCCAGAGCGCGCCGCTCTCCTGCTCCCACGCCAGCCCGACCGGGTTGCGAAGCCCCGACGCGAACACCCGATGACTCCCCGTGCGCACGTCGATCTCCCACACCGCGGCGCGGCCCTCCTCGTTCGCAATGCCGTTCTCCGCGACGTTGCTGTTCGAGCCGACGCCGACGTACAGCTTCGTACCGTCGGGCGACGCGATGAGGCTCTTGGTCCAGTGATGGTTGATCGTGCCTGCCGGAAGCTCCGCGACGCGCGTCGGCGTCGCGGTAATGCGCGTCTCGCCGGCAATGTACGACACGCGCACGACGGCATCCGTGTTCGCGACGTAGAGCACGTCGCCCACCAACGCCATGCCGAACGGAGAGTGCAGGCCCACGAGGAACGGCGTTCGCAGCTCGGCGACGCCATCTCCATCGGCATCGCGCAGCAGCGTGATGCGGTCGGCGCTCGGCACGGCGGCGCCGGCCTTCTTCATGAACTTCTTCATGAACCACGCCTTGATCCCCTTCCCGTCGTCGGGGCGGACTGGCGCGTTCGTCTCGGCCACCAGCACGTCGCCGTTCGGCAGCACGTGGAGCCAGCGCGGATGGTCGAGCCCAGTCGCGAGCGCGGCGACGCGCAGGCCGTTCGCTGGGGTGGGACGATCGCCCGCTGCCCACCCTTTGGCGGTAGCGACGTGTACGACGGGAATGAGTGCGCGCCTCGGTGATGGGAGCGCCGGCGTCGCCCCGGTGCCCGCGCTCACCGGCAGGTGCGCCGAGCCTCCGCACGCCGCGAGTGTGCCGGCGAGGAGGAAGGAGGGCGCGATGCGCGCGAACGAGTTCGATGGCGACATTGGTCGAGTGCGCTGGAGTCGCCAAGCGAAAGTGCCAGATGCATGCCGAACACACGTGAGGCCGCCGTTCGTCGAGAACGGCGGCCTCACGCGCTGTCGGCCCATCAACGATCGGGAATTACGGAGCCACCACCACCCCTGCCGTCGCGGCGTTCACCGCGGCCACGTCGGAACCGACGTCTCCGCTCACGTAGCCCTTTCCGGCGAGGGTCGTGCCAGCGACGATCTGATAGTCGCGGCCCGTGTAGCTCTGGAAGCCGACCGCGGTCCACGAAGCGGGACAGAACGTGCCCGTCGCGTAGCCGCTGCAGTTGCCGCCGACGAAGGCGTTGGCGGCGAACAGAGCGCCTGGCGCATACTTGGGAAGCGTGGTGAGGTTGTTGCCGCCCGCGCCCTTGAGACCGTACTGCGCCTGGCCGAACACGTTGCTGTGCATCGTCAGCCGCGGCGACGGCGCGCCGTCGAAGACGACGGACGACTGCCGGCCGTGCGCGTTGATGACCGTGTTGTGGCCGAAGTACAGGTCCTGCATGCTGCTCAGCACCTGGAGCGCGACGCCGTCGCCGGCGTACGCACCCTCGTTCAACCCGTCGATCACGTTGTCCACGACCGTGATGCGCGCGGCGGCAACGTTCGGACTCGGGCTTGATCCCTTCCCCGAGAAGTTGAAGCCGCTGCCGGCGTTGCGGATCCGGTTGAGCCGGATGGTGACGTCGGCCGTCTGCGAGTACGGCGCCGTATTGTCCTGGTTCTCTGACTTCATGACGATCGCGAACCCGGCCTGAGCGTCCGCCCACACGCCATCCATCACGTTCCCCTCGACGAGGTAGTGATGCACGTTCTTCGTCTCGAGGATGTTCTTCGTCTGCCACACGCCCTTCCACGAGATGGGGCGCGTGATGTAGTTGCCGCGCAGCGTGATGTCCGACGGCGTCATCGCCTGCATTGCCGGATCGCTGCCGCCCCACATCACGATCTCGTGACCCGCCTCGAGATGGTTGTTGAGGATCGCGAACGGTCCCGGACCGTTGTAGCCGAGGATCGCCTGCGAGTCCGAGCCGTGGTCGTGGCACTCGGAGATCCACGAATCCACCGCGGCCGTCCAGGCGCTGTTGAACGTCACGCAGCGCTTGAGATTCAGCGTCGAGGTTCCGTGCAGATACGAGCGATCGATCACGAGGTGATGCGGAACGCTGGCCAGCGTGCGCTGCCCGTTGGATGCGGCGTCGCCGAATCGAACCAGCACGTTCATTCCGGTCGTCTGCGCCGCCGCCGTCGTGCCGATCTCGAGGCCCGTCAAACGGTAGTAGTGCGCGCTCGGCGCGGTGCCGATCGCCGGTGAGTAGCTGGGAGACAGCACCTTCGCCAGCCGGGCACTGCCCGCTCGCGATGGGGTCATCCGCGTGCCGGCGGCGCCGATCGACGCGTCGGGCAGGTCCGTGCGGATCACGATCCAGCTGGTGCTCGCACCCTTGTCCGGCAACATGAAGTTGCCGACGAACGTGGCGCCTGGCGCAAGCAGCAGCTCATCGCCCGGCTGCGCCGCGTTGATCGCGACCTGCAGATTCGCGCCGGCGAGGACATGCACCTGGCGCGTCATCGTCGGATACGCCGTCGGGACGGTCGCGCGGGGCAGCGCGGCGAGGGTGGTCGGACTTCCGAGCGTCGTCGGCGGCGTCGCTCCAACGACGACCGGGGTGGGCGCGGGAACGACCACGGGTACGACGAGCGTCGTGTACATCTTGTCCGACAGCCCGGCCATGATGGTCACGCTGCCGGGGGCAAGGCCGGTGAGGGTGCCGGTGGTCTGCCCCGCGCTGACGACGGTGGCGAGCTTGGTGTTGCCGCTGCGCCAGATGACGGTGTTCGGAACGACGACGCCGTTGGCATCCTTCACGAGTGCCGTTGCGGTGATCGTCTGGCCGACGGTGAGCGTCGCGGCCGTCGCGGTCAGTGTGACGGAGACGGCGGGTCCGGCGACGGCGGCGGTTACGCGGGATGCGCTGGTTGGCGCGAGCGAACGGCTGGTGGTCGCCTGGTCGCTGCAGCCGGCGAGCAAGAATGCGGCGGCTGCCGTCGCGGCCGTGAGGCTGCGACGATGGTGCATGATGTTGTGACGCATGGTGTGCCCTCCTGGGGCAGATGCGGCAACCCGACTAGCATGGCGCGATGGGTCTGCGCGGTAGCCTCGTGGCTTTGCGTCCCCGGCTTTCGCCGAGTTTGCCTTTGTCGCATGGGCGCATCAGAGCGCCCAGGCGATCTTGCCTTCTGTTGTGTGGGGTTGACCTACGGTTGATGAGGCGCCGCTCGCAGCAGAGAGGTTCGTGCGTGTCGGGCGATCAGGCCCGCATCACGAGCGGTAAACACGATTTCGCGTGAGCCCGGACGTTGCGCGCTGGGGCTCGGCCTTCCGGTCCATTTCGCCGGGTACATGGCCTTGACGACGCCAAATATTTGGCGTCACACAAGCATACGTTTGTCACTTTTTGTCACGCGTTGCCGCTGCCACAGCGCTCCAGGAGTGACCTCTCGGTGCGCAGCTATTTCGCAGCGTGTCGCAACGTGTCCCGATCAGCGGCGGATTTGCAGCGCTCCGGACGGGCAGTGACTCACGGTGCGAGCGATCGATTCCGGGTCGGCAGCGGCGCCGTCGACCCAGGGGCGTCGGCGCGGGTCGAACACGAGTGGCAGCGATCGCGCGCACACCCCGCTGTGAATGCAGCGGTTCGGGCGCCATTCCACGGTCAGGGGCCCGGCCGCGTATTCGTGCAGCGGCTCGGGCACGTCATCGCCGGTCATCATCGCACCAGTGAGGGGTCAGCGAATGGTCGCGACGGTGCCGGAGTTCTCCAGCGTCTCACCCGACGTGATCGACGCAAGCTCGAGCTTGAGCGAGAACTTGGCAAATTTGCTCCGGAGCAGGACCGGATACCGGTGGGCATCGTCGCTGAACCAGACCTGTGCCTCGCCGCGCTCGGAAAAGATGCCGTTCGCCTTGATCGACGGCTGCACGACGGTGGCGGCGAAGGTCCCCGCCCCCACCTGCACCAACTCCTGTCGCAGTCCCGTCAGCACGACTGGGTTGCGGTCCGGGCGGAAATACCGATCGTCGCGACGGGTCTCGCCGACCTTGATCCCCGCGCTGCGAATCGCGTAGATGAACGATCCGTCGTCGAGCGGATGGGAGACGCTCGTGTAGACGGAGTCGCCCTCCTCGTAGGTGCCGCGCTCGGGGAAGATCTCGTAGTTGGTCGTTCGCTTGTAGCGTCCCTCGGAGATCTGCTGATGGTGCCGCAGCGACGACAGCGTCTGGACGTCGATCCAGCTCTCGTAGCGATCGTGCACGCGGAAGAAGGGCACGCCTCCGTCGATCGAGAACACGACGTGATACGCCGGTCGCCCGCGCACGAGCTCGATCCCGTCGACGCGCATCCGCGCCGTTCCGGCCCGGATGACGCCGAACGTCGCCTTGTACGTCAGTTCCTCGCCGACGCTGAACGGAACCTCGGCGCGTCCGCCAACCGAGAGCACCGGGGAAGTGCCAGCAAGGCGGACAGGCTGCGCGGCGGCTGGCGACGCGACGAGGGCCACGACCAGGAGGCTGGCGGCGGCGAAGCTATTGAAGGGGTGCCCGGAGGCGGACGATGCGGATGACATTGAATTCCTTGCGGGTGGTACGGTGGCGCGAGCTGATCGGTTCTGTGGCGGTGCTGTTTTCGCCCTCCTCCTCTCTGACCGGCCGAACCTCGAAAACTCATCGGCGGTCATCCTCATTTGCTGTCTGTACTGTACATATATGAAGTACATGAGCAAAGAAAAAGTTCGTCAGCCCTCGAGCGCAGAAAGGAGCCGAACGAGGCGGTCACGATCCCCTGCTCCCAGCTTCTCGGCAAAGGCGGCCTGAACGGCACGAATCGCCGTCACTCCGGCCGCATGACGCTCCTCACCGATCGGTGTGACCTTGGCGCGAACGGCACGCCGGTCATCGGAGCAGCTGCCGCGCTTGACCAGACCATCAGCTTCCAGCCGATCGATGAGCTGGGTGATGTTCGAGCGGACGCAGTGAAGCCGGCCCGCCAGATCGCCCAGCGTCAGCGGCTCGTCCGTCGAAATGAGCTGGTCGAGCGCGTCAAACTTCGAGATCGACAAGCCCACCCCGACCAGCGCGGAGTCGAGACGCCGCTGAAGTCGCTCGGCCGCTTCGAGCACGGCCGAGAGTGTTCCGGCATCCGGGCCAGATTTCGCGACGTCGCGAGACAACCCGGGCTGGCAAGTGTCGTTCATGCAATGAATAGTACATATATGTTATATCTGCGGCAAGCGACCATCCATCCGAGCCGGACTCGATTCGGAGCCGGTCCGGTCGGTTTCAGGCGCGCGATCGAACTACAGGTAGCGCGCGATCGCCATCGCCACTGTCGCGACGAGCAGAAAGGTCATCGACGTCGTCGATCCCAGGGCCGCTCGCTTGCCCAGTCGCACACGCTCGTCGTCGCTCAGCGGAGTGGTGCCCGGCAGACTCGCGGCGGACAGCTTCTTCGTGGCGGGAGCGCCGATCCCCATTCCGAGGATCACGGCGATGATGGCGGCGGCGGCGCCGAGCGTCATCCCCATCCCCATCGGGGATCTTCGCCATTCGCCACCGGACAGCGACATGTCGCGCCCGTACAGAATCGCCCCGGCGATCACGGAGAGCATCGCCGAGATCGGAAGGTAGACGGCGAGCTTGCGTCGCATCATGATGTGCTGGATCACCGGCATCCCCGGCGAGCAGCGATCATGGCGGGACCGCCGGAGCGCGCGCTCGATGAGGTCGTCGCCACCATCGTTCGTTTCTGGGCGACTGACCGGATGCTGCATCGACATCTGAGCGCACTCGCCGACATCGATCCTGAGTTGCGCGAGATCGTGCACGAACGGCGCGAGCGCCGGCGCACGACCATCACGATGGCGATGAGCCGGATTGACCCCACCCTCGCCGGGTCGCCGAAGCGGCTCTCGGAAGCAGTCGATGCCGTCTTCGCCCTGACGTCGCCGACGATGCTCGATGCGCTGTCGGGGCGCAGGCGCAGCGTGGCGCGGATCACGCAGATCGTCCAGCGGCTGGCCCGCGCGTCGATCCCGCCGGCGTGACGCGCATCCTACCAATCGAACATGAGAGAGAGAGCGCGCGCATGCGAGCGATCGTGATCACGAGGCCGGGTGGCCCCGACGTACTCGAGCTACAGGAGCGGCCCGCGCCGGAGCCCGGCCTCGGCCAGATTCGCGTCCGCGTGTGCGCCTCCGCGCTCAATCGTGCGGACCTGATGCAGCGCATGGGGAGCTACCCCGCGCCGCCGGGCGCTCCGGCCGACATCCCGGGGTTGGAGTACGCCGGCGAAGTCGAATCGGTTGGACCGTCCTCCTCGCTATGGCCGGTGGGGAGTCGCGTGATGGGGATCATCGGAGGCGGCGCGCACGCGGAGCTGCTCTGCGTGCACGAGCGCGAGGTGCTCCCGATGCCGCGCGATCTCTCGTTCGAGGAATCCGCCGCCATCCCGGAAGTCTTTCTCACCGCGTACGACGCGCTCTTTCACCAGCTCGACGTGAGCCTCGGTGAGCGCGTGCTCGTGCACGCCATCGGCAGTGGTGTCGGCACGGCGGCCCTGCAGCTCGCGCATCTCGCCGGTGCAACCGTGTACGGTACGTCGCGCTCCCCGTCGAAGCTCGAGCGCGCGAAGAGTCTCGGTCTCGTCCACGGGATCGATACGTCGTCGGGCGACTGGCCGGAGCGTGTCGAAGCGCTCGCCGGCGCGAACGGCATCCATGCGCTCATGGATCTCGTTGGCGGGGACTACCTGCGCGACAACCTTCGCGTGCTCGCTCCGCGTGGCCGGTTGGTCGTTGTCGGCCTCACGGCCGGCAACCGTACCGAGATCGACCTCGGCATGGTCCTTCGCAAGCGCGTCATGATCATCGGCACGGCGCTTCGCTCGCGCGCGATGGAGGAGAAAGCCACCCTCGCCCGCGAGTTCTCGCAGCGCGTGGTGCCTCTGTTCGATTCGAAGCAGCTGCGGCCGGTGATCGAGCGCGTGTACTCGTTTTCCGAGATCGGCGCTGCTCACGAGGAGATGGCGGCGAACACGACCTTTGGGAAGCTGGTGCTACGCTGGTGACCTCGGTGCGAAAGCATCTCGCGTCTCGCCCGGTCCTTCCCGGCCGATGAGTGGCGCGCCGATCGAGGCCGATCTAGATTCGCCAACCCAACTACCGGGCAGGCTACTGATGAAGAAAGTCTTCATGCTCCTCGCGCTCTCCGCACGCCTCGCGTCAGCGCAGGCGGCCGACGTGACCGGCAAGTGGAGGGCGGAGTTCGACACCCAGGTTGGGATGCAGAAGTACCTCTACACGGTCGCGAAGAACGGCGCCTCGTTCACCGGCACCGCGGTCGCCGAGGTCGGCGGACAGTCTCGCACCGTCGAGCTCAAGGATGTGTCACTCAAGGGCGACACGTTGACGTTCAGCGAGACGCTCGAGTTCCAGGGCAACACCGTTCCGATCACCTACCGGGGGGTTGTCGCGGGCGACCAGATCAAGTTCGTTCGCAAAGTCGCTGATTTCGCGACCGAGGAATTAGTGGCCAAGCGCGAAAAGGGCGCTGGCGCCTAGTGTTCCGCGGGGACGACACGTCAGCGCGTGACCGTCCCCATGCGCACGACTTCGAACGCGCTGGACGGCACCTCCTTGAGCGCGTCCAGCCGGTCGTCACTCCAGCGCGCGTCGGGTGCGCCGGTGATGAACCATCCGCTGCCGTTGTCGGCGAGGATCATCCCGTACTTCTTCATCGCGCGCAGGATGACCTGCACCTCCGCCGGATAGCCCGAGACGTCGAACGATGTCTTCAGCCGCACGCGCATTCCCATCGGCGGCAGCGCGGACGACGTGTCGCTGCTCGCGTAGTGGCGTGCGGGAGCGATGAATCCCTTTCGTGTTTGCGGGCAGGTGAAGCGCACGGCGTGGTCGATGGCTCCACGCTCGACCGCTTCGTCGTATCGCACGAGGCCTGGGAAGATCGGTAGGCCCGCGGCGTCGGCGGAGGTCCAGAAGAGCGGACGCTGCGCGTTCGAGCCGAGGTCGAAGACGGCACCCGCTCCGGCGTGCCAGCTCGACCCGCCGTTCAGGGGATGCGCGTCGAACAGCTCATAGAGCGTCCAGGCGGCCGTGTCCACGACGATGACGTGCCGGTCGCCGGAGCTGGACGCTCCTCCTTCGATCGGAGCGTTGGAAGGAATCGGATAGGGGCCCGGGTCGCTCTCGTCGGCGTAGTCGAAGCTGACCGGACGGCGCGAAGTGGCACCTCCCACGGCAACGTATGGAATGCCGTAGACCGAGCCAAAGTCGGGATGCAGGTTCCGGAGCCCGCACGCGGCGATCAGCGTCGCCGATGCGGGATCCACCGGTTGGCCGGAGACGTCGCTGTTCCACGCATTGTCCGCCGGAAAGACGCGCCGCCCGCCCACGGAACCACTCGGCTGGCCGCCCTGGGTGCCCGATCCCGCGGGCGAGTCGGTGACCGTGAGCTCGGAGGCCGAACAGGCGGACACCAGGGCAATGATGGCAAGACGTCTCGGAGGCATCGACAAACACCTGGTACGGGTCCAGCTACCAGGCTAGGCGTCGGGCCGGCCGTTCGATGCGATCGGGGTCACCATGGAAATGCGCGCTCGCGCACGGCGGAGCTCGGCAGACGAGTTTCCGGTGCGCGATGCGAAACGGGGAGCACGCCTGGTTGGCGCGCTCCCCGTGTTCGGTCTTCCGTTCGATTTCTGCTGCGTGCCTTCACCTACCCGCTGATCAGGAGCGCGGGTTCGGGATCGGCAGCCAGCACATCGGGGACGACGTGTTGCAGGTGTTGTTGTTCAGGTTGGCGAAGTCATAGTTCGCCGAGCTGCCGCCGAGCGTGAGCTCGCGCAGCGTCCCGAACCGCTGGACCGTGGGGCGGTTGTACATGTAGTCTCCCTGAGCGAGCGCCGGGGGATCTGGCGCGTTGGCGGTCCGGCCGGGACCGCGCGGATTCGACAGACGTCTGCCGAGCTTGACCGAGGGTAATGCACGAAGTGTGACAGGGGTCACACCCGAAAAGTTCATATGTAAGTTATTGTGATGTAACGACTTGTGGAATCAAACAGCGAAAAGAGTGTGATAGTGTGTCGTGAGTCGGCAACAGTCTGTCGGCACTGAGCGTCAGCGCTACGGTCCGTGGGCTGGCCCAATTCCGTGGCGAGCCGCATGTTCCGCTCGTCGACGCATCCTCAGCGCCCCTCTCCGCGAAGCCGATGACGATGCTACGCCGCGCCGCCTCTCGGGCCGGGACGATGCTCGGGATGGGCCGTACCTCGAGCGACAAGGGGCTCGCCGAGTACGAGCTGACATTGATCAAGCAGGATGGGGCACGGTTGCTCTTCGAGGCGCATCCGAGCGGACAGGCGCCAGCAACATTCGTGGCGACGGTCGCCAATGCAGACAGCGTCCTCTTCGCCGCGCCGGAGCAGTTTCCCTACGGTCGCGTTGCCTGCCCTACCGCGCCCTGAGCGCCGATGACACTCGTCTTTCCCTTCGACCCCAACATCGAGCGCGCGTCCACCGTCCCGGCGCGCCTGTACGTCGATCCGGTCTACCTGGAGCTCGAGCGCGAGCGGATCTTCGCGCGCACCTGGCAGCTCGTCGGCCGCGCCGATGACGTGCGCGAGCACGGGCAGTACTTCACCGCGCAGATCGGCGACGACGCGATCGTCGTGCTGCGCGACGGGGAGATGCTGCGCGGCTTCTACAATGTCTGTCTGCATCGCGCCGGTCCGGTCGCGTCGGGATGCGGCAAGCGCAACACGCTCCAGTGCCGATATCACGGTTGGACCTACACGCTCGACGGTGCGCTCAGGCACGCGCCAGAGATGCAGGGCGTGCAACGGTTCGACCCGGCCGAGATGCATCTCGTACCGGTGCAGGTGGCGACGTGGGGCCCGCTCGTGTTCGCGAACCTCGACGGGAAGGCGCCGCCGCTGCTGGAGGTGCTCGAGGACGTCCCTCGGCGAGTCGCGTCCTTTCGCTGCGAGTCGATGCGCTACGTGATGCGCAAGGAGTGGGAGATCGCCTGCAACTGGAAGGTCTACGTCGACAACTACCTCGAGGGCTATCACCTCCCGGTGGTGCATCCCGGGCTGCACAAGGAGCTCGACTACGACAACTATCGCGTCGAGCCGCACCGCTACTACTCCATCCAGCACGCGCCGATTCGCGCCGTGCACGGTGGCAACGCTGCGGCACGCCGGTACGATCCCTCGGCGAACGAGATCGCGGAGGCCGTGTACGTGTGGCTCTTCCCGAACGTGATGCTCAACGTCTACCTGGGACAGATGCAGACGAACGTCGTGCTGCCGATCAGCCACGACCGCTGTCGGGTGGTGTTCGAGTGGTACGCCGATGCGCCGCCGGCGGATGCTGCCAGCGACCCGCGCTGGACGAAGCTCCTCGCCTTCAGCGACGAGATCCAGGACGAGGACATCCAGATCTGCGAGACGGTTCAGCGCAACCTTCGCTCGCGCGTCTACGATCGCGGTCGCTACTCGGCGGCGCGAGAGAACGGCGTGCATCACTTCCATTCGCTGCTACACGAGTTCCTCACATGACGGACGTGCTGCCGCTCGACGCCGACGTCGTGCCGGCACGTCGGGTCGAGCGCTCACTCGGGCTGTGGTTCGGGATCGCGGTTGGTGTCGGTGGGATGATCGGCGCGGGAATTTTGCGCTCACCCGCCGAAGTCGCGGCGCGGCTGCCGATTCCCTCGCTCTTCCTCGGCGCCTGGATCATCGGTGGGATCTACGCACTGCTCGGTGCCAACGCGGTTGCCGAGCTGGCGACGATGGTGCCGCGCTCAGGGGGACAGTATGTGTTCGTTCGCCGCGCGCTCGGGGAGTACGCCGGCTTCCTCGTCGGGTGGAACGACTGGCTGTCCACCGCGGCCTCCGTCTCCGCGTTGGCGATCGTGGAGAGCGAGGCGATCGGTGCGCTCTTTCCCGCGCTCGCGCCGCATCTCTTGCCGATGGCCGCGCTCGCGCTGATCGTGACGACGATCGTGCTGCTGCGCGGTGTGCGCGAGAGCGACCGCGCGCAGCGCGCGACCAGTCTCGTCAAGGCCATCGTGCTCCTCGCGCTGATCGGCGCCTGCTTCGCGTGGCGGCTGTCGCACGCGGGTGAGATCGCACCGGCGCGGGCCGTCATCGTGCCGACCGGTCTCGCGCTGATTGCGGCGATGGTGGCGGCGCTGCAGGGGATCATCTTCGCGTACGATGGATGGACCGGCATCGTCTACTTTTCGGGCGAGGTGAACGACCCGGGGCGGCAGATTCCGCGCGCGCTCGCTGGCGGGCTGCTTGCGACGATGCTGCTCTACCTGCTCATCAATGCCGCGTTCATCGCCGTACTGCCACTCAGCGCGCTGGCGGCGGCTCCGCTCGCCGCCGCCAGTGTCGCGGCGGTGCTATTTGGTAGTCACGGGGGCACGGTGGTACAGCTCCTCATCGCGCTCGTCCTGCCGAGCGCACTGGTGGCGAACACGCTCATGTGCTCGCGCGTGGGGCTCGCGCTGGGAGAGGACGGCCTGGCGTCTCGCTCGTTCGCCCGCGTGAACGCCGGAGGCACGCCGGACATCTCGCTCATCGCTGGCGCGGTGGTGATGGAGCTGTTTCTCCTGACGGGCACGTTCGACCGTCTGATCGCGATCTGCGCTTTCCTGTTCGTTGCGAGCTACGCGATGTCGTTCGCCTCGGTGTTCGTGCTGAGGCGACGCGAGCCCAACGCACCGCGACCGTATCGAAGCTGGGGGCATCCGTGGACGACGGCACTCGTGCTGATCGGATCACTCGTGTTTCTCGTCGCGACGGTCGCCGCGGAGCCGCGAGGCGGACTGGTGGTCGCCGGGCTGCTGGTATTGAGCTATCCGGCATACCGGATGGTGCGGTCGATCAGTGGGACGGTTGATCGAGACCGCGGTTGATCGAGACCGCGGTTGATCCACCGCTTCATCGATCCACCGCTTCCCCGATCTACCGCTTCATCGATCCACCGCTTCATCGATCAACCGTTTCTCCGCCGCCTCTTCTCGATCGTCGTCCTCGATGTCCACTGCGAGTGGAAAGAAGAGCGATCGCTGCACACCAGGATAGGGTGTCGCCCAGCCGCGCGCGTCGTGCCACAGGATTCGATTGAGCCGCTCTGACGGCGCCGCGTCGGGCGTATCGAAGCGCATCCGCGCGGAGGCAGCCGCGGCCGTGCGGCGCTGGAGCGCGTGCGCCCCGCTGATGTCGCCGACGCGCTGGTTCACATCGTAGAGCGACTGCGCCGGTACGAGTGCGGTGTACGGCTGCGCGTTCGGCGGCTCGCCCGGCGCGATGAAGCTCGCGCGCATGTCGGTAGCCACGAGGTCGAACAGGCTCAGCGCGGGAAGTCCGAGCATCAGCTCGATCGTCTTCAACATGCTCGGTTGGCTGTAGAACGTGCTGTCGATCGCGCCGCGGCGGGCGAACGGGCTCGCCACGAGCGCCACCGTTCGGTGGCCGTCGATGTGGTCCACGCCATCCTGCGCGTCGTCCTCGACGACGAGGATCGCCATCTTCGGCCAGAACGAGGAACGCGACAGCGCCTCGACGATGCGCCCGAGCGCGAGGTCGTTGTCCGCGACACAGGCCTTCGGTGTGCACCATCCCGCCGACGTTCCGACCGTGTGATCGCTCGGGAGGATCGCCATCACGAGGTTCGGCATCGACTTCCTTGCCTCCCACTCTCGCAGGTGGTCGATGATGACGTCCGCCTTCGCGACGTCCGGCACGCCTTCCGTCCAGCCGGGATATTCGCGCACGAGTAGCGGATCGAGCGAGCGGATCTCCGAGTGCGTGTCGTACATCTTCGCGAGCAGCGCGCGGAAGAAGGCCGGGTTGTGCGGCTGCGAGTCGCGGTACTGGGCGAGCATCTTCGCGCGAACGGTCGCTTTCGGCTCCTTCTCCGACGGCGCATACTCGCCGAACACGCTCACCGTCTTTCCCTTCTGCCGCGCCGCTTCCCAGAGGAATCCTCCCGACGAGTAGGTGAGCGCATCGACACCCTCCGACGGATAGCTCCGCCCGAAGTAGAGGGGCCACATCGGGTAGTCCGTCTCGTTCGCCTGGGTGAGCCAGTTGTGACCGTCGGCGGAGTTTCCCCCCGACGCGAAGAAATGGTCGAGGAGCACGAACTGCTCGGAGAGCGCGTGCGCATTGGGCGTCACGTCGCGCCCGTACATCACCAGCGAGGAATCGCTCGCGCCCTTGCCGATGCCGCCGAGCACCTGGTCATACGTGCGGTTCTCGCGGATGAGATAGACGACGTGCTCGATGAGCGAGGGATCGCCTGGCCGCTCGGGCACGGCACGCGGGACCGCTGCCGCGCGCGCGGCGGCGGGCAGGGGATCGGTGCGCAGTGCGAGCCGATTGTTCTGCGCCACGGACGTCGTGTACGCGGAGAGCGTCGCGTCGCCGGGGACGTCGATGACGTTCACCGAGCCGCGGACAGCGTGGACGTAGCGGCCACGCTGTCCGCCCTTGGCTCCGGTGCCGGAGCCCACACCGAGCAGCGTGCCGACGGCGATCGTGCGGCCGTCGGCGCTCACGTCGATGCTGGACGGATACCAGCCCGTGGGAATGAGCCCGCGGAATTGCGCGACCGCCGATCCCACCCTGCCGGGCGTGATATCATAGACACCCACGGCGTTCGCCCCGCCGAGCGTGACGTACAGGCGGCGACCATCGGGCGAGATCGCCACGGCGGTGGGAGCAACGCCGGCGCGGCGCTCGCGAAACGGCGTCACGGGGATCGTCGCGACGACCGTGTTGGATCGCGTGTCGATCACGCTGACGTCGTCCGAGTTGCCGTTGGCGACATACAGGCGGCCGTGTGCCTCGTCCCACGCCAGCGCGGCGGGGTGCCGCCCAACGGTGACGAGATTGGTGACTCGCCCGCTCGCGATATCCACTCGCGTCACGTTGCCGGCTTCCGCCATGCCACGGGCGTCCACGCGCACGCGTTCGGCGCGCGGGTCGCAGCATTGCGTTGCCGAGCGCGCGCCGTTGCGCGGCTTCGCCCCGCCGAACACGGTGACGTACGCGGTGGCTCCGTCGGCGGACATCGCGGCGGCGACGGGAAGGACGCCGAGTGGAATGGTCCGCACGAGGGCGCCGGTCTCGGCGTCGAGCACGGCGATCTCGTCGTTGGCGGGCAGGGGCAAGACCATCAGTCGGCGGCCCGACGCGTCCGCGCGCTGCGCGATGGCGGGTCCGCCAGCCATGTAGTCGCCCAACGCGGGAGACTGCACAACGATGCGAGCTTGCTCGCCCGCCGTGCTCGACGCGCCGGACGAGGAGTCGTTCGCCGAATAGACAGTGAGATGTGCGACTGCTTTCGCTACCGCGAGCGGCGCCGAGCCGGGCAGTCGATTCTCGGCGGCGTTGCCGGCGAGCTTGCCCACGGACGAGACCAGTGCGCGTCCCGTTGCGGGATCGATCGTCACGCCGAACACGCCTGCTCGTCCGTCGAACGCGTTGCTCGTGACGACGCGGTTGTCGGCGTACGCGAGCCGGTACGCCGCGTCCGCCGCGACGACCCACAGCTCGCCCGGCTTGCGGCCGAAGCGGACGCCGGTGACGCGACCACCGAACACACTCTGCACGCCCGCCGGCGTGACGCGCTGATCGGTGGCAATCACACCCGGATCGGAGAGCTGGCGCAGAGGCGCGGCCGGCGCGCGCTGCGTTGCCTGGAGCAGCAGAAGCAGATGGATGATCATCTCAGGGTCTCAGCGTCGCACGGTGTCGCCGTCGATCTCGACGACGACGACCGGGAGAAGAACGTGATGTAGAGCTTACCCGGCTTCGCCGTGAAGCGATACTCGTTGTGCGGCAGGATGAGCGGTTCGCCCCGCAGATCCTTTCAGGGCGTCCGCTGATTCTCCTGCTGTTGCGCTTCCTGTTTCGACTGCGCCTTGAGAAGGCCTTTGAGCTGCTCGAACGATGGATCGGCCTTCGGCTTCTTCGCCGATCGCTTGGTCCACACGACGATCACGCTGCACGCGCGCGCATACTTGAACGGCGCGTTCTCCCCTTCGGCGTACACCTCGATCGCCTCGACGATGGGGAAGTAGATGTCCGTGAAGTCCATGTGTTCCATGTTGTCGACGACGAGGTTGAGCGGGTCGAGCCTTTCCACGCCCGTCTGTCCCTCCCGGCACCGAGTCAGATAGTTGCTCTGCACGCCGAGCCGTCCGCGAGTCTGCGGAACGATCCGGAACCCTCGGATGGACTGCACGAGCAGCGGCATCGTCTTGTAGCCGCGCTTCTGAATCTCATCCGCGTCGAGGAACGCGCCGCGGTAGTACCGCGCACGATTCTTCTCGAACTCCGGATAGCTCATCCGGTGCGCGACGACCCTCACCGAGTCGAGCGAGACGACGCGCTCCATCGTGATGTTCTCGCGCACGGTCTCGCCATCGCGCAGGGTGACTTGCCGGCTCACGAGTCCGTAGCCGAGGTGTCGCACTTCGAGATCGTGCGATCCTTCGGAAAGGTTCGTGAGTGCGAAGTCGCCCTGCTCGTTGCTCCGTACCGTGACGATGCCACCGAGCAGCCGAACCTGCGCGCCAGGGAGCGGCAGTCCATCGGTGCGCGTGATCCGTCCCGCGACCGACGAGCGGCCCGGGCGCGGTGCTTCCACGACGACCTGGCCGACGCGGGACACGTCGCCCACGCCCGGCACTTGCGAGCGCACGGCCACGTTGCGAACCCGGACTCCGAGGTCGTCGGAGATCAGCACGATCGCGATCGGTCCAATGGCGCCGTGATATCCGATCTGCACGTTGAGGCGCTCGTCGGTGGGCAGTCCGCAGATGCGGTACTGTCCCGACGCATTCGTGCGGACGTGCTCGACTCGCCGCTTGGTGACGATGTCGCGCGTGGTGCTGTCGATCGACTGCTCGTTCCACGCCACGAACACCTCGGCGCTGTCGAGCGGTCGCCGAGACTCCGCGTCGTTGACGACACCGAGCAGCGCACCCGTCCAGCGGAGGAGCCCTGAGCCCGGACAGGCTGCTGCACGGAGCGTCTCACCCGACGGGATCGCGAGCTCGACGTGCGTCGGGATCGGTCCGAGCGTCACCGTTGTGATCGCCGGCGAGACGCCGTACTCGAGCGAATCGAGCAAGGAGCTCGCAAACGACACGGCGTAGCGACCCGGTGGCAGATCAAACTGAAACTGGCCTCGCCCGTCCGTGACGGTGGTATGCGCCGGACTCTCGGTGCCATCCATCCGTCTCGCGCTCACCGTGGTGCCGGAGAGAATCGCGTCGTGCACGCTGTCGGTGACGGTACCCTCGAGGCGTCCGGTGACGCTCTGCTGCGCGCGAAGCGTCGCCCCGGAGCAGAGCGTCAGCAGCAACGCAAGCGAGAGCCGCGCCGACGCCACGTTCATCGCGGCATGGCGTACACGAAGGCGTACTCCCCCGATCCCACGTCCACGACCACGTCCGCCCCACGCTGCGCCGCCGACGTCACACCGGGCGCGGCCGTCGCGACGCGCCCTCCCTCCGTGACCTGCGCGAGCGTCGCGCCGGGCAAACGAACGGTCGCGCGCGTGTTGGGCGGAACGCGCACGGTCATCGTCAAGCGTCCTCCGTCGATCGTCCAGCCCGACGCGGCGGATCCGTACTGCGTCATGAGCTCCGCGCGCGCCGACGTGAGCCCGCCGCCGAGCTGCGGCGCAACGAGAATGTGCTTGTACGCCGGCGCCCTCTCGTCGATGTCGAGCCCCGCGACCACGCGCACCATCCAGTCGCCGATCGCCCCGTAGGCGTAGTGGTTGAACGAATTCATCCCGACGTCCTGGAACGAGCTGTCGGGCTTCTGGCCGTCCCACCGCTCCCAGATCGTCGTCGCGCCCTGTGTGATCGGATACAGCCACGACGGATAGCGCTTGTTGAGCAGCAGCATGTAGGCATCGCCGAGATGCCCCGTCGCGGTGAGCGCATCGGTCAGGTACGGCGTGCCGAGGAACCCAGTGGTGAGGTGGCCGAACTGCTTCACGTTGGCCGAGAGCCTGTTGCCCGCGTCCTCGCGCATCGCGTCGGGGAGCAGATTGAACTGGAGTCCGAGCGCGTACGCGGTCTGCGTGCTGGAGCTCAACCGGCCGGAGGCGGTGACATACTCGCGGTTCCACGCAGCGCGAATTTTGTCGAACAGCGCTCGGTAGTCGCGCGCCTCGTCCGTCTTGCCGAGCGCCAGCGCCGCGCGCGCCAGGATATCGGTGGAGTGCGCGAAGAACGCCGTGGCGATGAGATCCTTGTCCGTCGTCGCGCCGGGGTAATCGGACCGGGTCGTGGCAAATGCGAGCCAGTCGCCATAGTGCCAGCCGCTGTTCCACAGCAGCTTGTCGCCCGAGACGCGATGCTCGTACTCGACGTATTGCTTCATGGACGGGTATTGCCGTTCGAGCAGCCGGACATCTCCATACGCGAGGTACATCGTCCACGGCACGATCACCGTCGCGTCGCCCCAGCCGGAGGAGCTGGTCGCATCCGGCTTGTTCTGGTCCCCACGTGACAGCACGTCGGGGATGACGTCGGGGAGCGAGCCGTTCGCGCGCTGGTCGGCGGCGAGGTCACCAAGCCACTTGGTGAAGAATCCGGCGACGTCGTAGTTGAACGCGGCGGTGCGCGAGAACACCTGCGCGTCGCCCGTCCAGCCGAGCCGCTCGTCGCGCTGCGGACAATCCGTCGGCACGCCGACGAAGTTGCCCTTCTGCCCCCACACGATGTTGTGGTAGAGCTGATTGAGCATGGGGTTGGAGGTGACGAACGAACCGGTGCGCGGCATGTCGGAGTGCACGACGATCCCGGTCACCGCGGTGGCGGTGGGCGTTCCGGGAAACCCTTCGACCTTCACGTAGCGGAAGCCCTGGAAGGTGAAGTGCGGCTCGTACACCTCCTCACCGCCGCCCTTGAGCGTGTACGACACCTCCTGCTTGGCGGTGCGCAGGTTGGCCGTGTAGAAGTTGCCGCGCTTGTCGAGCACCTCCGCGTGCTGGAGCCGCACGGTGGTGCCGGCCGGGCCCGTGACACGAAGCCGCACCCAGCCGACCATGTTCTGCCCCATGTCGAACACCGTCTCGCCGGCCGGCGTGTGCAGCACCTTCACCGGCTTGAGCTCCTCGATGCGCCGGATCGGCGGACCGGCCGGTGCGATGATCACGTCGGTGGAATGCGCCGCAAGGCGCACGCCCTTCCATTCCTTGTCGTCGAAACCGGGCTCGCTCCAACCGCTCTTCTCGAGCCGGGCATCGTACGTCTCACCGTTGTAGATGTCCGCCATGACGATTGGGCCGGTGCCCGATTTCCAACCTTCACCGGTGGTAATGATCCGCTCGCGGCCATCGGTGTAGCGCACCCGGATCTCGGCCAGCAGCGCCAGTCGCTTGCCGTACGTGTTGCGTCGAGTCTCCCAGGCCAGGCGACCGCGGTACCATCCGTCGCCGAGGGTGACGCCGACGGCGTTGGGTCCGCGGCGCAGCAGGTCGGTGACATCGTAGCTCTGATACTCCAGGCGCTTGTCGTAGGTCGTCCAACCAGGCGTCAGCACCTGATCGCCCACTCGGCGACCATTGATCTGCATCTCGTAGAGGCCGAGGCTGGTGACGTACGCGCGCGCAGAGGCCACGGTCCCGTCGAGCGCGAAGTCGGACCGGAGCATCGGGCTCGGGTTCGAGCGCGTGGTGTCTTCGGTGAGGTCGGGCGAGATCCACTTCGCCTTCCATTGGGCGCCCCCCATCATCCCCGTCTCCCAGTACGCGGGCGTGCTCCA
>JBDTOD010000054.1:0-25365 GCA_039933415.1 bacterium
GCCCCCGGGGTCAGAGCCCGGGGTCAGAGCCCGGGGTCAGAGCCCGGGGGCAGAGTCGCACCTCGACTCCGACCTCAAGCTCTCGGATGTCCACCTTGCCGCCCCTCACGTCAGGGTCGACGACACCGTGAGGATGTCGGTGGCCGGATCGTACTGCGTTCCATAGGTGAACAGATGCGATGCGTTGCCAGAGGCGTCCGGCTGGTGCGTGACATTGCCGTCCGCGTCGTACCGCGCGTGGTGATTGGGGCACTCGAACGAGTTGCTGCCGAGGAGATTGATCACCGTGCCCTCGTGTGTGCACGTCGTCGAGAGGGCGAGGAACGTGCTCGCCCCGGTCCGCTTCACCGCGACTCCGCCGTTCGACGGATGCAGCACGAGTTGGCCGACGGTCGCGAGCGCGGGTACCGTGGACACCTTGAGCGTCAGCGGCTGGCTCAGTGGCGGCGCCGCGATCGCGCCGATCTGGCCGTCGCCACACCCGGCCACGACGACGGCCGCACCCGCGACGGCGAGGGTGCTCTTCGTCAGGAACTCGCGTCGGGTCAGGCAGTCTTGGCAGGCCATTCGGGAAATGGTTCGGGGAACGCTCAGCTGAGCGTGACGAAGGCATGCGACCACGCCGGCAGGTCGGTGTCTTCCTGATAGAGCTTGTCGATGTCCACCACGATGTTCGCGCCAACGAGCTTCACGGCGTAGCGATCGAGGCCGCGCGTAGCGCGCCCCTCGATGAACGTGCCGTCCGGGTTGTACCGCGACTTGTGCTTGGGACACTGAAAGCGATTCGCCGCCGCGTCCCACTTCAGCGCCGTGTTCTGATGCGGACACGCGAGCGCGAACGCGTACACGGACTTGCCGGTGCGCGCGAGGATCACCTCGCTCCCCTTGTCGATCTGCACGCCGTCCAACGCCGGCACGGGGTAACTCTTGTCCTCCCCGAGCGTGGCGAGCGCGCTCACGAAGCGCACCGGCATCGCGTTGGCCGCGTCGGACGACAGCCCGATCGCCGCGAGCGCCGCCGCACTCGCGCGCAGAGCGTCCATCAGAAAATCCCGCCGGGTTTCGACCGGGCATTCGCTGCACCCGTCCGACGGTGCGCTCGGTTTCGTCTCCGTCATCGTGTCTCGCTCCAGCGTGTGTACCAGGTCATCGGCCTATGCAAAGCTCATCAGCACGACGCCCGCGAGCGTCGTCGCGAGCCAGAGCGTCAGGCTCATCATCGAAATCGTTCTCATTCGTCCCCACAACGCGGCGTCGTCTCCTCGTCCGTGCAGTGTCCGTTCAGTCCGTGTCATGACGAAGCCATTCACGAGCAGCAACCCGACCAACCCGAGCTTGATCCAGAAAAGGGGCGATTCGAGGAACGTGTCCACATCGGACAGGAAGAGCAGTACCCCGCTCGCGAACGAGAGTGCGAGCCCGCCGAGCACCACGAAGTGCGTGCGTCCGAGATCGACGAGCTGGCGTGCGCGATCCTCTGCCGTCCCTCGCGTCACCCGAATGGTCGCGCGGTCCGCGGCGAGCGCCGCGCCCCCCGCGATTAACAGTGGTACGAGATGCAGGAACACCACCGTCGCCGAGACCACCTTGGAGTCGCTGTACAGGGTGTTCCACGGCTCGGCCAGGCGAGCGAGCGCGCTCGAGCTCTTCGCGGCCTCGAGTTGAGCGAGGAGCATCGTCAGTCCTTCCGCCAGATGACCATGATGCCCGAGCCGACGAGGGCCGTCGCCATCGACCCGTATGCCCACGTCCGATGCTCGCGTCGCTTCTCCGCGCTGTTCTCGGCCTGCTCCGACAGTCGCACGCCGGCGTACGTGAATCCCGCGTCCGACGCCAGCATGAGCAGCGTGTGCAGATAGCGCTTCGTACGCCCCGTCGGCACCGCGCGTGAATCCCAGAGGTTCCAGAGCCCGGTCACGGTATTGACGGTGAACACGGTAGCGAGCGCGGTCGCACCGAAGCGGTGCGTCGGCTTCACCCAGCTCGCCGCGGCGCTGCCGTCGCTATACAGCTTGCTTCCCGCGTACGCCTGCATCGCGAACAACGGGATCATCGAGTAGGCACCGATTCGATGAATCTGGAGCCGGCGTGCGTACCAATCGCTCACCTCGATCGACTTCCGCCGGCGTCGCGGCGTGGTGTCCTGCACGATTCGCAGCGACGACGGAAAGTCGAGCCGTGTGGGTAGGTCCACCGGCGCCGGAAGTTCCAGCCGAGGCCCCGCCATCGTGGGCACGGTGTCGACCGTCACGCGAGCCGTGTCGACCGGACCGGCCAGAGCGATGAGCAAGGCGAACGCTGGAGCGTGCATGATTCTGTGCGCGTTGAGGTGACGCTGACGCAGTCGGCGGAGCCGAATCTGCTCGCATGCGAAACGTTGTTGTATTCAGCATCTGTTCGCCAGACGCCGGGTGGCGTACTCTATCGTCACACGCGAGCGCAGAGAGAACCTCGCCGGAGCGCGTCGACTCGACGCTCCCGGGCCGCATGAATCGAAGACGGCGCGACCTGCGAGGCTATTCCCACCACCGGTTGGGGAGAGGGGTCGAACGCTTGCGCTGCGTGTGGGTAATATCGACTACCCCGCCAAACATGGGCCGCACGAATGCGGTGCCTGCTTCAGACACGCGATCGACGGGCTCCCCCATTCCCGACGGCCACGAGTGACGACACCGGATCTACCAGAGCGGCCGAGCACCCCGTTGATCGAGACCGACGATTGGGCGACGTTGTCGGACGAGCTGCTCCAGGGTCTCGTCCATGCGCTGAACAACCGCGTGGCCGCACTCAGCGCGTTCATGGAGCTGGCACGGTTCGGCGACGATGAGGCCGATCCACTCGTCGTGCTCCCGTCCGAGATCGAGCAGCTGCATCGCGTCAACGGCTTGTTTTCGCTGCTGCCGGCACGCGGCTCCCAGCCCGAAGCGCTCGAGCTGCCGCTCGTGCTCGACGACGCGCTGCGGATGCACGAGCATCACCCGAGGTTGCGGGGCGACCGATGCGCGGTGGTGTGTGAAGGCACGCCGCTGCCGGTGCGTGCCCCGCGATGGGCGCTGTTCCGCGTCCTCCTCATGTTGGTGCACGCCGTCAAGCGCTCGGCCGACACCGTGCAGGGTCGCGGCGGATCGCCGCTGCGCGTCGTGGGGGACGCGTCGAGCGTCAGCGTTCATGCCCACACGCCCGCGGAACCGTCTGCATCATTGATCTCGCTTGCCGGACGGTGTGGCGGGAGCTGCCTGCGTGAAGGCGAAGAGCTGGTGTTCCGACTTCCGTCGATTCTCGAGGTGCGACGACGTGAGCGTGCCGGCCCGAAAGCCGGAAGCGAGCGGGGCGAGGGTCAGACGTAGCGCTGAGCTACGCCGAAGCCCGCATCGGTGCGAGGACGGTGCGCAGACGGGCCAGCGCCTTCGAGCGGATCTGCGAGATACGCGACTCGCTGATGCCGAGCACGTCGGCGATCTCCGCCGACTTGAGCTCCTCGAAGTAGTACAGCGAGAGCACCGTCCGCTCCTGATCGTTCAACTCGAGGATCGCTTCGCGCAGGAGTGCGACTTCGTCCTCACGAGACAGACGCTCTTCCGGCGACTCTTCGTCATTGCTGAGGAACTCGGCGCGAGACGGGACCGTGCTTCCGTCGTCGCTCGCGGTGGACGTCAGCGACAGATGGACCGAGCCCTCGACCTCCGCCTGCCAGCGCCAGATCGTCTGCACGTCGGTGCCGAGCTGCTGCGCCATCTCCGAGTCTTCGGGCATCCGCCCGAGCTGCCGCATCAGGAGCTCGCGAGCCCGTGAGATGTCGCGCGCCTTGCGACGAACGGAACGGGGCACGTGATCCTGCCGGCGAAGCTCGTCGAGGATCGATCCGCGGATCCGCGGGACCGCGAAGGTGCTGAACGCCAACCCTCGGCGCGGGTCGAAGCTCTTGAGCGCCGTCATGAGTCCGAGCGTTCCTGCGCTCACCAGCTCGTCGAAGTCCGCCTCGACGGCGAGGCTTCGCGACAGCTGGCGCGCCACATGATGGACCAGGCTGAGGTTCTCGCGAAGCAGAGCGTCGCGGGCCGAATTGTCCCCAGCTGCAGAGGCGGTCCAGAGCGCACGAGATTCCATGACGGACTCCATCGTCGGAGAGAGCGGAGAAGCGGACTTGGGTGCCAGCGGACCGGAGAGGAGGAAGGAGCTGCGATTTCCCGCTCGGTCGTGATCGCTTTCGCTCGCCCTATAAAGGCAGGGCGAGGGCCAGTCGATCCGGGACGAAAAAAAGGCCGGATTCTCGACGGAATCCGGCCTGGGTAGAGAGAAGCAAGTTGTTGTCACGTATCCAGTAACAGCGCAGCTGTTCCAACGATACATCGATGTCTACGTACCAGATGACATTCGCTCCGTCGGCTGGTAAAAAGCTCCACACCGGCAACTTTTGCCGAGCCGCATCTGTCACCCTGTTCCCGTTATCGACTCTATTGCTCCGTAGCGTGGTCGGTGTCTCGCGTCGGGTTGTTGAGCTTGTTTCGGAGCGTTCGAACGCTGATGCCCAGCAACTCGGCCGCACGTGTGCGGTTGCCGCCGCTCACCTGGAGGGCTCGCTCGATGAGAAGGGCCTCGGCGGCCGAGACGTCGAGCGAGGTGAGGACGACGGCGCCGGCGGGCACTCTCTGCGCGCCGTTGAGCATCTCGTCCAACGCCAACGACGACGCGCTTCTGGTCGGCGAGGGGCCGCTGCCCTTCGTGCTGAGACCGAACCGCTGCCCGTCGAAGGCGCTCGGTTGGAGGATCGAGTCGGGGGAGAGGATCACCGCCCGCTCGACGGCGTGCTGGAGCTCCCGCACGTTGCCCGGCCACTCGTAGCGCTGGAGCATCTCCACGGTCTCGGGCGCGAGGCCCTTGATCTCCTTCTTCATTTCGGCGGCGACGCGCATGGCGAATCGGTGCGCGAGAAGGGGAATGTCGCCCGTCCGATCGCGCAGCGGCGGCAGCGAGATGGGAAGCACGCTCAGCCGAAAAAAGAGATCCTGCCGAAAATGCCCCTGTGCGGCGTATGTGGAGAGGTTGCGGTTGGTGGTCGCGATGATCCGCACGTCCACCTTGATCGGGTTCGAGCCCCCGACCCGCTCGAACTCCTGCTCCTGGAGCACTCGCAGCAGCTTCGCCTGCAGGTCGAGCCGCATCTCGCTGATCTCGTCGAGCAGGAGCGTGCCGTTGTGCGCACGCTCGAACGCGCCTTCCACGCGCTTGATCGCCCCGGTGAACGCGCCCTTCTCGTGCCCGAACAACGCGCTTTCCACGAGGCCCTCCGGGAGCGCGGCGCAATTGAGCTTGATGAATGGCCGGTCGTGCCGATCGCTCGCGTCGTGAATGGCGCGGGCGAACAGCTCCTTGCCTGTGCCTGATTCTCCCTCGAGCAGAACGGTCGCACGGGTCGGCGCGGCGGTGGAGACGGTCTGCATCAGTCGCCGCATCTGGAGACTGTCCCCGATGATCGTGCGCTCGTTCCGGAACTCCATCACCTCGCGGCGCAGCGTGTCGTTCTCTCGGCGCAGTCGGACGACCTCGAGGGCCTGCGCGACGGCGAGCTCGAGCTGCGCGGGCCGAACGGGTTTGGTGATGTAGTCGACCGCGCCCGCCTTGATCGCCGACACGGCGTGTTCGATCGTGGCGTAGCCCGTGAGCATGATCAGCGGGACGTCGTAGCCCTCCTGCTGGAGGAGCTCGAGGAACTCGAGCCCCGTCAGACCGGGCATGCGATAGTCCGAGATGATGAGATCGATATTGCCCCGCGCCAGCGCCTGCAGCGCTTGCGGCACGTTGTGGGCACCAACCGTCGCGTGGCCGGCACGCTCGAGCGTGTCCTCGAGGATGAGCCCGATGGCGGGCTCATCGTCGACGTACAGAATGGTGGCCATTCGCGAACCGACGGGCGTAAGCGTGCGACGGACGGTGATCGAGGAGCGGGAGGTGGAGTTACTGTCACGCGGTGCTGCTGTAAAGCCTGAATGACCGAGCTCTCCGACAGAACGTCCCGACCGGTCTCGTATCCGCTGCGGCGGACGACACTTCGATGCGACATCGCTGGGCGTATCATTCAAGTTGGGCTGCCGAGCTGCCGATACCTTTTCTGAGGAGGAGCCATGCATCTACGATCGAGTAACGACGGCCCATCACAGTCCGACGTCCTGAGCGCAATCGGCCGCGCCTCCGGGACTTCCGGAATGCGAACTGACCGGTTGTCTGAGATTCGGCAGCGCATTGCCGAGGATGCGTATCGCTCCGCCGCCGTGGTGGATGAGATCGCTCGTCGAATTCTTCGGAGTCGCGACCTGTAGCGGAACGACCTGGCCTGGTGCGACGTTCTGTCGTGGAGCGTCACGCCGGCCGACCCTCGGTTGCGGACGCAACGATCGTCGCCACAGGCCATGCCCACCGAACCGCACATCCCTGAATCGTCCTCCGTCGTCGCCGTCAGCGGCGCGACGGGGCTGATCGGCACCGCGCTCGTCGAGCATCTGCGCGCGCGGGGCATTGGCGTCCGCCGATTGGTGCGGGTGGGTCGCGCTGCCGCTGGCGACGTCGAGTGGGATCCGATGCGCGGCGTGCTCGCGCCGGACGCGCTCGAGGGCGTGGACGCCGTGGTGCACCTGGCGGGAGAGCCAATCGCGCATCGCTGGACGTCGGCGCGCAAACAGGCCATCCGCGAGAGTCGCGTGCGCGGCACGGAGCTTCTCGCGCGCACGATCGCCGTGATGAAGCGGAAGCCGAGTGTGCTGTTGAGCGGCTCCGCGGTGGGGTACTACGGCGACCGCGGCGACGAGGTGCTGGACGAGGAGAGCGCACCAGGGTCGGATTTCCTGGCCGGCGTGGTGCGGGAATGGGAAGACGCGACGCGTCTCGCGGCCGACGCGGGAATCCGCGTGGTGCGACTCCGCACCGGGCTGGTGCTGAGCCCACGCGGGGGCGCGCTCGAGCGGCTCCTCATTCCATTCCGGCTGGGTGTGGGGGGGCCGATCGGCAGCGGCCGCCAGTGGATGAGCTGGATCTCACTGCACGACCATCTCCGAGTCATGGAGCATGCGTTGACCACGACGACGCTGGCGGGCGCGGTCAATGCCGTCGCGCCGAACCCCGTGACGAACGCGCAATTCGCCGTCACGCTTGGTCGGGTGTTGACCAGGCCCGCGTTCGTGCGCGTGCCGGGCTTCGCGCTGGAGCTGCTGTACGGCGAGATGGCGCGCGCGACTATTCTCTCCGGCCAGCGCGTGCTCCCGAAGGCGCTGGTGCGCTCGGGGTTCGAGTTTGCGCATCCGACCCTGGAACAAGCGCTGCGCTTCGAGCTGAAGGACTGAGGCGCGCGCGGACGCGCCCTCCGGCGCACCGAGAGTCACTCTGCCAATGTATTAGATTTCACTCGACCACTTCCCCGAGCCAGTTCCAATGCGCCGTCTCGCCGCTCTCGCTGCTCTTCTCGTGCTCTCGCTGTCGCGCTTCGGCGCGGCGGCGCCTGTGCACGCGGGGGCGCTGGAGTGGACCGCCGATCAGACGTCGCACGCTCTTGCCGCGCCGGCGATTCGTCTCGCGGCGCACGGACTGCGCGAGCTCGCGCCGCGCGTTGCGCCACGAACGCACGCGCCGTGCACGCCTCATTGTGCAGCGCGCGCCTTCACCCTGGGGATCCAGCTCGAGGGACGCGGCGAAGAGCTCGCCTGGGCCGAGCCTCGCCTGCCGGGCGGGTGGCACCGCTTCACGTACGACGCGACGGCCCCGCCCCACCTCTCGTAGACCCACCGGAGTTCACTGCGTCCATCGCGACAGCGATCAGGACGCACCACGCTTCCTCCGCACATGCCGGACGCGCTCTGCGCCGGCCGGAGGACAGCGTGCATCCGTCTACGAGATGGGCGCACCGCGTGCGCCCCGGGAGCTAACGCATGTCACACCTACAAGATTCTGACCCGCGCGCACCGATCGCCGTCGCGGCCGATGCCCCCAACGTCGAGCCCTGGCTGAAGATCTCACTCGTTGCGTTCGTGCCGCTGGTGCTCGCGTTCTACCTTCCAGACGAGTGGCAATCGGTGCTGTTCGTGGCCGGTGGCCTGCTGGTGCTCGCTGGTATCGCCGCGCTCGTGCGCCAGGAACGGCGCAAGAGCTCGGACACGAGCATGTAAGACTCGCGCGTCGCAGCGAGTGCGTCAGGACGCACTCGCTGCACGCATGGTGCTCTCCACGAGGTCTCGATGCTCCAGGCCGCGGCGGCCGTGACGCACGCGATGCCGAGTGAGCCGCACGCGACGGCGGTGTTCTTCGTCGTCGTCGCGCTGCTGCTCGCGGCGAGCGCATTGCTGAGCCGCGCCTCGCAGCGGCTGCGCGTTCCGGTGGGGCTCGTCTTCCTCGCCATCGGCATCGCCGCGGGATCCGAAGGGTTCGGCGGCATCGTGTTCAACGACTTCGGCTTCGCCTTTCGAGCTGGCTCCGCGGCGCTCGCGCTGATCCTGTTCGACGGCGGATTGAACACGCCGGTCGATACCCTGCGCCGCTCGATCGCGCCGGCCGGCGTGCTCGCGACGATCGGCGTGATCGGCACGATGTGCATCGTCGCGATCGTCGCCAACCGGCTCGGGCTGCCATGGAGCTCGTCGTTCCTGCTCGGCGCGATCGTGTCGTCGACCGACGCGGCGGCGGTGTTCTCCGTGCTGCGAAGCAGCGGCATCCAGCTCAAGCATCGCGTCGGCGGCGCGCTCGAGGTGGAGTCGGGAATCAACGATCCCGTCGCGGTCATTCTCACCATGGTGCTCACGCAGAACCTGTTGAGCGCCGAGCCGTTGAGCGTGTGGTACGTGGCGCTGGATCTGGTGCGCGAGATCGTGATCGGCGCGGGCTGCGGCGTCGCGATCGGGGCGGGCGCGCGGTGGGTAATCTCGCGCGCTCGACTTCCGGCGAGCGGACTGTACTCGGTGATGACGCTGGCGACGGCACTGTTCGCCTTCTCGGTCCCCACGTTGATCGGGGGAAGTGGCTATCTCGGCGTTTACGTCGCCGCCGTCACGCTGGGCGCGGGGCGGCTTCCATATCGCACGGCGCTCGGAAGGATTCACGACTCGCTCGCCTGGCTCGGTCAGGTCGCGATGTTCCTCATACTCGGCCTGCTCGTGACTCCGTCGCAGCTGATCGACGCGGCGTGGATCGGCACGGTGGTCGGACTGGCGCTCACGCTCGTCGCGCGGCCGGTGATGGTCGCGATCTGTCTCGCCCCGCTGCGCTTTCCGCGCAACGACATCCTGTACGTCGGATGGGTCGGGCTGCGCGGCGCGGTGCCGATCATCCTCGCGATGTTCCCCGTCCTCGCCGGCGCGCCAGGCGCGTATCGCATCTTCAACATCGTCTTCTTCATCGTCGTGCTGAACGCGATCGTGCCGGGCACCACGGTCTCCTGGGTGACGCGACTGCTCCGGCTCGAGTCGGGCGAGCCGCCTCCGGCGGAAGCGGTGCTGACGGTGGAATCGTTCGACGAGATGGAAGGAGATCTGCAGTCGTACTACGTCGACGAGGCGCTGCCGGTGGCCGGGATGACGCTCGAGGAGCTGCCCTTCCCGGAAGGCGCGGCAGTGACGATGATCGTGCGCGGACGCGAGCTGATCGCGCCGAAGGGAAGCACGCGTCTCGAGCCTGGCGACCATGCCTACGTGCTCTCGCGACCGGAGAGCGCCGAGATGGTACGGTTGCTGTTCGGTCGACCAGAGAGTAGCTGATCAAGGTGAGTTGGTTGGTTGGATGGTTAGTTCGCTGGTCGGTCGATCGGTGTGTTGAACGGCAACGGCCACGAAACAGCGTGGAAGCCTCACTGAGTGATCTCAATGCTGGTTGTGGCCCGAGCAGTTAGCCCACTAGTTCACCGACCAACTATCCAACTATCCAACTCACCAAGTGCCGAAACCCAAGCCCGGCGTGTCGCGTATGGGGAGTACAGACAAAGGCGCCCAACGCGCCAGGTGAGACAAACCGATGAGTGAGATAATCATGGAAGGGGTGCTCTTCGTCGCGATGATCGCGACGGGCGGCGCCCTTCTTTATTGGGTGATCCTCTACTTCACACCAGTAGGCGTCCGGCTCCGCCAGACGCAGAATCGCAAGCGCATCGAACGAGCGGCCGAGCTGGTGTGCTCGGTACATGGCATCCTCGCGGAAGGCCAACTGGTACGCCTCGCCAACGGAGAGCAGGTGTGCCCTGACTGCTATCGGGAGATCGTCAATGACTAGCACGATGTCGGACCGGATCGGCGCGATGCACTTCGATCCGAACACGGACGGCCGCCAGAAGCTCAAGCGCATCATGATCGCCGCGACGACGCTCGTCGTCTTGCTCCTTCTGCTGCCCTCGACGTTCACGTACATCAACCCGGGCTACGTCGGGATCGTGATCCATCGCGCGGGCGGTGGTGTGGATCCACACCCACTGGGCCCGGGCGTGCACACGCGCGTGCCGTTCGCGACCGGGATCGAGGAGTATCCGGTGTTCCTGAGGACCGTGGTGCTCACCAAAGCGAACAACGAAGGGTCGACCAGTAACGACGAGATCAACGTCAACAGCGTCGAGGGACAGCCGGTATCGCTCGACGTCTCGCTCTCCTTCGAGCTCGATCCGGCGCAGACGCCGAGGCTGTACTCGACGTTCCGCACGGACATCGAGCAGATCACCCATGGCTTCGTCAAACAGACGATCCGCCAGGCGCTGCAGGAGGTGTTCGGCACGGAGCCGGTCGCCGACATCATCGGCCCGAAGAAGGCCGAAGCGACCGGACGCGCACGCGGGCTGATCGCGCAGCGGCTCGCGCCTTATGGATTCGAGGTGAAGCAGTTCACGATCAACGAGCTGCGGGCTCCGGCCGCCGTGATGGAGGCGATCAACCAGAAGAACGTGATGCAGCAGCAGGCGCTCACTGCGCAGAACGAGCTCCAGAAGAACACCTTCCAGGCACAGGGCGACTCGATCAAGGCCGCGGGACGCGCCAAGGCGATCACCGCCGAAGCCGAAGCGCAAGCGCGCGCCAACCAGCTGCTCTCGGCGAGCATCACGCCCACGCTGGTGCAGTACGAGCTGTCGAAGAAGTGGAACGGGCAGATGCCGCAGGTGACGGGCGGCGCGACACCGCTGCTGCAACTCCCCGCGGCGGGCAAGCCCTGAAACGGCGGTGAGTTGGTTGGTTGGATAGTTGGATGGTTGGTCGGTGAGTTAGTGCACTGACGGCCCTGGCTACAACGCGCATGGAAGCCCCGTTGAGGGATATCCAAGCTGGTTCGTTGCCAGGGCCGTTCAACACACTAATCAACCGACCAACTATCCAACTCTCCAACTCACCGACTCACCAACATCTCATACAGGCCGGCCGAGCCGGCGGCCACGGCGATTCCCGTCACCCATCCGCCGGCGACGTCGGTCGCCCAGTGCCAGCCGAGCAGCACGCGGCTCACTCCTGTGACGAGGGCGAGGGTCACCGCCAGCGGCACCGCGACCTCCGCCGGCACCACGCCTTCACGCACGAGCAGATACGCGCCGGTCACCAACACGGCCGTGGCGTCGGTGGTGTGACCGCTCGGATACGCCGGCTCGGTCTTGCCATTGCGGAGCGCGATCGCCGGACGCCGGCGCCGATAGAACAACTTCACCGCGTGATGCGCCGCGATCGCGCCGAGCGACGCGGTGGCGAGCGGAGCGAGGACGCGCAGCGGCGGACCTCCGCGCGACGCAACCAACAGCAGCGCAATCGCCGCCCCGATCGCCGGGTGCATGTACGGCTCGCCAGGCAGCGTGCCGACGCGCGCCGCGCCGTGCACGATCCTTCGCGCGCGCGCTCGGCCGGCCGCGCGCTCCACCGCGTCGTCGATCGCCTGCACCGCGCGAGTTCGCGTCGCGAGCGCCAACAGCACCGTGCCCGCGGCCGCGCCGAGCGCGATCGTCCGAAGCTCAGTCATTCACCGCACACGTCCCGAGGAAACGCGCCTCCTGACGGATGCCCCGTCAGCCCACGCGTCTCAACCTAGCCTGGCGAGCGCTCGGGCCGGGAGGTAGCGCTGCAACGCCGCGAGCACGCGCTCGCGATCGAGCGGCTTGTCCAGCAGCGCCGCCGCGCCGGCGAGCGCGCTGCGCGAATCGGTGGCGACGACGCTCACGATCACGACCGGCGTGGCGCCGAGATCAGCATCCGCGCGAAGGATGCGGAGCACGTCGAACCCGCTGATTCGAGGAAGTCGCAGATCGAGGAAGACGAGCGCGGGACGCAGCTCGCGCGCGAGCCGCAGCCCCTCGACGCCAGACGACGCCGTCACCGCGCGGTGGCCCGCCTCCTCGACGAGCGTGCCGAGCAGAAGGCACGTATCCCGATCATCGTCGACGATCAGTACGGTGCGCGGTCCGTCGCCGGCGAGCGTGACATGCAGGTCGATCGCTGGCGCAGCGGACGTCGGCGTCGAGATGGTCGAGACGTGCGCAGCGATGGCCCGCTCGGCCAAGTGGATGGTCATCGTTGTGCCCTCACCCTCGACGCTCGACGCGTCGAGGCGGTGACCCATCAGCTCGCACAGCGATCGCGAGATCGTCAGGCCGAGTCCCGTGCCACCGAAGCGGCGATTGATCATCGCTTCCGCCTGCTCGAATACGTTGAAGATCGCGTCGAGCCGGCCGGCCGGAATGCCGATGCCGGTGTCGCGCACCTCGAGACGAACCGGCTCGCCGGTGTCGCCCACCTCGAGGCGGACGACGATCTCTCCACGCTCGGTGAACTTGAGCGCATTGCCGATCAGGTTGATCAGCACCTGCTTGAGCCGCGCCTCGTCGGTGACGACGGCGGTGACGGATGCCGGCAGCTCGGTGCGCAGCGCGACGGGCCGGTCGCGGAGCTGACCCTCGCACTCGCTCACCGTCTCGGCGATCAACGTGTCGAGCCGGACCGGACCCAGCTCGAGCGTCATGCGCCCCGCCTCGATCTTGGAGAGATCGAGGATGTCGTTGATGAGGCCGAGCAGGTGCCGACCGTTCGCGGCGATACGATTGAGATAGGAGAGGTGCGCCTCGCCGAGATCGTCGCCCTTGTTCTTGAGCAGCACGTTGGCGAAGCCGATGATCGAGTTGAGCGGAGTGCGCAGCTCGTGACTCATGCGCGCGAGGAAGTCGCTCTTCGTGCGGCTCGCCGCCTCCGCGGCGTCGCGTGCGACGATCAGCTCCAGCTCCGAGCGCTTGCGAGCCGTGATGTCGCGGAAGTTCACGACCGCGCCGGAGATCTGGCCGCGCTCGAGCACCGGCGACGCGGCGTACTCCACCTGAAGTGGCATGCCGTCCTTGCGCCACATCATTTCATCGTCCACCTCGCACGCCTGGCCTTCGGACACGGCGAGGCAGATCGGACACTGGTCGACGGGATTGGGCGTGCCGTCGGACCGCGAGTGGTGCGTGACACGATGCATCAGCTTGCCGATCAGCTCGTCGGCGTCGTAACCGAGCATCTCCGAGCCGCGACGGTTGATGAAAGTGACGATCCCGTTCGCGTCGAGCCCGTAGATGCCTTCGCCGGAGGCATCGAGCAGCTGCCGGATGTTCGTCGCGAGCCGCTGCCGCTCCTCGGCGGCGGCGCGTCGCTGCGTCGCGTCGCGCAGCGTGCCCATCGTACCGATCGCGGCGTCGTCCTCGCGCACCGCGCGCATGCTGGCTTCCACCCACCGATAGCCGCCGTCGCGGTGAAAGAACCGAACCTCCACGAGCGCGCTCTCGGCAGCGCCACCGGTCAAGGGGCGGAGGGCGTCGTTCAGCGTGGACCGGTCGGATGGATGGATGTAGCCGAGGACATGCGTACCGAGCGTCCGCTCGACGTCGTGGCCCGTGAGCGCGGTCCACGCGGGGTTGAGGAACGTCCACTGTCCGTCCTCGTCGGCGCGGAAGAAGACGTCCTGCATCTGCTCGACCACGGTGCGGTACTGCTGCTCGCTGCGCGCCAGCGCCTGCTCGGCGGCGAGCCGCTCGGTGACGTCGTCGACGAGCACCATGCGCGCACTGTGCCCATCGAGCTCCATGGCGTACGACGTGATCTGCACGCGCCGGAGCTCGCCAGTCTTGGTGCGATGCAGCGAGGCGGACTGAGTGCGGTCCGAGCCATTGCCCTCGCGCAGCATCGTCTCTGGCGTACTGAACTCCGACGGCGGGCGGATGTCGCGCAGCGTCATCGCCAGGAACTCGTCCCGCGTCCATCCGTACGCGCGCGTCGCAGCGTCGTTGACGTCGAGAAAACGCAGCGTCGCCAGATCGTAGACCCACGCCGGCTGCGGCGAGAGCTCGAACAGGGGACGGAAGCGTTCGTCCTGGGATTGTGCCAGTGGAGTCATACTGCTGGAAGGAGGAGTCGACGTGCGACTATCTTTGCTGGGCAGTCGTCACGCCCCCGCGCAGCCGCTCACCTGGAGTGTCGTCATGCCACTCGTTCCATTCGAGACCCTTCCCGATTCCGCCCGCGTGTGGGTGTTCGGCAGCGACCGCCCGCTCGGCGAGGAAGGAACCACGGCCCTCATGAAGGCCGTGGAGGAGTTCCTGGGCGAGTGGAAAGCGCACGGCGAGCCACTCACGGTGGGCTACGAGTGGCGATTCGGGCGGCTCCTGGTCGTCGGGGTGGACCAGCGGACGGCCGGCGCCTCCGGCTGCTCGATCGACGGGCTGTTCCGCGTGCTCCAGGGGTTGGGGCCCGCCATCGGCGCCACGCTCGTGGGCGGAGGCCGAGTGTACTACCGCGACGGGAATGGCGAGGTGCAGTCGGCCGAGCGGCACGAGCTGAAGGGGCTGTACGCGTCCGAGGCGATCGGCGACGACTCAGTCGTGTTCGACACGAGCCTCACGGATCTCGGCTCGCTGCGCAGCGGCTTCGAGCGCGCGGTGCGAAAGAGCTGGGCGGCCAACCTGATCCGGTAGCGTCGCGGGCTTCCGCGACCCGCTAGGCGAGCCACCGGTCGAGGTGCTCGCGTACGAACTCGTCGTCGGTCAGCCCCGGGTGCTCACGACAGACGCGGTCGATCTCCTCCGTCTGGCCCGGCGACAGCATCTCGCCGGAATCGAGACACCATGTGCCGGCGAGCAGCCCCTGCCGGCGCAGCACCTCGTGGATGCCCGGGATGCAGCCGGCAAAGCCATTCACGGCATCGAAGATCGCGGCATTCGCGTCGGTGAGCGCGGCGCCTACGCGAAGCAGGTCGGCGGGAATCATCTCGCCATCGCGCGCGGCTCGCAGCCGGTCCAGAAGGGCGACGGCGCGATGGGTCCACGTCGCCCACTGGCCGAGCAGCCCGCCAACGATGCGGCGATCGCCGCGCCCGGCGCGTTGGCCCAGTGAGAAGGGAGTGACGAGATCGGCGACGATGGCGTCGTCGTTGCCGGTGTAGAGCGCGATGTCGTCGCGGCCGGCATCGATCACCGCGCGCACCACGTCGGTCGTCCGATACCGATCGAACGGCGCGATCTTGATCGCCCACACGTGCTCGATCTCGGCGAGCTGGCGCCAGAACTCGTAGCCGAGGACTCGGCCGCCCACCGCCGGCTGCAGATAGAAGCCGAAGAGGGGGAGTACCTCGGCGACGGCGCGGCAGTGCATGATGAGCCGCTCGTCGCTCGCGGTCTTCATCGCTCCGAGGCTGAGCAAGGCGACGTCGTAGCCGGCCGACGCCGCGAGCTCCGCCTCCGCCACCGCCTGCCTGGTGTCGCCGACGACGCCGGCCACGAGAACGATCGCTCGAGTCGCGAACGCCGACCGCTCGCGCGCTGTCTCGGCCGCGAGCTCGAGCACCGGCCGCAGCAAGCCGTGCTCCGGACGACGGATCGCGAACTGCGTCGTGTGCACGCCGACGGCGATTCCACCCGCGCCGGCGTCGAGATAGTAGCGGGTGAGCGCGCGCTGACGACGCTCGTCCAGACGGCGCTCCGACGTGAGCGCGAGCGGATGCGCCGGTATGACGATCCCTTCGCCCAACCGGCGGCGCAGTGCGTGCGCGCGATCAGAATCGTCCATCGCGCCGCTCGAAGTTCGTCGGCTTGCCGAGGAGTCGCCCGCCATGACGCACCCAGTCCGCCACCCAGTCGAGCAGTGTCTCGAGCGGAAGGAGTGGGTGATCGAGCAGTTCGCGCATCCGAGTGCCATTGCTGAGGAGGGCATCCGTCCCCTCGACGCCATCGAGCACCGGCTCGACGCCGAGTCGGTCGCCGAGGGCGCGCGCCAGGTCGGCCACGCGGAGCGTGTCCGGGCCGGCCACGTTCACGACGAACGGGTCGGGCGCGGACGCGCGTGCGAGCGCGGCGAGCGCGAAGGCGTTCGCGTCGCCCTGCCAGATCACGTTCACGTAGCCCATCTGCAGGTTCACCGGCTCGCCACGCGCGATGCGCACCGCGAGATCGGTGAGCACGCCATAGCGCAGGTCGTGCGCGTAGTTGAGCCGCACGATCGACACCGGCGAGCCATGACGGCCCGCGGCGGCGGCGAAGATGCGCTCGCGAGCGAGACAGGAATACGCGTACTCGCCGACCGGCGCGGGAGCGTCGTCCTCGCGCGATCCGCCGCGTGTTGCAGGCGTGAGCGAATACACGTTGCCCGTGGAGAACACGACGGTGCGAGCGCCTGCCCACCGCTCGGCGGCGAAGGCCGGCACCGCCGCATTCATTGCCCAGGTGGTCGCCGGCTGGCCGGAGGTGCCGAACTTCTGGCCGGCCATGAACACGACGTTCGGGGCGTCGGGAAGCGAGGCCATCGCGCGCGGATCGAGCAGGTCGGCGGCGAGTGTCTCGATGCCGGCCCTCGATAGCGCGGCTTGCGCCGCGCTATCGGTCCATCGTGAGACGGCGATGACGCGCCGAGCGGGATCGGCGCGTTTCGCCATACGCGCGAGCGACGGGCCCATCTTGCCGCCGGCACCGAGCACGATCAGATCGCCCGGTGCGCGCGACAGCGTGCTCGCGAGTGTTGCGGGCGGGCGAGAGAGCCGCTCTTCGAGCGACGCCTCGTCGGGCGGCGCGGGCGTGGGCGTCACTCGGTGCCCGCGCTCACGGCGAGACCATCGGCCTCTTCGAGCTCGCGTTGCAACGCGCGGCGCGCCGCGTCGATCGTCGCACGTGTCTCTTCACGCAGCGCCGGCAGATCGGCAAGAGTGAGTCCGGCGGTGTCGATTGGCGCCAGCACGCGCGCGCGCGCATGGGCGCGGCGAAAGGCGAAGCTTCCCTTCGCCATGCAGTCGCGCGTCCCGGCGAGCGCGATCGGGAGGATCGGCACCTGCGCCTCGATGGCGAGCTGGAAGGCGCCGTCCTTGAACGGCAGCAGCTCGTTCGTCGGCGAGCGCGTTCCCTCGGGGAAGATCATCACGCTCACGTGTCGCGCCAACCGGTCGCGGCACTCCGCCAGCGCGGCGATGGCGCTCTCGCGCTTGCCGCGCGTGACCGGGATGTCCCTCGCCATGCGCATCATCCAGCCCATCACCGGGATGCGGAAGATCGTGTCCTTCGAGAGCCACTTCATCTCCCACGGAAAGTGAGAGACGAGAAAGATGTCGGCGTACGATTCGTGGTTGGAGACCACGACGTACGGGCGGCGCGGATCGTCGGGCGGCGCGCCTTCGGTCTCGAAGTTCCAGAGCCAGTTCAGCGCGACCTGCGCCACGGCCAGTTGGCGGAACGCTCGGCCCGCGCGGTACCGGCCCCTGTCGAATGGCGCGGTCACGAGCCAGACCGCGGACACGTAGAAGAAGCCGATCACCACGACCAGCACCGCCGCGACCCACGCCCACGCGCTCAGGATGCGCTGCATGTCGGTGGCTGGAGCGTTCGTGAGTTCGCGATCCGTCGTCAGGCGCGCACGAAGTCCGACCGCCAGTGCCGCACTTCGCGCTTCACGGCGTCGGCCGTCGGCAGCTCGCCGCTGAGGCAGCGCTCCACGAGCCCAGTGAGCTCCGCGTCGCCGGCGTACCGCAGGCCGATGAGCTGCTTCAGGTGGAGCTCGGGAATCCGCTGGCAGAGCGCGACGGGAAGCACGGTCGCGAGGCGGAGCCGCATCTCGAGCCCGATCAGCCGGTTCTGCACGATGATCGCGGAGGTGCGACTGGCGACGATGCCGGCGACGAGCCCGAACGCGACGACGACGAGCCAGAGTGTCCAGAGCGACGGATGCCGAATCGCGACGACGAACGTCACGACGACGTTCACGAGCAGGATCGGGAGCGCGACGTAGTGGTAGAGCGAGAAGAAGCGCCGATGGTTGGCGTAGTTCTGGTGCGTCGCGGTCATCGTCTCATGGGGAAGGATTCGGCATTAGCCAGGGACGGCGGCGAGCGCGTGACGCTTGATGCGCGTGAGCATCGCGTTGAGTCCCGCCTCGCGTCCGGCGAGCCCGATCCCCTCCATCATCTGGCGCACGAAGTCGGACGGGATTCCGAGCGTCGTCTCGGGAGGCTGGCCATTGATCGCCGAGAAGAGGATGGCGAGAAATGCGGCGATCGTCGGCGACTGCCGCGGGTTGAGATCGGCGTAGAAGTAGAGCTTGCCGTCGCGCACCTCCGGGAACAGATCGACGCGCGTCTGGCATTCTGGTACGGTGAACTCCGCGCGGTCGAGCGCGAGAAAGCGCTCGGGGACCGGCTCGAGCTTTTTGGAGAAGTGCAGCAGCGACTGCATCTTCTCCTCGCGGCCCAGGGCGCGGAACGTGCTCAGCACACGGGCCACGGACGGAGGGAGCGGCTGCTCGGCGGCCGGTTCGATCATGGCAGGAGATAAACCGCGGGGGTTGTGACGCGTCAAGCGTCCCGCGCTCCGTGACGAAGATCATCAATCACGCACAGGGACGGGACGACGATGCCGACGAGAAGCGCGACAGCGGAATGGAAGGGCGGGCTGAAGGGACAGGGGAGCTTTCGTGGACAGACCGGGCTCGCCGCGCAGTACAACTTCAGCTCGCGGTTCGAGAACGGAGCGGGCTCCAATCCGGAAGAGCTGCTCGCCGCCGCCGATGCGGCGTGCTACAGCATGGCGCTGAGCCTCAACCTCGAGAAGGAGGGCACGCCGGCCACGAGTGTGGAGACCAAGGCCGACTGCACGGTCGAGAAGCAGGGCGAGGGATTCAAGATCACGCGCATGATGCTGACTGTTCGCGCTGCGGTGCCGAACATCGACCCGGCCAAGTTCGAAGCGATCGCGCAGGCGACGAAGGAAGGATGCCCCGTGTCAGCCGCGCTCAAGGGCAACGTGCAGATCGAGCTCGACGCGAAGCTCGTCTGATCGCGGCGCGAGCCGAGCCGCTCCCGGCTCGGCTCGGCGCAGCAGGGCACGCTGGATGGCCAACCAGATCAGGCAGCAGGGCAACGCCAGGCGATACGTCATCACCGTGGGCGTGCGGAGCCAGGCACCCGGCACGAGCGTGGACATGATCGGGATCGTCACCATGGCGATCCCGAACAGTGTCGTACGCCACGCGGCGCGCGGCTCGGCGGCGAACCAGATCGCCGCACCGGTGAAGGCGATGAGATAGCTCGCGCGCTCGGCCTGATGATTGAACAGCGCGACGAAGAGCAGCAGCGAACAGAGATAGAGCAGACGGAATCGCGGTTCGTCCCACCGATCGCGACGGATGGCGAGCGGCACGAGGAGGGCGAGCGTGCCGGCGATCTGCACGATCCAGTTCGGCCATGCCGTCGCGACCCAGAGGTCGGCCAGCGCCATGATGGAGAACCATCGCTGCAGCGCGTCGACGCTCTCCACGGCGTGCCACGACCGGTACTGCGCCAGCAGCGTGGTGGGGGACGTCACGAGCAGGGGCAGGGCGACGAGCAGCACGCCGAACGACGCGGCAGAGAAGCCTGTGCGCAGCGCGCGGCGATGCGGGAGTGCGAAGGTGAGTGCCGCGAGGGGAAAGATCTTCACAATCGCGCCAAGTCCCACGGCCGCGGCGGTGCGCCAATGGTGTCCGCGCTCCATCGTCACGAACGCGAGCACGATGAGGGCAGCCACGAGCGCGTTGCTCTGCGCGTTCTGCATGGCGCGCAGCACCTCGAGATGGAGCAGCGCAAGCGCGAGCAGCGCTTGCCGCGTGGGGAGCACGCGCTCCACAGCGGTGAAGAGCAGCATCGCGTTGAGCGCGCTCCAGAGAAAGAGCGCCAGGGGCCACGCCAGCCACGCCAGCGGCGCGAAGAGCAGCGCGAAGGTGGGACTGTACTTGAACCGGTCCGTGTGCGCGGCAGGATACTCCGCATACAGGTCGTCGCCCGAAAACAGATGGCGCGACGCGGTACGGAAGATCTCGAAGTTGCCGGAGGGGCGAGATGCCTTGCGCAGCTTGTCGGCCGAGCGACCGCTCACGACGCGCTGCGCCGCCGCGTTCACGCGTGGATCGGCGGCGAGCGCCTTTCCCGCCGCGTCCGCCGCAGCGGTGAGCAGATACACCGCGATGAGGACACGCCTCAGACGCGCGGTGGGGATCGAGGACCACCAGTTGGAAAGACGGTCGAGCATGGTACGGCGGAGGGGAGAGGAGCGGGCTGACCGCCGGCCCTCAGGCGCTATAGTACTCCTTGATGCACATCGTCACGACGCGCTGAAGCATCCCGATCTGCTCGCGCGGGTCCTTCATGGACCGCACCTCGGGCAGCGTATTCCAGACGTCCTTCAGCACGATGAGCAACTGCTCCGGCAGGACCGCGCGCGCCCGCGCCTCGCTCGCCAGCATGTGCAGCGACACCTGGAGCGCGCCCGGATCCGTGGAGTCCATCAGATACGCGCGCAGCGCGACCCGCATGGCGCTCACGGTTGCGTCGTCAACTCGACTCGATGGTGGATTGCTCGAGTCGTGCGCCATCATCATACGCGGAAGCGGAGCGGGAGTGGTCGGCGCACGCAGTGGGAAGGACGATCGGATCGATATGCCTGCCGCCAGCGACGAATGTTTACCGCCGACCGACGTCCGTCAAGTGGCGAACGGCCCGCCCTGAGGAAGCGCTCTGGTCTCCCTCTTGCTCCGCCCGAGGCCCACACCCGTCACCCCAGACGCGATGCAGCCCCCGCCTCGGCTGACCCCGTGAGTCGCCACGACATACTCGTCTTCTCATCCGACCCGTTGGCCGCCGCACTTCTCGGCGCAGCGATCGAGCTCGCGGGACACGCACCATCCTTTGTTCAGTCCGACGAGACGGCGCGCGACGCGCTCCTTCGCGTGCGCCCTCGGCTTGTCGTCATCGACTGCGATCACGTCGAGGCCTGCACTGACGCCTTCATCGGACCCGCGCTGATGACCGGCAGCCGCGTGCTGCTCTTTCGCTCACGTCGCACGCAGCGCGACGCCGGCGAGCTCGCATCGCGACTCGGACTTCCCGTGGTGGACATGCCGACCAAGCACGAGACGCTCACCAAGCTGTTGCGGGAGCTGACCGACTAGCGCGCTCACATCGTCACCGGTCAGGCGTGCGCGACGGCGCGGCGCGACCGCTCGGACCAGGCGCGCTGCGCATCGCAGGCGTCGCAATTGGCGCACGCCCACTCGGCCGGCGCCGGCTCCCCGAAGTACTCGAGCAGGTAGCGTGTACGACACTGCGCGCTCTGGCAGTAGGAGACCATCGCCTGAAGCTTGGCGCGATCCTGCACGCGACGCTCCTCGTAGTCGGTGAGGTCCGCGCTCAGGTCGACGGACGTGAGCCGGCTCTGCAGCCGTTCCCACCCGCCGCCGCGATGCTCGCGTACGAGGCCGTGCCGCTTGAGCAGGACGAGCACGATGCGCGCCTTGCGCCGCGCCACGCCCGAGCGCTCACAGAGCGTGTCGAGCTCCACGCGCTCACCGAGCGGATATTGCTCGAGCAGGAGCGCGACTTTCGCCGCCTCCTCGACGTCGGGGTACTTCCCACCGAGGAAGTACGATTGCACGCGTGAGTCCTCGACGCGGTAGAGGGTCGAGCAGACGGCGGGCTTTCCGTCGCGCCCCGCGCGCCCCGCTTCCTGATAGTACGCCTCGACCGAGCCGGGAAAGTGATAGTGGACGACGAAGCGCAGATCGCGCTTGTCGATGCCGAGTCCGAAGGCGTTGGTCGCGATCATCGCCGATACCTCGCCGGACATGAACGCATCCTGCGATGCCTTGCGATCGGCCGGTGCCATCTTGCCGTGATAGAGACCGATGGAGAAGCGATGGCGGAGCAGCTCGTGAAGTCGCTCCGCTTCCTTGATGGTCGCGCAGTAGATGATCCCGCTCCCCGTGGCCCCGCCGAGCACGCGCTCCAACTCGGCGTCCTTGCTCGCGACGTTGACCGTGCGTCGCACCTCGAAGCGGAGATTGGGCCGCGCGAAGCCGGTGATGGTGATGAGCGGATCGCGCATGCCCATCTGCCGAGCGATGTCGGCACGCACCTCGGCGGTGGCGGTCGCCGTGAGCGCGAGGATGGGTGGCTTGCCGAGTCGCGCGACGACGGAGCCGAGCGTGAGGTAGTCGGGGCGGAAGTCGTGCCCCCATTGGCTCACGCAGTGCGCTTCGTCCACGACGAAGAGACTCACGGAACGCGCGAGCAGCCGGTCGAAGAACGCGCGGTCCTTGAACCGTTCGGGCGTGAGGTAGAGGATCTCGCCTTCGCCTTCTTCGACCTGTCGCGCGGTCTCTCGCGTCTGGCCCGCGGACAGGTGCGAGTGCATGGCGAGGGCGTCGACGCCGTGCGCCTGCAGCTTGTCCTGCTGGTCCTTCATGAGCGCGATGAGCGGACTCACGACGACGGTGAGTCCAGGCAGCAGCAGTGCGGGCAGTTGATAGACGATCGACTTGCCGCTCCCCGTCGGCATGACGACGAGGGCATCGCGTCCGGAGAGCGCGGCCTGCACCGGCTCCCACTGACCGGGGCGGAAATCGAGATGGCCAAAACGCTCGCGCAGCACGGCGCGTGCACGGGCCTTTGAAACGACCTTCGGCATGCGGCGGGTGAAGGCAGGAACCGGGCCCGTGGAACGACAGTCGTGCGTGCGGAGCGGTGAGTGGTGAGCGACCCGTCGCGCTGCCTCGCGGCGCGGGTTAGCCTTGCGTCGTGCCACGACCTGCGCGCCGCGCTCCCAAGCGGACAGCTTCGACTCCAGTGCCGATCCCCGCGCCCGTTCTCCTCGACTGCTTCGCCGCAGTCGCGCCGGGACTCGAGGTGCTCGCGCTCGCCGAGGCGCGCGCGCTCGGACTCGACGCGAGAGCGGAGGAAGGTGGGCTGGCCTGGTCGGGAGACATCCGCAGCGTGCTCCGCGCCAACGTCGGCCTTCGGATCGCGTCGCGAGTGCTCGTTCGGCTGGATGCGTTCGACGCGAAGAGCTTCGCCGAGCTCGAGCGTCACGCGCGCAGGATTCCGTGGAACAGGATCGTGCGTGCCGGCGACGCGGTGCGATTTCGCGTCACGTGCAAGAAGTCTCGGCTCTACCACTCGGATGCTGTCGCACAGCGGCTCGCCGACGCGATCATGCGTGCGGTACCGGGCGTGCGCGCCGAAGGGAGCAGCGTGGGGGAGGACGAGCCGGTGGATCACGAGCAGTCGGCGCTGTTCGTCGTGCGCCTGGTTCGCGACCGGTGCACCGTGAGCGCTGACGCTTCGGGGGAGCTGCTCCACCGCCGTGGATACCGACAGGCGACGGCGAAGGCGCCACTCAGAGAGACGCTCGCCGCCGCGCTCCTCATCGCGTCGGAATGGGACGGGGTCGCTCCGCTGCTCGACCCGCTCTGCGGCTCGGGCACGATACCCATAGAAGGAGCGCTGCTGGCGCGACGTATTCCGCCTGGTGCTCGGCGCACCTTCGCAGCCGAGCGGTGGCCCGGCGTGTCGGCCACGGTCGGCGCGGCGGTACGAAGCGAGCTGGCGGAGGGAGAGCTCGGGTCGGCGCCGGGGCCGATCGTGGCAAGCGACCGAGACGCGGGGGCGATCGAGGCGGCTCGGGCGAACGCCGAGCGGGCGGGTGTCGGGTCGGACGTGGAGCTCGCGATCCATTCCGTTTCCGCCCTCACGATCCCCGCTGGCCCGACGGGGTGGATCGTGACGAACCCTCCATATGGAGTGCGGGTGGGAGACAGCGACCGAGTGCGCGATCTCTGGGCGCAGTTTGGGCGAGTGTTGCGGGAAAAGGCGCCGGGCTGGCGGGTGGCGATTCTGTCGCCCGATCCGGCGCTGGAGCGCCAGCTTCAACTCCCGCTTCGCGTCGTTGGGAGCACGTCGAACGGTGGGATCCCCATTCGCATCGTGGTCGGTCGCGTCGCCGGTGGAGCGCGCACAGTCGGGGCTGTCGAGAGGGACGCGGAGTGACGGATCCGATGGCGGGCCGAGTGTAGGCCTTGAGCGATCGGGCTGCGGCGTGCCGAGATACATAAATAGATATTGATATTCAAAGAGTCCGGTTTTTGCATGCTCTGCGAGCCCGGTTCACCCGCCGCATATCCTGACTCGACGCGCCGCTTTCCGTACGCTCGAGCTCGGCGTGTTTGTCGAACGAACCGGCTTCTCGCGCGTACTCCATCCTTCCGCGGAGCGCGGGTGGGGAGCGCAGCCACCGCCACTCCTCCGGTGGCCTTTCGCGTCTTCTCTTTTCTCATAGGTGCTGACCGTGGGCGTCGGCGAGATCCCCGAAATTCCCGATCAGGACGATCGCCCGAGCGACGGGCGGAGCGGCGGCAAGTCGAATGGCACGACGCGCGGCAAGCGCGGGCGGCCTCGCCGCAACACGACGCCACTCGCCGCCGACCTGGACGTCATCGACGATGACCGGGTGGAGCGTGTGAGTGGAGGCGGGGGCGGCCGAGGCGGTGGAAATGGCGGTCTGCGCGACCGGGCGATCCGGCGGCTGCTGGCCGGACTGCGCGCGCTGGACGCCGGCGACTTCGCCGTGCGCATCGAGTCGGCGGGCGATCCGCTGATGGGGGAGCTGGCCGACGTGTTCAACAGCGTCGCGAACAAGCAGTCTCGGCTCTCGGAGGAGCTGCACCGCGTCGCGCTGTCGGTCGGTCGCGAGGGAAAGATGCGGGACCGGGCGACGATCGGACCGGCAAGCGGCCTGTGGGCGGGAAGCGTCGACGCGCTCAACTCGCTCATCACTGATCTCGTGCAACCGACCTCCGAGGTCGCGCGCGTGATCAAGGCGGTGGCCGAGGGCGACCTGAGCCAGAAGGTCGAGCTCGAGATCGAGGGGAAGACAGTGCAGGGCGAGTTCTTCCGGATCGGATCCACCGTGAATCGAATGGTGGACCAGCTCAACGCCTTCGCGAGCGAAGTGACCCGCGTGGCGCGCGAGGTAGGAACGGAGGGACGGCTGGGCGGTCAGGCGAACGTGCAGGGAGTGAGCGGCACCTGGCGCGACCTGACGGACAGCGTGAACGGCATGGCGAC
>JBDTOD010000055.1:0-25259 GCA_039933415.1 bacterium
CGGCCAATGGGAAGGTGGACACGGCCCAGCTCCCCGCGCCCGACGGCGGCGCGACCGCCGGCGACTCGTACGTCGCGCCGCGCACCGATACGGAGACCAAGCTCGCGGCGATCTGGACCGAGGTGCTCAAGCGCGAGCAGGTGGGCGTGATGGACAACTTCCTCGAGCTTGGCGGGCACTCGCTGCTCGCCATCCGTGTGCTCGGCCGCATCAGCAAGACGTTCGGCGTCCGGCTGCCGCTGCGCACACTGTTCGATGCGCCGACGATCGACCAGCTCGCGCCGCGCATCGACGCGGAGCGCGCGTCGGCGGCGGCGCCGCCCGCACCGGAAGCAGGGCTCATCTCGCGGTCGCGCGACGCGTACCGCATCGGACGTCCCACGACGCCAGGCTCGGATTCCGAGCCCGGCGCCTAGGAGAACCATGTCGCTCGATTCAACCTTCGATCCGCCCAAGGCCTCGCTGCCCGACAGCGCCGAGCCGGTAATGCTGCCCACCTCATTCGCGCAGGAGCTGCTCTGGCTCATGCACACGTCGGCGCCGGAGAGCACGTCGTACAACGTGCCGCGCACGCGCCGGCTGGTCGGACCGCTCGACGTCGAGGCGCTGCGTCGCGCCTTCGACGGGCTCATCGCGCGACACGAGATCCTTCGCACCACGTATGCATTCCATGCCGAGCACGCGGTACAGGTGGTCAACGCGCCGAGTCCCGTCGACCTCCTCGTCGTCGACCTGCGCGACCGGCCCGGCGCCGAACGTGAGACCGAAGCGGCGCGCATCGCGCTCGAGCGCGCCCGTCGTCCGTTCGATCTCTCGCGCGACCAGATTCTGCGCGTCGCCCTGATCCGGCTCGACGAGCAGCAGCACGTGCTGCACATCGACTCGCATCACATCGCCTTCGACGGGTGGTCGCGCGACATCCTCTTCCGCGAGCTGTCCGCGCTCTATCGCGAAGCGCTCGACGGCACGCCGGCCGCACTGCCCGAGCTGCCGATCCAGTACGCCGACTACGCCATCTGGGAGCGCGAGCACCTTGCTGGCGCGCGGCTCGAGCGCTTGCTCGCCTACTGGCGGCAGCAGCTCGGCGACGCCGAGATGGTGCTGGAGCTGCCGACGGACTTTCCGCGTCCGGTGGTGCCGGGCGTGGGCGGCATCACCGAGCGCATCACGATCGAGCCGGCGCTGCTCGAGCAGGTGAAGGCGCTCGGGCGCGCGCACGACGCCACGCTCTACATGACGCTGCTCGGCGCGTACGCGACGGTGCTGCACCGGTACACGGGCCAGGGCGACGTGCTCGTTGGCTCCCCCAGCGCCGGCCGCTCGCGTGCCGAAACGGAAGGGCTGATCGGCTACTTCGCCAACACGATGGTGCAGCGCGCGCGCTTCGCCTCGGACCCCAGCTTCGCCGAGCTGCTCGATCAGATCCGCGAGAGCGCGCTCGGCGCGTACGAGCATCAGGAGATCCCGTTCGAGAAGCTCGTCCTCGAGCTGCAGAGCGGACAGCAGTTGAGCCATTCGCCGCTCTTCCAGGTCGTCTTCACGATGCTCGGCGGTGGCAGCGGCGACGCGGCGCCCGCGCACGTCGGCGGCGCAGAGCTTCAGCCGTTCGGTGTCGAGGACGGCACGACGAAGTTCGATCTCACTCTGTTCATGTCGGAGCGCGACGGCGCGCTCACGCTCCAGCTGCGCGCGCGCTCCGACCTGTACGCCGCGGCAACGGTACGACGCACACTCGGTCATCTGCGCGCGGTGCTCGAGGCGGCGGTGCGAGATGCGCGGGTGCGGGTGAGCGAGATCGAGCTGTTGTCCGATGCGGAGCTTGTCCAGCTCGTGGAGTGGAACAGCACCTCCGTCGACACCGGTGCACCGGAGACGGTGACGGCACTGTTCGAGACGCAGGCCGCGCGCGTGCCGGATCGCGTCGCGGTGGTCTCGGGCGATCAGTCGCTCACGTATGCGCAGCTCGATGCGCGCGCCAACCGGATCGCGCACGCGCTCCGCGCGCGCGGCGTGGAGGGCAACGCGCCCGTCGGCATCGTGCTCGATCGCTCGGTCGATCTACTCGCCGCGCTGCTCGGCGTACTCAAGACGGGTGGCGCGTACGTGCCACTGCCGCCCGAGCTTCCGCCCGCCCGCGTGGCGCTGCAGCTCCGCGAGTCGGGCGCGCGCATCGTCGTGACGCTCGAGGCGCATCTCGATCGCGTCCCGGAAGGCGTCGCAGCGCTCTGCCTGGATCGCGATGCCGCTGCCCTACACGACGCGCCGGCGACGGCCCCCGACATCGCGCGTGATCCGTCGGGCGTCGCCTACGTGCTCTACACGTCGGGCTCCACGGGCGTGCCCAAGGGAGTCGCCGTCACGCACGCGAACGTGGTGCACTACGCCCGCGCGATCAGCCGCGTGCTCGGCGACGTGCCGCGTACCGCAGCCGGCGATGGCCTGGCCGCCCTCGATGGCTGGGCGCTCGGCATGGTGAGCACCATCGGCGCTGATCTCGGCAACACGGCGCTCTTTCCCGCTCTGCTCGCCGGTGCGACGCTCCATCTGCTGCCGAAAGACGTCACGACCGATCCGACACGGTACGCGTCGTACATGGCGGAGCATCCGCTCGACGTCGTGAAGATCACGCCGAACCACTTGAAGGCGCTCACCGGGACGCTCGCGCCCAAAGATCTGGCCGGCGCGCTGCCGCGGCGCTGGATCGTGCTCGGGGGCGAGGCGCTGGCGTGGGACTTCGCCGAGCGGCTGCTCGCTGCGGGAAGCTGCCGAGTACTCAATCATTATGGTCCGACCGAGGCCACCGTCGGAGTGAGCACCTTCGAGGTGACGGCGACGTCGGCGCGAGAGGCGCGGAGCGCCGGAGCGCAGACGGTCCCGATCGGTTTCCCGCTCGCCAACGTCGCCCTGCACGTGCTCGATGGGCAGGGCCAGCGGGTGCCCATCGGTGTTCCAGGCGAACTGTATATAACCGGCTCTGGCGTGGCGAAGGGTTACCTGAATCGCGATGACCTCACGGCGGAGCGGTTCGTGACCCTGGATGGGCTGGGCCGAGCGTACCGTACCGGGGATCGCACCAGGCGGCTCGAGGGAGGGATGATCGAGTTCCTGGGGCGAACCGACGACCAGGTGAAAGTGCGGGGCTATCGGGTCGAGCTGGGCGAGGTGGAACAGGTGCTCCTGGAGCACCCGGCGGTCGCGCAGGCGGTGGCACTGGTACGCGGCGCCGAGGAGCCTCGGCTCGTCGCCTACGTCGTGGCGCGTGCCGCCGGTTCGGAGTATTCTTCAGCTCACGCGGGACGCCTGACGCCCGAGAGCCTCACTGACTGGGCCGCGTCCCGACTGCCTGAGTACATGATCCCGACGACGGTGGTCTTGCTCGAGCGGCTTCCACTCAGCGCGAACGGGAAGGTCGACCGTGCGGCGTTGCCGGATCCGGCGGAGTCCGCCGTCCAGGCGTCGCGCCGCGTCGCCCCGCGCACCGAGACCGAGGAAGCCATTGCCGCCATCTGGATGGACGTCCTCAAGCAGGACGCGATCAGCGTCACCGACGACTTCATTGCGCTTGGCGGACACTCTCTGCTGGCGATTCGCGTGCTCGGCAAGTTGAGCCGGAAGTTCGGCGTCCGGCTGCCGCTGCGCACGTTGTTCGACGCGCCCACGGTCGAACAGCTCTCGGAGATCGTCGATCTCGAGCGTCAGCTCGCCGCGATCGCCACGCTCACCGAGGGAGATTCCTCCGCATGACCCCCGCTGACGCGCTCGCCGAGCGCCGCGCCGAACTGGCGCGGAAGCTCGCTGCGCTCTCGCCGGAAAAGCGAGAGCAGCTCGAGCGCGCGCGCGTCAACGGCTCATCCTCGGCGGCGCACGGCGGGATCACGCCGAGATCGGCCGGTGCACCGACACCGATGTCGTTCGCGCAGGAGCTGCTCTGGCTGCTCGATCGCGCGAACCCAGGCATGCACGGCTACAACGTGCCGCGTACGGCTCGTCTTCGCGGCGCGCTCGACGTCCGCGCGCTGAGCGCGGCGCTCGACGCTGTCGTCGCGCGGCACGAAGTGCTTCGCTCGACGTTCGACCTCGTGGATGGCGAGCCTCGACAGATCGTGCACGAGCCCTCGCTGGTGCACCTCGAGATCACCGATCTCCGAGAGGAGCCGTGCCGCGAGGATGCGGCGGTGGCGCTGGTGCGCGAGCTGTCGCGCCGCCCGTTCGACCTGACGAGCGATTCGCAGCTGCGTGCGTCGCTGCTCGTGCTCGACGAGGATGACCACGTCCTGCTGCTCGAGTCGCACCACGTCTCGTCCGATGCCTGGTCGCGCAACATCCTGATGCGCGAGCTCGCGGCGTTCTATGACGCGCATCGTAGTGGCACGGACGCGGACGTCGCCCCGCTCGAGATACAGTACGGCGACTTCGCCGTGTGGCAGCGCGAGACGCTCCAGGGCGACGCACTCGAGCGGCATCTCGCCTTCTGGCGGCAGCAGCTTCGTGGCGCGCCCGCGTTGCTCGAGCTTCCCACCGACCGGCCGCGACCCGCGATGCCGAGCTTTGACGGGGACAGCCGGTCGCGCCTGCTGCCGGTCGAGCTCCTCGAGCGGCTTCGCGCGTTGAGCAAGGCGAACGGCAGCACGCTGTTCGTCACCCTGCTCGCCGCGTTCGACGTCTTCCTCGCGCGGCTCAGCGGCCAGGACGATGTCGTGGTCGGCTCGCCCACGGCGGGCCGGTCACAGGAAGGGACTGAAGCGCTCATCGGGTATTTCGCCAACACGCTCGTGCTGCGGACGAAGCTCTCGGGCGATCCGAGCTTCACCGAGCTTCTCGCGCGCGTGCGAGAGACGACGCTGAGCGCGTTCGAGCACCAGGACGTGCCGTACGAGAAGCTCGTGCTCGAGCTCCAGCGCGAGCGAGCGCTCGGACGCGGTGGACTGTTCCAGGTGATGTTCACGCTCCAGGACGCGCAGCTCCGCACACTGCAGCTTCCGGGGCTGACGTTCGAGCCGTTCGGCATGGCGCGTGGCGCGACCAAGTTCGACCTCTCGCTGTTCATGCACGAGCGCGAGGACGGCCTGCGTGCCGCGTTCGAGTATCGCACCGACCTGTTCGATCAGGCGTCGGTGGATCGCATGCTCGCGCGGTTCGAGGTGCTGCTCGACGAGATCGCGAACGGGCCGGACGCCCGGATCTCGACGCTGCGCATGCTTCCGGACGACGAGCGGCGGACGCTGCTCGACGAGTGGAGCGGCGGCGACGCGCAGCCGCTCGAGGCGGCGACGCTGCATGAGATGATCGCGCAACAGGTGGCGCGCACGCCGGACGCGGTCGCCGTCGAGGTCGAGTCGCCGTCCGGCGCGCTGGAGCGCATCAGCTTCCGGGAGCTCGACGACCGCGCCGAGATGGTCGCGCGGTATTTGTCGCACCTCGGCGTTGGTCCGAACATCGGCGTCGGCATCTGCATCGACCGCTCGGTGGACCTCGTGGTGGCGATGCTCGGCGTGCTCAAGGCCGGCAGCTACTACCTGCCGCTCGACCCGGACTACCCGGAGAGCCGGTTGGCGTTCATGCTCGAGGACGCGGCGGTGCCCGTGCTGCTCACCGTGTCGGCGCTCGAGAGCGCGGTGCCGCGCACGACGGCCGGCGACGGTCCGACCATCGTCGTGCTCGACCGCGACTGGCAGAGGATTGTGGCGCGCGCGGGACGTCCGGCATCGCTGCCCAACGCGCCGAACGCCGAGGGACTGGCGTATGTGATCTATACGTCGGGCTCCACGGGGAAGCCGAAGGGTGTGATGATCCCGCATCGCGCGGTGGTCAACTACCTGACGTGGATGCGCGCCGAGTATCCACTCGACACCACGGACGCCGTGCTGCAGAAGGCGCCGGCGAGCTTCGACGCGTGCATCTGGGAGTTCTTCCTTCCGCTCGTGAGTGGGGCGCGGCTCGTGCTCGCGCGTCCGGGCGGACAGCAGGATCCGGCGTACCTGCTCTCGACGATCGCGACCCACGACATCACGCTGCTGCAGCTCGTCCCGTCGCAGCTCCAGATGATGCTCGAGACCGACGGGGTTGGCGCGCCGGACGGATTGCCGCGGCTGCGCCGCCTCTTCCTCGGTGGTGAGGCGCTGCCGCCGGAACTGCTCGGACGACTGGCCGACGTGTGCCCGTCGCTCGAGGTGACGAATCTGTACGGCCCGACCGAGGCGACGGTGTACGCGACGCACTGGAGCGTGCGCGCGTCGGAGTGGACGTGCGGCGTGGTGCCGATCGGTCGTCCCATCGCCGGCGCATCGATCCACATCGTCACCACGCCGGAGGACAAGTCGCAGCGGCGCGACCTGTCGCCCATCGGAGTGGCCGGAGAGCTGTGCATCGGAGGTGTCGGGCTCGCGCACGGCTATCTCAACCGTCCCGAGCTGACCGACGAGAAGTTCGTGCGCGATCCGTTCTCGACGGACGCGAACGCGCGCCTCTACTGCACCGGCGACCGCGCGCGCTATCGCGCTGACGGGTCGCTCGAGTATCTCGGGCGCATCGACAACCAGGTCAAGCTGCGCGGGTTCCGCGTCGAGCTGGCCGAGATCGAAACGACCCTCACGCAGCAGCCGGGCGTGCGGTCGGCGGTGGTGCTGGTGCGCGAGGACGTGCCGGGCGACCAGCGTCTGGTCGCCTACTGCATCGCCGCGCCCGAGTCTGATGTGGAGCCCCAGTCCGCCGCGGAGCTGCGCCGCGCGCTCAAGACGACGCTGCCCGAGTTCATGGTGCCCTCCGCGTTCGTCTGGATGAACGAGTGGCCGATGAACGCGAACGGCAAGCTCGATCGCAAGGCGCTGCCCGCTCCGAACGCCGGCGACGCGCCGGCCGCGGCGACGCACGTGGCGCCGCGCACGTCGACCGAGTCGATGGTCGGCGAGCTGTGGGCCGAGGTGCTGCAGCGCGAGGTCGGTGCGCACGACGATTTCTTCGAGCTGGGAGGACACTCGCTGCTCGCGCTTCGCATGCTCGCGCGCGTGGGCGAGCGGTTCGGCGTACGCATCCCCCTGCGCGCCATCTTCGACTCGAGCACGCTCGACGCGTTCGCGACGCGAGTGGACGAGGCGGTGCATGCGGCTCGCGGCGCCATCGTCACGGGCGACGTCATCCCACGCGTCGCGGACGAGGCGCCGCTCACGCACCTGCAGGAAGTGTTCTGGCTGATCGAGCGGAACACGCCCGGGCTCGGCGTCTACAACGTCTCAGACCGGTGGCGGCTCACGGGTGAGCTCGATGCCGGCGCGCTGCGCCGCGCCCTCGACGCACTCGTCGATCGGCACGAGGCGTTTCGCTCGGTGATCGTGGAGCGCGACGATGGCCCGGTGCAGACGATCCGTCCGGCTCGTCCATTCTCGCTCGAAGTGATCGACCTCACGTCGTTGTCGCATGACGAGCGAGAAAACGAGAACGCGCGCGTCTGCGCCGAACGCGCGAGCGCGCCGTTCGATCTGAGCGCCGATCAACTGCTCCGCGCGACGCTCGTTCGCCTGGCCGCGAACGATCACGTGCTGCTCCTCGTCTCGCACCACATCGTGTACGACGGCTGGTCGCGTGGCGTGCTGCTGCGCGAGCTGTCCGTGCTGTACGCGCATGCGCGTGGCGGACGGGTACCGCCGCTCCGGATGCCCGCCGTCCGCTTCGTGGACTACGCGGCGTGGCAGCGGTCGCGCCTCGACGTGCCCGCCACGCAGCGCGAGCTGCGGCAATGGGTGGATCGACTCGCCAGCTCGTCGCTCACGGTCGAGCTGCCCTCCGATCGTCCGCGTCCGTCCGTCCCCAGCTTCGAGGGGGGCAAGCGCACCGTCGTCCTTCCGCCCGATCTCCTCGAGCGGCTGAAGCGCGTCGCGCGCGACGCGGACGCGACGCTGTTCATGGTGCTGCTCGCCGGATTCCAGTCGCTGCTGCACCGCTACAGCGGCCAGGATGATCTCGTCGTCGGAACGATCGTCGCCGGCCGTGCGCGGCCCGAGCTCGACGACGTCATCGGCAACTTCGTCAACACGGTCCCGCTGCGCGCGGCGTTCGACGACGACCCCACCTTCCACGAGCTGCTCAGCCGCGTGAAGGAGGAGTACCTCCACGCGAGCGAGCACGCCGAGCTTCCCTTCGAGACGCTGGCCGACACGCTCCAGCGCGAGCGTGGCGCGGAGGCGAGCGGCTTCGCGCAGGTGCACTTCGTTCTACAGAACACCGCACCGAGCCCCTTCGGGCTGTCCGGTGTGCAGTCGCGTCCGGTGGCGATAGAATCGACGACGACCAAGTTCGACCTGTCGCTCTCCATGGGCGAGCAGCGCGACGGTCTGCGCGCGGCGATGCAGTATCGCTCCGCGCTCTTCGACCCCGAGACGATCGACCGCATGCTCGAGCATCTCGGCGTGCTCCTCGACGGCGTGAGCCGCGCCCCCGGAACGCGCGTCTCCGACCTCCCGCTCCTCGGCGCCGACGAGCGGCAGCGGCTCCTCGTGGACTGGAACGGCGAGACGGTGGACTACGCGCGTGACGCGACAGTGCACGGGCTGGTGTCCGAGCAGGCCGCGCGCGCGCCCGGCGCCATCGCGCTCTCCACGCACACCGGCGAGTCGATGCGCTACGGCGAGCTCGATGCGTTGAGCAACCAGCTCGCGAGCTACCTGCGGAAGCTCGGCGTGGAGCCGGGTTCGGTCGTCGGCATCTGCATCGAGCCGTCGGTCAACCTCGTCGTCGCGATGCTCGCGACGCTCAAGACGGGCGCGGCCTACCTGACGCTCGACCCGAGCTATCCGCCGGACCGGCTCACGTTCATGGTCGAGGACGCGGGCATCGCCGCGCTCGTGGTGGCGGCGGGCACGCGCGCGCATCCAATCCCGCTGACGACGGCGCCTCGCGTCTCGCTCACGATGGATGCGGCGGCAATCGCCGCGTGCCCGCTCAAGGCGTCGCCGCAGCACACGACGGGCGCCGACGTGGCGAACATCGTGTACACGTCGGGCTCCACGGGAACGCCGAAGGGAACGCTCCTGCCGCACCGCGGCATCGTGCGCCTCGTCACGCGCACCAACTACATGCAGCTCGATCCGAGCGACGTGATGGCGCAGGTGGCGAGCCCCGCGTTCGACGCGCTGACGTGGGAGGTGTGGGGCGCCCTGCTCAACGGTGCGCGACTCGCCATCGTGCCGCGCGACGTCATGCTCGACGCGCAGGCGCTCCAGGAAGAGGTGCAGCGCGCCGGCATCACGACGATGCTGCTCACGACCGCCGTGTTCAATCAGGTGGCACGCACGACGCCAGCCGCGCTGCGTGGCGTGAAGAACATGCTGTTCGGCGGTGAAGCGGCCGACGTGGAGTCGGTGCGGCGAGTGCTCGCGTACTCCGCCCCGCTGAACCTCGTGAACGCGTACGGCCCGACGGAAGGCTCGGTCATCGCGCTCACGCACCGGGTCGCCGCGCTCACGCCCGAGGCGACCACCGTGCCGGTCGGTCGCCCGATCTCCAACACGCGAGTCTTCGTGCTCGACCGTCGCGGCCGGCTCGCGCCGATCGGCGTGCCCGGCGAGCTGCACATCGCGGGCGACGGCACCGCGCTCGGCTACCTGAACCGCGAGGAGCTCACCGCCGAGCGGTTCGTCGTCAATCCGCTCGTGTCCGGCGAGCGGATGTACCGTACGGGTGATCTGGTGCGCTGGCTGCCGAGTGGGACCATCGAATTCCTCGGACGCGCCGACAACCAGGTGAAGATCCGCGGCGTGCGCATCGAGCTCGGCGAGGTCGAGACGGTGCTCTCCGCCGAACCGGGTGTCGGCGAGGCGTTGGCGATCGTGCGCGAGATCGCGCCAGGCGACTCGCGGCTGATCTGCTACTTCGTGCCCGAGCCCGGCGCGTCGCCGGATCCGACGCGGCTTCGCGTCGCGCTGCGCCGCGTGTTGCCGCAGAACATGATGCCGAGCGCGATCGTGCAGCTCGAGGCGTTCCCGATCACGCAGAACGGCAAGGTCGATCGCCGCGCGCTGCCGATCCCGGAGCTCTCGGCCACGTTGAGCGCGCCGTACAAGAAGCCGCGCACGACGATCGAGCACGAGATGGTGCAGATCTGGGAGAAGCTGCTCGACCGCCGGCCGATCGGCATCCGCGAGGACTTCTTCGAGCTCGGCGGCCACTCGCTGCTGGCCGTGCGCATGCTCTCCGAGGTGGCTCGCGTGCGGGGACGTCACATCCCACTCGCGTGGCTGTTCGAGTCGTCGACGATCGAGCTGCTCGTGGCGCGCATCGACGCGGATATGCACGCCACGAGCGAGCCGCCGCTCATCGAGCTGAACGCCGAGGCGACGGACACGCCGCTCGCGTTCGTGCACGGCGACGGTCATGGCGCGGGATGGTACTGCCGGCGTCTGGCGCCGCTCGCGGCACCTGGAGCGCCCTTCTTCGTGCTGCCAACGCTCGGTGCCGATCCGGAGCAGCGTGCGTGGCGCATCGAGACGATGGCCGAGCGCCACGTCACCCAGCTGCGAAAGGTGCAGCCCATCGGGCCGTACCGGCTCGCCGGCTACTGCGTGGGCGGCATCATCGCGTACGAGATGGCGTGCCAGCTCCGCAAGGCCGGCGAGACGGTGGAGCGAGTGATCATGATCGACAGCGGTGCCGCGAACGCGCGCATCCCGCTCGCGCGGATGCTCCTCGCGTTCGTACCGGGCCGCAGCGCACAGTCGCGGCTCACGAGAAAGTCATCGCTCATGAAGCGCCTGCGACGCTACGATCTGCATCTGCGACAGGTACGGCGGCTCGACACGGCGCGGCAGCTGGCGTGGGTGCGGAACAACTTCGTGCGCCGCTGGCGCCGGCTGCGCGATTCGCTCAACCACACGCAGGCGCAGCGTCAGCAGCCCGCGCTTCAGCTGCAGCAACAGACGACCGAGTCTCGCCTCGCCGCGCTGCACGACGAGGCGATCGGCGAGAAGGTGATGATCACGCAGGAGAACGCGGCGCTCGTGTACTTCATGGGCCGCTACGACGGCACGGTGGACCTGATCTACTCGCAGGCCAGCGCTGACGTGAAACGACGCGACCCCACGCGCGATTGGTGGCGCGTCGTCAAGGACGTCCGCGTGCACACGATCGTCGCGCACCACATCGGGCTGATCACGAACGATCTGCCGAAGATGGCCTCGGTGCTGCGCGAGATCCTCGACCGTCCGAGCCGCTGAATGCACGCGCACCCCGGTGCAGACGTATGGCGCACGCCGCCCGCGCCGCCGCTCGCCGACGCCGACGTGCACGTGTGGCGCGTCCAGCTCGACGACGCGGTGGACGCGGAGTCGTACTGGTCCGTGCTGTCCGACGAGGAGCAGGGCAGGGCGCGGCGATTCTATCGAGAGGTGCACGGCCGGCGCTTCACGGTGGCGCACGGCGCGTTGCGCGTGATCCTCGCGAGCTATCTCGGAGAGGCACCGGAATCACTCGCGTTCCGTACCGGCGAGCACGGCAAGCCGTCGCTCGAGCGCGCGTCAGGCGCGGGTGAGCGCGCGCTCGAGTTCAATCTGTCGCACTCCGACGACGTGGCGCTCGTCGCCGTGGCGGTCGGCCGACCCGTCGGCGTGGATGTCGAGCGGTACTCGGACGACACCGAGCATCTCGCGCTCGCCGAACGGTTCTTCTCGCCGTCCGAGCGCGAGGCGTTGCGCGCTCTCGCCGACGATCCCGCACGACTGACGGAGGGGTTCTTCGCGGTGTGGTCGCGCAAGGAGGCCTATCTCAAGGCCATCGGCTGCGGCATCACACGCGGGCTGCACCACTTCGACGTGGCGCTCGCGCCCGGGACGAGTGCGAGGATTCTCGCCGACCGGCTGGATCCGACCGCCGCCGAGCGGTGGGCGATGCGGTCGATCGACGCGGCTCCCGGCTTCTCGGCCGCTCTGGTCGCCGCCGCGCCGCTGCGTGACGTATTGCTGTTCGACGTGGTTCAGGCAAACGCGCGAACGCTCGCATTGGCCGTCGCGAGTGGAGGAATTGGGGCATGAGGCTGTTGAACGCGGGCATGCCGGTGACCCACGTCACTAACGGCATACGTGGCGCAACCGATGCTCACGATGTGGGGTAGCAGATGGCTGACGTCGACATATTCACCGGGGCGCGACGCTTCGCCAAACGGTCACCTTCCAGCATGAGCATACGCATGGTTCGTCGCAGTCTTTCAGTCGCTCTGACACTCGTCGCAGTCGCCTGCGGCGGAAGCGACGTGAACGCGCCGTACACTGGGCAGAGCAACCCGCCCCCCACGACGCCCACGACGCCGACGACGCCCACGACGCCCACGACACCGACTACGCCGTCGACGCCGTCCGTTCCGACGACCGTGACGACGGGGTTCGTCGATAGGACCGTGGTGGACGGCGGAGTCACGTACGCGTTCAAGGTGTTCGTACCGGCGAACTACAACACCGCGTCCAAGGTGCCGGTGATCCTCTTCCTGCACGGCTCGGGGGAGAAGGGCACCGACAACATGAGTCAGACGAACTCAGGGCTCGGCCCGGTCGTGAAGGCGCAGGCGTCCACCTTTCCGGCCATCGTCGTGTTTCCGCAGTCGCCGCCCGGCGAGGCAGGTCGTCTTGCCTTCACGCGGTTTGCTCCGGTTGCGCTGGACCAGGTGCTCGCCGAGTACACCAAGTCCGACCTGAGCCGCGTCTATCTGACCGGGCTCTCGTACGGCGGGATGATCGCGTTCCAGGTGGCGTACGACTACCCGACGAAGTTCGCCGCGATGGTCCCCATTTCGGGAACCGTGTGCTCGGCCTGTATCGCCGGCTCGACGAGCGCGACCAACTCGGTGATGTTCCCGATGGTGGCGTCGACGCTCAAGTTGCTCCCGATCTGGCAGTTCCAGGGAGAGCTCGATACGCAGGTGTCCGTGGTGAACGTGCGGCAGGAAGTGGCCGCGTTCAAGGCAGCCGGTTCGCCCGTGCTCTATACCGAGTACAAGGGCGCGGGCCACACCATCTGGGACGATGTATACCAGAGGGCTGACATGTGGGCCTGGCTGTGGTCGCAGCATCGCTGATCCGACACACGGGCAGATGCGCATGCGATCACGCCTGATCGTCGCGGCGATCGTCGTGGCCGCTGTCGGCACAGTCGCGTCGACACCGTCTCCCAAGCGGCTCCTTCATGAGGTTGAACAGGCGGCGACTCGCGATACGTCGCCGTCGTTCCGGGTAGCGGCGACACTCGTGCCGGGTCAGTTCAACGGCCGCACGTTCACCGACGGCGGAGTGCTGTTTCGCTATCAGCTCTTCCTGCCGCGCAACTTCGATCCGTCGAAGAAGTGGCCCGTGGTCGTCGCACTGCACGGGTCGGCGGAGAAGGGGAACGACGGTGTGCGTCAGATGGGTGTCGGGGTGGGGAAGTTCGTGCGGGCGAATGCCTCGACGTACCAGGCCGTCGTCCTCCTCCCACAGGTGCCAGGCGAGGGGAAGATTCTGGACTGGACCCCGTCGTTCACCCGGCTGATCGACTCGGTGGTGCACGAAGTGAATGGCGATCCCGATCGCGTCTACCTGACGGGATTCTCGATGGGCGGCATCCTCGCCTACGACATCATATACCGCCATCCTGGCAAGTTCGCCGCGGTGATCAACGTCTCGGCGCCGGTGGTGATCCAACCGACACCAGACCGGGCCAGCCGATGGCCGACGTCGGAGTCGCACCCGGCAGAAGCTCGCGCACTGGGCAGGACGCCGATCTGGATCTTCCAGGGCGCGCACGATGAGGCGGCCCTCGCCACCGACACGCGGCATCTCGTGGCGGCGCTCCAGGCGGCGCACGTGCCGGTGAAGTACACGGAATACGCCGACGGCGCGCACGACGTCTGGGACCGCGCGTACCAGACGCAGTATCTGTGGGAATGGCTGCTCGCGCAGCATCGCTGACCACTCGGGCCATCGAATGCCGCACCTTCAGACACGCTCTTCTTTCTCCAGGTTCTCGATGATGCGTTGCAACTGGTCGGGCGCTGCGCTGGCGCTGGTGCTGGCCGCGTGCGGTGGTGGATCGGAGGGCGTTCTCACCACGCAGATCAGCGGCGGCGGCGAGGTGACGACAGGTTTCGTGAGTCGCACCGTATCGGACGGCGGAGCCACCTACGGATTCAAGGTGTTCATTCCGGCCAACTACAACAGCGTGAGCAAGGTGCCGGTCATCCTGTTCATGCATGGCTCGGGCGAGAAGGGCAGCGACAACGTGAGCCAGACGAACACCGGCCTGGGACCGGTCGTCAAGGCGAATGCGTCGTTTCCGGCCATCGTCGTCTTTCCGCAGTCGCCGGCAGGCGAGACGGGTCGCCAGGTCTTCGTGCGGATCGCGCCCGCCGCGCTCGATCAGGTCATGGCCGAGTATTCGAAGGCCGACCCGACCCGCATCTATTTGACTGGATTGTCATACGGCGCGATCCACGCCTTCGAGGTCGCGTACCGTCGTCCCACCACATTCGCCGCGTTCGTGCCGATCTCGGGGGACCCGTGCGGCCTGTGCATCACGGGCGTGGCGAGCACCACCCAGGCCCAGGGATTCCAGGTGGTCGCCCCCGTACTGAAAAACTTGCCCATCTGGCAGTTTCAGGGAGATCAGGACACGCAGGTGTCCGTCGTCCAGGTGCGGCTCGAAGTCGACGCGTTCAAGGCGGTGGCCTCGCCGATCCTCTATTCGGAGATCAAAGGCGGCCCGCACGAGATCTGGGACAGCGTCTACGCCAACCCGGCGATGTGGGCCTGGCTGTACGCGCAGCATCGCTGAGTCGTCCATTCCGCAGCGACAGCGCCGCCGCGCCACGCACGCCACATCACGTTCAGCGCGCCTTGCCCGTCCCACCACGAGGTCGTAATCTCGGAGCGGCGGACTTGGCGTCCTGAGCCAATTTTGCGTACGTCGCTCTCCCCCCCCTTCCCGCAGGCCGCACCGGATGCCTCGTCGGCAATGTTGAAGCGCCCCGTCTGGAGGGTCGCGGGAGTCATCCTCGCCCTGGTGTTGTGCGTGCTCGGCCTCGAGGGACTGAGCAGCTTCGGATTGTTGGCCCACGACATCCGGAACATTCCCCCTCCGCCGAAGAATTTCCGCCAGGCGACGCACGACACCCTGCTTGGCTGGGTGGGATTGCCGAATCTCGCCATGGCCGACAACTACGGCCCTGGTCTCCGGCTCACGACGAACGCCGACGGAATGCGAATCCACCGCCCGGTGACGGCCGCGCTCGCGCCAGGTGAGAAGCGGGCGATCTGCTCGGGCGATTCATTTACCTTCGGCTCCGGCGTCTCCGACGACGAGACCTTCTGTGCCTATCTGGAGCAGGAGCTGCCCGGTGTGCGCACACTCAACATGGCGCAACGGGGCTACGGAATCGACCAGGCATACCTCTGGTACAAGCGCGACGCGATTCGTTATCCGCACCAGTTGCATGTCTTCGCGTTCATCTGGGCTGACTTCGAGCGCATGGCCGTCACCACGTTCACCGGCTACCCGAAGTCGAGGCTTCGCCTGAAGGATGGTGCACTCGCGCTGGAGAACGTGCCCGTTCCCCAATGGAAGGGAGACAGCAAGCTCGGAACCGCGCTCGGCCTCGTACCGGATCTTCGGCTCGTGCAGTTGATCCAGCGTCAGACCGATCAGAGCGACTCCGCAAAGCTCGCGCGCGTCGATGCGCAGGTGTGGAATATCGCCCTGGCGGTGTTCACGGACCTCGCACGACTCAACAAGGAGCGGGGGAGTAATCTCGTGCTCGTCTACCTCCCCGCTCCCAATGACCAGTCGCCTGGAGCGCAGGACACGCGTCGCCATCGGCTCGCTGCTTTCAGCCGGACGTCCGGCATTCCGTTCGTGGACCTCACGGACGAGATCCGCAGCGTGCCGTCCGATTCGGCCGACTGGCTGTTCATCACGCCCAATGCGCTGCCGGTGCAGGGCTCGAGCGGCCACTACACCGCGGCCGGTCATCGATGGGTAGCGGCACATCTGGCAGAGCATCTGCGCGCCATGCCGGCGGTGGCCGCGTCGCTCGCCCTCCCGTCGCGATGAAGCGCGCCGCGATAGGCCTGCTGCTCGGCGTGGTGATCATCGTCGCGACGCTCTGCTTGCTCGAAGGAGGCGCGAGCGCGCTGCTCTTCGTGCGCGATTATCGCAGCGCGAGCGCGCCCAGAGGCGTCATCCGTCCGCACACGACGCACGATACACTGCTCGGCTGGGTGAACCGCCCGGGCTTCGCGAGCCCCGACGAATACGGCAAGGGCATTGGCCTCTCCACCACCGCACTCGGCTTCCGCGGGACGGGCGCCGCCGACTCTGTCGGTGCGCCGAGGGCCGAGGGAGTCGTCTGCTCCGGAGACTCGTACACGCTCGGCTACGGCGTGTCCGATGAGCGCACGTGGTGCGCGATGCTGGCGAGCGTGTTGCCGACGCTGCGGACGTACAACATGGGCCAGGCCGACTATGGTCTCGATCAGAGCGCGCTCTGGTACGAACGGGATGGCCACCGTGTCGCGCACCGCGTACAGCTGTTCGGTATCACGAACGCGCAGCTCGAGCGGATGACGACATCGAGCAACGCCGGTCGCTTCAAGCCGATGCTGTCGCTCGAGGGAGGGCGTATCGTCGCGCACGACGTGCCCGTCCCGGAGCAGACGATCGACGCACTACGGGACGCGACCCGTGGCCGCGCGAAGTATCACTTGCGCTCGGTGGAGGCGTTCATGCAGCTCACCGGAGTGGACGGCCGGGCAGAAGCGGCGAAGCGCATCGACGCGCAGTGGCCGCTCGTGGAGAAGGTGCTCGACGATCTCGCGGCGGCGAATGCGGCGAACGGCAGTCGGCTCGTGCTCGCGTATCTGCCCGTGAAGCGCGACCTCAGGCCGAAGTCTCCGGAGGAGCGTCGAAAGAAGCTCGCGGCCTATGCGCAGCGGCGGGGCATCACCCTTATCGACCTCACCTCGCCAATGCGCGCCATGCGTCCCGACTCGCTCGACCTCTCGTTCATCTCGCGCGTGCCGCGTGGCGCCGCACCCGGAATCACCGACCAGTATTCAAACCTCGGCAACGCGTGGGTCGCGCGCGCGCTCGCGGCCAGGTTGCCGGCGGAATTCAAGTAGCTCGCGACGCGCTCACGGCGATCGCGGCTACCGGCACGAGCGTCTCGACGAGGACGAGCGCCGCGTTCGCGAGCCAACGGGTACCGCGCGTCATCTCGTGCCGGCGCCGAGGCGACGAAGCTCCGCGTCGGCAATCTCGCGCTCCACGTGTCGCTTCGAGCAGCCAAGCGTCGCTTCGAACCGCTGCCTCGCTTCCGCCGTCTGTTTCTTCGCGACCGCGGCCTGGCCGATGAAGAACTCCGCGCCACAGCGCTGGTCGGGCTGACGGTCGGTGTCGCCGTTTCCGGCCAACGCGACCAGCCGATCCGCCGGCAACCTTCCCCTGTAGAATGCGGCGATCTGGCCGGGCCAGCTCGTGGAATCGATTCGTGCCGAGTTGGCGGTGAACTCCTCGGCGTCGGCCGCTCCCTGTCGCATCTTCGCGAGATGCAGCCAGATCACACCGTAGGCACCGGGCTCGCTCAGGAACTCGGACGGCTTCGTCTCCGCCTGGTAAAAGCTCAGCGAGCGCTCCAGATCATGTGTCGCCTCGGGAAAGTGCCCGAGAATGAAATGGACGTTCGCGCGATTGCCGTAAGTCGCCGCGCTTTTAGGCGAGAGCTCGATGGACCGGTCGTAGTCCTTCACCGCATGCTCGTAGTCGCCCTTCATCTGGTAGGCGAATCCGCGACTGTTGTACGCGGTCGCATAGTCCGGCTGGAGGGCGATCGCGCGGTCCAGATCCCGAATCGCCCGATCGAAGTCTCCCTTCGTCGTATAGGTCATGCCGCGATTCTTGTATGCGAACGACTGGTTCGGCCGAAGTGCAATCGCGCTGTCGTAGCTCTGGATGGCGCGATCCAGATCGCGCTTCGACGCGTACGCATTGCCTCGGCTGATGTAGGAGTCGGCATCGTCGGACCGCATCGCGATCGCGCTGTCGAATGCCGCAATGGCGAGGTCGTACTTGCCCTCACTCAGGTGAAAGCTCCCGCGCGCTCTCACTGCGTCGGCGTTGGCGTTGGCCCTCCCGCATGAGAGCGCGAGCAGCAGCAGCAGCGACACCGACATTGCTTCTCTCATTCACTCCTCCTCGTTTCGTCTTGCTCGTGCGTCAGCGTGAGCGTACTATTGGCCTCGCCAGGGGCGTATCCAAATGGGACGCTCGCACGTCTCCCCTCGGCACCTCGATCCGTACCGGATCGTCCTCGTCTGCTCGATCGCGGGCTAAACGTCGGCCACGCGAAGGACCAAGTCAATTCGGGCGAACGACCACGCGCATCGAGCGCCCACTTTCGCCGCCGCCGAGAAGAGATGAAGCGTCCACCGAGCATGAACCGACGGGAAGCCCTTACGCGGTTGATGGCCATCACCGGCACGATGGCGATCGGCGCCGAGCTGTTCGTCACCGGTTGTCGTGCTCCCGGCGCGAAGAATCGTACGGAACCGTTCACCGTCGCGGAGCTCGCGCTGTTGGACGAGATCGGAGAGACGATCATCCCGACGACCGATTCACCGGGCGCGAAATCCGTCGGCATCGGCACGTTCATGACCGCGACGGCAACGCAGTGCTACGATGATTCCGCGTACACGGCCTTTCGGCGCGGGCTGGACAGGATCGACAGCGCCAGCCACAAGCGACACGACAAGTCCTTCATGGAGAGCACGCCGGCCGAACGCACCGCACTGCTGAACGAGCTGGATCGGGAGCAGCGAAAGTACACCGCGGAGAAGGACGGGTCCGACGCGCCGCACTACTTCCGGCTCATGAAGGAGCTCACGCTGCTTGGCTATTTCAGCTCGGAGACGGGTTGCACCAAGGCGTTGCGGTATGTGGAGTCGCCGGGCTCGTACGACGGCAATCTCCCGTACAGGAAGGGCGATCGGGCGTTCTTCAATCCGTCGCGCCGCTTCGCCGTGACTCAGGGGTGACCGTGCACGGTTCCGCATCTCTTGCCAACTCGGCGAAGCACCGGTCGAGTACTTCGTGACGCCGCGCGTCTCCGTGGTCATGCCGGTATTCAATGGCGAGCGATTCATCGCGGAAGCCGTGCAGAGCGTGCTCGCAAGCCGGTTCACCGATCTCGAGCTGCTGCTCCTTCTCGACGCGGGATCCACCGATGGCTCGGCCGCCGCGGCCGCTCGCCTCGCGGCGACGGACGCGCGCGTGCGCCTGATCGAGCATCCGCATGCAGCGCCGTCCATCGCGAGGAACATCGGGCTGCGCGAGGCGCGCGGTGAGTTCGTGGCGAATCTCGATTGCGACGACGCGATGTTCCCCGAGCGACTCGGACGACAGGTTGCGTATCTCGACCGTCATCCCGAGTGCGTGGCCGTCGGATCGCGCGCGCTGATCGTCGATGCGGAGAATCAGCCGGTGCGCGTGAGCGTCCGTGCGTACACGCACGAGGAGATCGACGGCGCGCACCTGAACGGCCGCGGCGGGACGATCATGAACCCGACGGCGACCTTTCGGCGCGAGGCCGCGCTGAAGATGGGCGGATACTCGGCGGATCTGCTGACCACCGGCGAAGATCACGACTTCTGGCTGCGGCTCGCCGAGGTCGGACGACTCGTGAACCTGCCGGAAGTGCTGATTCGCTATCGCATCCACGACCGGAACGCGAGCATCGGCGGCACGAACAGCGACCGCCGGTTGGCGATCACGATCGAGATTCTCACGCGCACCTTCGCGCGGCGGGGGATCACCGGCCGGCAGCCGGCCAAGCTGAAAGGTCCGGCGACGCGGGCGTGGGAGCGGTGGTCGGATCGCGCGCTGCTTCGCTACTACTCCGGCGATCGGCGCGGCGCAGCGGCAGCCGCGCTGGTCGGTGTTGCGCTGCAGCCCAACGCGCCAGCCGCGCGCTGGGCGCTCAGCACGGTGCTCGGCGGGCCGTCGCGGTGGCTGCCGCCGGCCGGCAAGACCTGACGGCGACAGCGCGGTGCGCGCGCGACGTTCGGCGTGCGCTCAGAGGTTGCGCCGCTTCAGCTCCGCGAGCGCGAAGTCGACGGCACGCGCCGTGAGGGCCATATAGGTGAGCGAAGGATTCACGCAGGCCGACGAGGTCATGCACGCGCCGTCGGTGACGAACACGTTCTTCGCGTCCCACACCTGGTTGTTGCCGTTGAGCACCGACGTCTTCGGGTCGAGGCCCATCCGCGCCGTGCCCATCTCGTGGACGCACGCGCCGAAGTTGTAGTCCCGATTGTATGGCCGCACGTCCTTCACCCCCGCGGCGTGGAGCATCTCTGCCGCGTCGTTCGTCATGTCCACGCGCATCTTCTTCTCGTTGTCCTTGATCGAACAGTCCAGCGCCAGCACGGGCAGGCCCCACTTGTCCTTCTTCTCGGCGTCGAGATACGCACGGTTGTCATGATAGGGTAGCGTCTCGCCGAACCCACTCATGCCGATCGACCAGGGCCCCGGTTCGGTCAGACTCTCCTTGAGCTGCGCACCGACCCCGAGCTCGGCGACGTCGCGCGTCCAGTCGCTGCGGCTCGCGCTTCCCTGATATCCAAATCCGCGAAGGTAGCTTCGCTTGTCGCCGAAGAGATTGCGGAACCGGGGCAGGTAATAGGTGGTCGGTCGTCGCCCATAGACGTACTTGTCGTCGAAGCCTTCGACGCGGCCGCTTGCGCCGGCATAGATGTGGTGATCCATGACGTTGTGGCCCAACTCGCCGCTCGAGCTTCCCAGCCCGCCAGGCCACACGTCCGTCGCGGAGTTCATGAGGATCCACGCCGAGTTGAGCGTGGAGGCACAGAGAAAGATCACCTTCGAGGTGAACTGGTAGGTTTGCTTCGTCTCCGCGTCGATGACCTCCACGCCAGTGGCCCGCCCCGTGGCGTGGTCGTACAGCACTCGCCGGACGATGGAAAATGGTCGAAGCGTGAGGTTGCCCGTCTTCGTCGCCGCGGGAAGCGTCGCTGACTGCGTGCTGAAGTACGCGCCGTACGGACAGCCGAGCCAACACTTGTCGCGGTACTGGCAAGGGGTTCGGCCGTCGTGCCCCTGGGTCAGGTTGGCGACGCGTCCGATGATGATTCGGCGCTGGCCGTTGTAGTGCGCCTTGATGCGCGAAGCGACCTCCTTCTCGACACAGTTGAGCTCCATCGGCGGCAGGTACTGACCGTCGGGCAACTGCGGAAGTCCTTCGACCGAGCCGCTGATGCCGGCGAACCGCTCGACGTAGTCGTACCACGGAGCGATGTCGCGGTATCGGATAGGCCAATCGACGCCGACGCCTTCCGTCTTGTTCGCCTCGAAGTCGAAGTCGCTCCACCGATAGCAGTGCCTCCCCCACAGCAGGGAGCGACCGCCGACCTGGTAGCCGCGCAGCCAATCGAAGGGCTTCTTCTCGACGTAGGGGCACTCTCGCTCATTTGCCCAGAAGCTCAAGTTCGGCTCGAAGAACAGGCGCGCGCGCCGCAGCGCGGGATAGTCGCGCTCGTGTCCACGAGTGCTCACCGATCGATTGGGGAGCTCCCACGGGTTCTTGGTTGCATTCACGTAGTCGGTGACGTGCACGACGTTCCGGCCGCGCTCGAGCAGGAGCGTCTTGAGTCCCTTCTCGGTCAGCTCTTTCGCCGCCCAGCCGCCGCTGATGCCCGAGCCGACCACAATCGCGTCGTAGTGCTGACTATCCATGGAGTTGGATCACGGGGTAAGGCGTCGGTGATGAGAATGGGCTCACTTCTGTGCGTCGCGCTGCTTCCCATCGTCTGCATCCGGTTACGGAGCGCGTCTGCGTAGACGGAGCGTTCGTCGGCGGAGAAGGGACGATTTGCCTCCTCGCTCGTCAATTAACGGGCTAAATTGAGGAAATGCGAACCCCTTTGGCCTCCAGAATGCTCGGGGTCGTCGAATCGTGTCCCGGCCGAGTCCTTCGCTTCGATGCGGCCTCGCCGGCGGTGTTCGAGTACAGCGTTGCGACAGCTCCACGATCATGAGTCTGCATCCCCGTCGATGTCGCCGGGGCACCACCGGTGGGAGAGACGTTGAGCGACCCGAAGCTGGACCCGAGATTCAAGAACGCCGTGTTCGCCGCTCCGACGTGGAAGGGCTACGTGCGGCAGTATGCCCACGATCTCGAGCAGGCACTGGAGCAGGTCTCCGACTCCGCCCTGGACGAGGCCTCGCGCGTGATCGGTGCGGCGGTCAGCGCCGGCCGTCACATCTTCGTTGCCGGCAACGGCGGATCGGCCGCGATCGCCGATCATCTGTGCTGCGACTGGACGAAGGGCACCCATAGCGAAGGGCTGCCACCACTTCGCACGCACTCGTTGGCGTCCAACGTGGCGCTGCTCACCGCGATCGCGAACGACTTCGGCTACGACGCCGTCTTCTCGCGTCAGATCGAGATGCTGGGCACGGCAGGGGATGTCTTGCTGCTGATCTCGTCCTCAGGCAACAGTCCGAACGTCGTCGCGGCCGCGGCGAGCGCGAAGGCGCTTGGGATCACGACCATCGGGCTCACGGGATTCAGCGGAGGAACGCTCGCCGAGCGCGCGGACATCTCGCTGCACGTTCCCTACGCCAATTACGGGCTGGTCGAAGACTGTCACCAGATCCTCATGCACACGTTCGGGCAGCTCTTCGCAAGAGATCGTGAACCGGATATCAGGCCGGTTTGATGAGGGCGGTCATCCTCGTCGGCGGCAAGGGAACGCGGTTGGGATCGGTCACGTCGCAGCTTCCAAAGCCACTCGTCACGATCAACGGGAGAGCGGTGCTCGACCGGCAGCTCGATCAGCTCGGTCGCTATGGCATCACCGACGTCACACTGCTGGCCTCTCACCTCGCCGACCAGATCGAAGCGCATGTCGCCGCTCGTCCGGAGCCTCTGCCGCGCGTGCGCGTGCACCGCGAGCAGGCTCCCCTTGGCACGGCGGGAGGGCTGCACGAGATTGCCGATGAGCTCACCGACCCTTTTCTCCTGGTCTACGGTGACGTGCTGTTCGACGTCGATCTCCAGCGACTGATCGACGCGCACCGCGGATCGTCCGCGCTCGCCACGCTCGTCGTGCACCCGAACGATCACCCGTACGACAGCGATCTGGTGGAGGTAGACGGTGCGCACCGGATTACCGCCGTGCATTCCAAGCCACACGCGCACGGGCGCTACTTTCCCAACCTCGTGAACGCAGGACTGTACGTGCTGTCGCCGCGGATTCTCGATGTCATTCCGCGCGGCCTGCCCGCGGATTTCGGCAAGGACATCTTCCCCGCCATCTACGAGCGCGAGCCGATCTTCGGCTATCCGACGCCGGAGTACATCAAGGACATGGGCACGCCGGCTCGGCTCGCGAGAGTCTCTGCCGACGACGCCTCGGGCAAAGTGGCGCGCTGGAATCTCGAGCACAGTCGCCCGGCCGTGTTTCTCGATCGTGACGGCGTGCTCAACGCCTCCGACGGCTACATCGACACGCCCGACAAGTTGCGAACGCTCCCTGGTGTTCCCGATGCCGTTCGTCGTCTCAACGACAGTGACTACCTCTCGCTCGTGGTCACCAATCAACCCGTCGTCGCGCGCAACCTGTGCACGGTCGAAGGACTGAGCGCGATCCACAACAAGCTGGAGACGGTGCTGGGAGAGCGTCATGCGTGGCTGGACGCGATCTTCGTCTGCCCGCACCATCCCGACCGTGGCTTTCCAGGTGAAAACGTCGCCCTCAAGATCGATTGCGAGTGTCGCAAGCCGAAGGCCGGCATGATCGACGCGGCGCGATCGCGCTTCAATATCGACATGACGCACTCCTACATGGTCGGTGATTCGGCCCGCGACATTCTGTGCGGTAAGGCGGCCGGCGTGACCACGATCGGCGTGCGCTCGGGAGAAGGGTGCCGGGACGTGACCGACGCGTCGCGGCCGGACTTCATGGTCGACGACCTGCCGGAGGCGGTGCAGTTCATCCTCGATCAACCGCAGAGGGAGGGGATTCAGCGATGATCATCACCAAGGCGCCGTTTCGCATCAGCCTCTTTGGCGGAGGGTCGGACCTGGCGGAGTACTACACGCAGTCGCCGGCGTCGGTGCTCAGCACGACGATCGACAAGTACATGTACATCTCGACGCACCGGTATTTCGATGCCGACAAGATCACCGCCAAGTACTCCGTGACCGAGCTCGTGACCGGCGCGAAGCAGCTCAAGCATCCGATCATTCGCGAGGTGCTGCTCAAGTTCGGCATCGACGGCGCCATCGAGGTCGCATCCATCGCCGACATTCCGGCGGGCACCGGGCTCGGCTCCTCGTCGGCGTTCACGGTGGCCTTGCTGCACAACCTGCATGCGCGCCAAGGGCGCTACGCGACGAAGGAGATGCTTGCCGCCGGCGCATGCGAAATCGAGATCGAGACGCTGCGAGAACCGATCGGCAAGCAGGACCAGTACGCCGCGGCGTACGGCGGCCTGAACGTCCTGACCTTTCTCTCGACGGGGCAGGTGACCGTCGAGCCTCTCCTCCTGCCCCCGGCGCATCACACCGAGTTCGCGGACAGCCTGCTGCTCTATTTCACCGGCAAGAGCCGTCCGGCCTCGTCGATCCTGGCGGAACAGAAAGGGAACATGGTTCTTGCCGACAAGCGCGCCGTGCTCGGCAGGATGGTCGAGCTCGTGGCGAAAGGCCGCGACGCTCTGTACGCCGGCGACATCGAAACACTGGGGCGGCTCCTCCATCAGAGCTGGCTGTGGAAGCGTGAGCTTGCGACGAACATCAGCACCGGCGAGATCGACACGATCTACGCGCACGCGCTGAAGCACGGTGCGCTGGGTGGGAAAGTGCTGGGTGCCGGCGGCGGCGGCTTCCTGCTGTTGATGTGCGAGAAGAGCAAGCAGGCGGGCCTGCGAGAAGCGATGTCGCAGCTTCGCGAGATTCATTTCAATCTCGAGACACAAGGCTCACAGGTCGTCTACTTCTGCGACGAGAGCGGCGGGACCTCGCATCGCTCGCTGGCATGACGGGGGCTAGCTCGATGAGCGGCCGTGCGATGTTGCGGGCGCCCGAGCCCCGGCGTCCTCTCTTCACCACACCGCCCGTGCGTCTTCGCACGAGCGTTGCTTCGCCCATCACTCCGCGCGCCGGACGTTGAGTCCGCCAATGGCTCACGAATACATTCTCGGCCTTTCCGCTTTCTACCACGACAGCGCGGCCT